>CAMZLD010000116.1 GCA_947311635.1 uncultured Flavobacteriaceae bacterium | reverse complement strand
TCTAGAGGTCAACACTAACTTCATGAACCCTAAAATCACATTAAATGGAACCAATTACTCTCAGGATTCGGCAGATGAGCCCAAACAACCTCTTGGCACCGCACTTCATTGCTTAAATGCCGGTCCAACGGGTGTTCCCGGTATTGTCTTCGCCAGTTAAACTGGTATTTCCCGGTATCATTATATTCTCATCACTTAAACCGTTTATTGCTACTTAAACACACACACATTACTCACACACCGGGATTCACAGAGGCAAAAGCCAGTTTCTTCACATGCAAACATTCAGTAGAACGTTGAAGGTCATACACATTTTTTTTCACATATTTTAAAAATTAATTTGTAAAATTACACTTGTACTATATCTTATATAATAATTATTTATACATTTCATCATAATAATCATCTATTAATTTATCTATTTTATTCGTTTTGCCTGTTTTTTTGTATTCTTTTAATTTAGAATTAAAAATCTTTTTTCTTTTTGAGACTTCTGCTTTTTTGATTCTTTCTTTATTTTTACGTTCATAAATCAATGCTTCGGATGTTGGAGTGAATCCCATACCTTTAACAATAGCCTCAAGTTTATTGTATCTGTATTCCTCTAAATTATTATCTATCAGCGGTGTTCCATAATATGAACGAACTCCATATTTGTATCCATAGTATGCTCTGAATACATTGCCAAGAGCATCAGGGGCTAGTTTGCCTACAGCCTCAATATTTCTACCTTGCTCAGCAAGTTTATATCCTTTACTTAATCTTACAAACAATCCTCCAACTGCTCCAAGCCACTTGTCTGTTTGCTTTGGATTTTGAGAAACAGATGATATGTATGGAATATCAATAGAAACTCTACTACTCAAGTCGACACCATAATATGCTGGTATACCTTTTGTAATAATCAATTCCCATCCTTTAATTTCTTCAAGATAATCTTCATCATCATCTCCTGACAACGATTTAATAGTATCTTTGAACGCTTTTGCAATAATTCCTGCTAGTGGTAAGGCAGATGTACCGCCAATCAGCGTGGTATAAAACATTTTACGTCCGAATGATAGAAACTCTTTTTGCGACAAATCTCTGCTTAATTGGAATATTAATGATCGTAGATAGTGTGTGAACACAAATATTATACCCTTTTTCCCTCGCATATATACTGGACGGTGTTGTTTCCCATACCTAAAATGTATATCATCACTGACATCAAGTGCTTTTTTGTTTAACTTCTTTCCTGTAAGACCTTGTTCCTCAAGGATTCTACGTGCCGCTAAAAAAGCTGGTACACGGTTAACATGCTGCTCAACAAAAGCTGTGCTTGAAAAAAGTGCTTTATTTAATACGTTACTTATGTTTCTATATATTGGATTGCTTTTAAATCCCATCAACTCACTTGTCATTTCCGCTCCAAGATGACCAACTTCAATCAATTCAATAATTGTCTTCTTTTCTTCATTAGATATATTTTGTGTCGCCCAATCTTTCATTGCTCCTATGAGTTTTTGTTCTGGTTTATAAAACTTTTCTTTACCAGTTACTAATTTTGACAATTCTCCAGTTCCAACAATGAAATTCTGTGTAGTATTCGTTAATAAAAAAGATAAGTCGTTCGCAAGGTAATACAAAAACGCAAATGTTTTCAGTTTATTCAGTTCTGTAGAATTTCCCATATCATAAGCAATAGAGTCTCTCATCCAGCGGAGGTATTCTTTTTGTCTTCGTGGGTCTATATTATCTAATGCCAAAAAGTATTTTGGTGCGGATTCCATTTTAGTAATATATCCAGCAAATCCTGTAAAATAGTCCGCCATTATAGAAGAAACATTTTCTGTGTCATATCCCTGTATATTAGTTCTACGTATAAAGTGCATTCCAAAGCCTTTCTCTTTTGTGACGTCTCGCAATGAATCAACCATAAGCTTTTTGACATCATCTGGTGCTTTTGCACTTTCAAGAATAGACCTTATGTTTTCAAATGACATTCTTTGCTCAGAAAAGAAATCAGTGTCAACGTTATCAAGGGTGTCATAAATATATCTATCGCTGGGAACAAGATTATTTTTTATTGCTTTTTCTTGTGCTTTCTTTGCTTGGTATTTGGTTTTGAAATCTTCCATTGATACAGTTATCCATATACCGAAATCATTAAGTTGTTGATATTTTACAATATGTCTATACTGCCATTTATGTGGGAAATATCCTACTTTTCGACGTTGAAATTCTTGTATTTCTTCTTTACTGACACCATTTTCACTCATCCTCTTTATAAGGATATTAAATGCGTCGTCAAAAGCACTACGGACATTATAATATGCGGTTATTGATTCTTTCGAGTTAACACCAAGTTTCGCAAGGTTTTCTTTGTTGTATACAATACCGTCTCTGTCTCCTCTAATAAGTACTTTATCGACAATACTTCTAACTTCTGTTGGTAATTTATAGTATGTATCAAGTTTCTTTGCAAAGTACTTGTTAATTTTTTCGTTCTTTTCTCTTCTTTCAGTTGCTACATCTGTAAAAAGCTTTGCTCCTGCAAATTCTTCTTTATCGCTCATATATATATCATGAGATTGTGCAAATAATTGCTTTATAAACCCTATATCTTTACGACTAAAGTCGAGTTCCTTCATTTTCTCAAAAACCTGCTCATCTTTTCCCTTATTAAGACCAGATACTGCTTTGTACTCATCTTTCAAACTATACTTTTCAACACTGTGTGCTTCTTCCCATATTTTGCGGAGTTGGGATGTGGTTTTTATTTTGTTTTGATTGAATATAGCATAAACATCGCTTTTTACTTTTGCCCTATTTTTTGTACTCCATTGTGGTGCACTCTCGTCTATTACATTTCTAAATACAACACCATCATATCCCTCTTCCTTTGCCTTTATTAACTCTTCATCGTAATTATTTGTTGCATACTCTTTGATATTATTTATTTCTTTTATATTACTGCCGTCAATTATAGCACTATAGACTTTCGGTTTCCCATTATTCTTATCGTTTTTCAAGATAGTATTTTTTGTTTTTTTGAAAAAATCTTTTGAAATACTTTTTTCTAAAAGGAACTTTTCCTCAAGTTCTATTAACTTTGACCCACCTTTTATAAAAACACTATCTTTTGCATAATCTCTTGCAATTTTATGATTGTTTGTAAAAAAGATAGCAGGCACACTTTCTGTTTGCATCCCGAGTTTTTCCTCTATTCTAAATTCATCTATATTATATGTTGTCCCATGGTAAACCTTATCCTGCTTATCATAAAACTCATCAAAAGTATCATACTTCTTTGCTTTTTCAAACAAATCGCTATTCATTCGGAATTTTTTATTGCCATCAGAAATCGACACTTGTTTCAGTTTGCCTCCAAGTATATTATCATAAAACTCATCAATAAGATTTGACGCACCAAAATACTGTTTGATACGGTTTATAAGTGTGTTAACGATCTCTTTTAATTTTCCAATAAATGTAGTGTGTTTCTCTGCGTACTTCATTAAATCATCAGCTAATAACTCCTCCAATTGACCTACATTTTTAATTCCATATTTTTTACTAGCCTCATTAAAAAGATTATCACGCTCTTGCTTTGTCAAAAATATATCGACAGCTTTGTGGAGTGCCTCATGATTAAATGTATTTACAGCCTCTGATTTATTATCAACAATAGCAATAAATGATTTGTTATATACACCTAAAGCACTCTGTCCGTTAGGTGTAACAAGATTATCAACAATACGAATATTTATATCACCAAAAATCCTCTCATTCAACTGTACCAACGTTTCTTTTTCTGTCTTTGACAATGTGTTTGATATACTCATGCCTGCACGATATTTCTTTCTTGTTCTTAAAGAAATCATCTGACGAGCAATACTATTAAGATTTTTTGTTGTAGTTTCAATCAGTTTTTTATTTCCAATATAATTTTTAAATTTAACAATTTCTGGAAGATTAAATTCAATTTGCTCGTAAATGTCTAATCTTGCAAAACTGAATTTTCTTTCTTTCCCATTCATGAAGTCATAGCTCAAACTCCTACCTCCTCCTTTAATTTCTTTCAAGTCGTCCAAAAACAAATTATATTTTTCAGCAATTTCCTCAGTATCAGCTCCATTTTCTAACTTTTGCTCAAATTCTAAACATTTTTTAATAAAAATATATCTTGCTTTTTTGATAGCTAAATGATCTGAGCTATCCAAATTGTATTCATGTTCTTCTTCAACCCCATAAGCATTTGTAAAACTAGGACGTTTATGGTCACTATTCCGCAAAGTTATTTCAGTTTCATACCCTTCTGCTTCAATAGCTTCAAACAATTTTGTATTTTCTTTAACTGAAATCAAAGTATATTTGCTTTCAGAAATTTCTGATTTTTCTTTGCTTATTTTTATAATGCCATCAATTTCTTTTTTTGAAAAACTTTTTATATCTTTAACATTTAGATTTTCAATTTTCTCTAATACTTTTTCAACTTCTTTAACATTTTTTGTATTTCTATTTAGTGCTAGTTTCTGTAGGTGTTTAGATAAAAGCTGATGTGTTTCACTTAACTGTGCATGCTTTTCCTTATTATATGCAGGGACAACTCTGAACTTTCCTTCTTTGAAAAACTCTTTATCACCAATATTCTCAAGGAGTTTATCATAGTCAGTTTCTCCATATCTTACTGCAACTTTCTTGATAGACTTTTCTTTTTCCTCATATTCTTTGTCGATATTATTCTTTTTGTCAACTACTTTTTCAAGTTCCTTTTTCTTGTCGTTTAACTTGGACTTTGCTAATGTCAAAGACATACCTGATTGCTCAAGTTTTTCCTCTTCCTCTTTTAATCTTTTTTTCGCATTTTTCAATGACTTCTCGTAATACTCAATAGTAGCTGATGGTTTATCTTTTTTAATCGATGATGCTATTTTAATTTCTGATGTTTCAATACTAGTCTTTGCTTGATCAATATTCTCCAACTTCCTCTCTATAAATGAAATTTCTGCTTCAAGTAACTCTTCTTTATGTAATAGTTCTGATTTTTTAAAATCTTTTTCCGCTACAAGTCTCTTATTTGGGTCAGTTATTAACTCAAATTTCATTGATTCAAAGTCTATATCTGAAACATCTATATTATCACCCTTATAACTCCACACACTTTTAAGTCTTGCTGCTTTCTCCTCAAGTTTTTGGAACATAAAACTGTCTACTGTGTTCTCAACTAAGGGATAATGAATACGCACATTCGCATAAAAACTCCCCTGCCTCCATGTTCGTCCTTCAATCTGTACCATATCTGTTGGATTCCACGGTAGGAATATATTATAGAGGTCTGTAGACATCCGCTGTAGGTCAATTCCCTCCTTAACAGTCCCTGATGCCATTAGTATCTTTATTTTTCCCTCCTGAAAATCGCTCTGCATTTTATCTTTCTGAGCCTCTTTCACACTGCTATCTAATATAGCAACCTCTTCAGGTTTATATCCATTCTCAATAAAGTATTCCTGTAATACACGAAAACTTTCAATACCTTTCTCTGCAAAGATTATTTGCCCTGCGTTCCTGTCTGTTTTGTGTATTCTTTCAATACTCTTTGTAACATATTTTATTTTTGGAGAATTATCTACAAATTCTTCTGGTGTCACGCTATAAATACCACCGTCATGATAACGGCTTAGGTACGGAGACAAGGTAATTTTTTGTAACTCTGTAATAGCACTCAATACACCAGCGTCTTTATCAGTAAATAAATCTTGTGCTTCTTCTATGTACTCTGCCTGCAATTTATTTAATTTTAAGTGTGGTACTAGTTGTTGTTTTTCTGGACGTGGAACACCAGCCTCTTCCCCTGTACGAAAGTCAATATACTCAAGTATAAGTTTTTGTAATTGTTGCAAGTTGTGGAAACTTCTTGTTTGGTCAAGTGGTAAAACATCACCATTTGCCTTGATAGCAAGTTTACTTTCTATCTCAATAAACTTTGAAATAAACTCATTTACATTTTTTATGTTTAAGTTTTCAAGTCTTTTTTTCGCCATTAAAGAAAGCATAGAATATATCTCAATCGGAGAGTTAGTAAAAGGCGTTGCTGTTAGCAAGAATACATTTCTTCCATTGTTCTTTTCCAAGATATATTGCGTTGCAAGATATGCTTTTAGTCCACGCTCCGATACAGAACCTTTGAGTGCTTGATACTCATTTGATTTACGCATACCAGTATTTGATGCTTCAGCTTTCGCAAAAACATTCTTCATCCTGTGTGCCTCATCTATTGTAATATGGTCAAATCCAAGTTCTTCAAATGTTTGTTCGAAATCTGTATTTCTCCTTGCCATGCCAATAACTTCTTCAGCTTTTACTTTTCCAATTTCTTGTTCTCTTTTACTTTGCTTCTTTTTAGCATATGTTGTATCCTGTAAGTCTTTGGTCAAACTGTGAAATGTTTCATCAGAATATCCAATACGCTTAAATCCATCCTCTGTTACTATTGATATTGTTCCGTCTTCTATCTTAATGTTGCCATCACCCTTAAATCTACCACCGAGATTCGATAGGTCATTTACCACAACATGTGGTATTGCGTGCATTATATCCTCAATCCACTTCGTCTTTAGGTTTTTAGGGACAACAATAAGCGGTCGTTTCGTCCAACCTTTACGCATTACTTCTGCAAGTCCTGCTATCGCTGACAGTGTCTTACCAACGCCAACATCATATGCAAGCATGCCAACGCCTTTGTTTGTAAGAAAAGCAGCACCTTCTAACTGTATAGGGCGTAGTTTTAGCTCATTACCGTAAAATTTCTTATTGAGGACTGGTGCTATAGGGAATTTAGAGTAATCTGGCACATAGTAACTATTGTACGTTCTGTTAAAATCTCTGACAATTTCATCAGTCTCTTTTTTTTCTAACTCATTATAAAACTTTTTGAATAACCTATTACCAATACGTCGTCTTTTTTCACGGAGTTGTTGATTCCTTTTTCTATCACCAGTATTTACTACACTACCATTAACATATCCTTTTATTTCATACGCGGACATCCCATATAGCTCATTGTATGACAATGTATCTAACCACAGCTTGAATGTGCTTGATAAAACTTCACCATTTGATAATTTATATGTATGAGAAAACCTATCATTTGGCAATAATGTTATTTGTTCAATAGAAACTGGCTCTGGTTTAATTTTTTCAAGTCCTGACTTTTGTTTTTTATATTGCTTATCACTTAAATTGTCTTTGTCTTTATCAATTTGCTCAAGTTTTTCATAAATGTCACCTTGATAATAGTTAAAATCACTATAAAATTTACCATCATAAAGGTTTAGTTTACTCTTTGCTACATTTGTAGTATCCACACTACCATCTTCTAGCGTATTGTTTAATATTTCAATATCGTCCTTTGGAAAGTCGCCATTTGAAAATGTTTTTGACTTACTTTTATTATCGCTTTTCCATTGAAATGGTTTATCTTTCACAACAGACATCAACCCCTTATATTCATCTTTTACTTTTTGTCTTGATCGTCTCTGTTTTTTTGTTGGTTTCTTCCTTGCTTTTACTTCATTTACTGCAGATTTTCTTATTGTTTCTTTTGTATCTTGTTGTTCCAATTCAATCTCATCTATATTTTCTCTTATTTCATTTTCTATTTCTTTTGCTTCAATGTTAACATTATCAAAACTTTTAACAACATCGTCTAGTGTTCCTTCAACGTTATATTCCTCACCAAAACGACCTTTGCGTGTTCCTTCTACGCCGAATATACGCTCTTTATTTTCAATGGAACTAAAATATTTATCATCACTTATTTCTGTGCTACCAAGAATACCCTCCTCATTAGAGAGATTAACCTTTCTAAATACAAGTATGTCCGTTCCTATCTCTGTATTAGCAAAAACACCATTTGGCATACGATAAGCTTCTTCTAGCTTTGCCATTGATGCAATAGCCTTTTTTGTTTTTGTATTTTTCCCTCGTAGAAAACCACTAGGTACTATCATCGCAAGCACGCCACCGTCTTTTAATACATCAATACCTCTCTTGATAAAGTATGCCTCGTATGTTCCGATTCCTTTTTCTTCGCCAAGTCCTTTGTACATTCCTCTATGCTTTCCATATGGAGGATTACCGATAACAATATCAAAATCACTAGCAAATTTCTTTTTGCTTCCAGTCTTTGTTATAAACATCTCCTCAAATACTCCTGTTCGTATATCTGCGTCAGTGTAAACATCTCGTGTTCTCTGTGCTAATTCTGCGTCTTTTTCATATGCAATTATTTCTGCGTTTTTTGGAGCATTTTTAATGAACCTTCCAGTGCCAACTGACGGTTCGAGTATTTTTAGATTATGACTAGTGGTTGTATAATTGTTAACGATTTTCCACATTCTATTAACAATTTCAAAGGGCGTGAAATACTGGTCGAGTATACCACTATCATTTGACTTTGTCCCTCCTTTACCTTCGTATTTATCAAGTTTTTTTTGCTTTTCGCTATTTTTGTTAAGTTTTTTTTGTTTTGCACCATTATCTGGCTTAACATTCAATTTTATTCTCTCGTTGAGTACTTTTTTTCTAAGTCCCCTTAGGTAATATTTTTTGTTATATGCTAATGATTTTTTAGGCTCTTTTAAGTGTATAATATTAACAATATCACCTTCAACATTGTCAACTATATACGTATCATTATTAAACACTAACCAATCGCCACGCTTGGCGTCATCAAAACTGCTAATGATTTCATCACCTGACATAGCCTGACTTATCTCTTTTTTTTCTTTTAATCGGATTGCTCTTTTACTGTCTGCAATCTTTTTATTAGTTGCTTTTTCGTTCTTTTTTTCGTTCTCTTTTTCAATTATTTTTTTAAAAACAGTATAAGACACGCTCCCCTTTTTTTTATCAGATTTTCTATGAAAATCAACACCAGTTTCGTTATCAATATAATCAATGACTATATCATCACCACCAATAGATACAGTGTCTCCTTGCTTGAACCCAAGAATAGTTTGTTTTTCTAATCGTTGTCCGTCCTCATATCGCTTTCCAATATTACTGCTGACTGCTCCAGTGTCTCGTTGTTTTTCTTGGACATTGACTTTAGCGTCTTTAGTAGATTGAACTTGTCCACTTTTAACCACTTCGTCAGAACTGGAAATTTCTTTTGATTCAGGAATTGTAATTTCTTCTCGTTCATATGCTTTATTGTTATTTATACTAGAATTAGTTTCTTCTTGCTTTGTATCGTCTGTAATCTCTGCAGTCTCAATGCCAATTTCTTTTGCAAAATCTGTTGCTTTTACTAGCTTTCCACTATTCAAATCTTCTGCGACACTTTCTTCAGTTTTAATAGGTGTAGTAGATTGTAATTTTGTTGCAACCTCAATAACATCAGGATTGGCTCTTGCAATGTCCTGTACAATATTTTTGACATCTTCTTGTACAGTAATGTTTTCTGCTTCTTTAATAATTTCTGCATCTTTTATTTTTACGATTTTCTTTACGATATGATTAACTTTTTTTGCTCGTGTTTCTAAGATATTATTAATGACACCTGACGCCTCTTGATCACCTATGTCATCCATATCGTTCTTGATTTCACGCAAATTTTCTAGTGGCACTCCTTCTGCGGTTTTCTTCGCCTGTTCAACCTTTCCGTCTGACAATAATTCTCTTGTTACAGGTTCTGCCTCTTTCTTTTCTATCACCTTTTCTATCAACTCTTTTGTTTTCTCAGTATTATTGCTTTGCACAGCGTTTAGTAATTCCTCTTGTGTTTTTGTAAATTCAGGTGTTGAAACTGAATCTTGCTCAAGAATATCAGATATGCCATTTCCTGCTTCCTGTGGAGTTTCTGATTGCGATGACAACACTATAGAGTCTTTTTGCTCACTGGTAACTTCGTTATTATCTTTTACGCCCCACTTTGTGCCATAGCCAGTTTTCTCAAGTCCTGTCCCTACAGTTTTTACACCAGCACCCATAGCACCAAATGCTATGAATTCAACAAGCATATCATCCATTGTTAATCCCGTAAAGTCTTGATCACCTATGCCCAGAGAATGAAAAGCATTGTTCAAAATATCTGCGTCTCGTTCTTCAAACCATTCACCAATAACACCGTTCCAACCAACCTTTTTTAATAGATTTTCAAGTTTATTATTGCTTACTTTTGGTAATTTCTTTTTTAATGCTTTCCAAATTACACTTTTTGTAACAACGTTACGAGCAGGCTTTGTCATTGCCCCTAATACCTTACCAGATATTCCTCCACCAAGTTCAGTCGAAATCTCTGTTATATGCCCAGTAAGAGAATTGACAAACGCTTCGTCAATCTTCTGTCCCTCTTTAATCAGTCTACCTGTTTCTGGGTCAACTTGTCCTATCATCCGTTCAACCGTTCCCTTTGGTATTCGTACACTACCTGTTACACCAGCAATAATAGCACCTTTCTTTGCTTTTTTCTTTAGGGTATCTCCAACAATCTTACGAGCGACTTTATCTTTGAGCATTTTTTCTATGAGTTCCTTTGCAGTTTTCGCACTAGCTTTTGTCGCTGCTGTCCCAGCAACTGACGCCCCAGCAGTCTCTGGTGCTAATATGGTTGCTCCAGCAATTTCTCCCATAAAAGTCAGTGAGCCTCTTACAACTTCTCCAGCTTTATAGCCTATGTTTTTTCTTTTCTTTTCTAGTCGTGCTTGTTCTTGGTAAAATTCACTTAAAGTTTGTTTGTCTTCGTCTGAAGCTTTTTTATTTTTTACATTTTCGAATGCTTGATAAACATCATAAAGATATTTTGTTTGTTCCACTGTTCCTATAAATGGTATATCTTTTGATGAGGCGTCATCTATTAGTCCTTCTTTGAACTTCCCGATGCCTCCTAAAATAGTACTGTTGCTAGTGTCACTACTATCGCTATTCTTCTCTTCAGTAATACTATAATCCATAGGTTCAACATACGTACCAAGTCTCATGGCACGTACATCTTCTAAAGAGACATTACCACCACGACTGCTAGTAGATGTATTGAATGATGAGTCGTATTCCTCTCTCATTTTTCGCACATCTTCAATAGTAACATGCTTATTTTCTTTCTCATTATTATTCCAAAATGACATACTATTTGTTTATTAAATTTACTCGTTGTAATGCTGTTGGGTAATCAAGTCCTTTTTCATTCATAAGATTCATTACCATTGTATCTCTATCACGCATTTCTTGTTCATATTTCTTTTCTGCTAAAGTAATTGGCTTTTGGATAGGATCACGAAACAAATCATAGACACTTACTCGTTTCTCAAATTTAGAGCCAAACAGTTCTAAGTTTTCTTCAATTTTTTCTCTTATAAGCTGGTTACGCCAATCTGGGTCAATGTGACTTGCTAAAGCGTTACCTCTGATTTCTTCCGCATCTTTCATTATTTTCGCATTGATTTCTTTGTCTAGCGAATTATCCTTAGTTGTCCTTTGATAACTAATACGCTTCATGCTGCGTTGCTCAGCCTCCCATGCGTCATCTTTTTGTTTTTGTGCTAGTGTATACTTATCAAATTTTGCAAAAACTGACTCACTTGGCTCACCATTGCTAATGCTTTTACGCTCGTCTGAACTAAGAGTTCCGTAAAGTCCTGGATACTTTGCAGACATTTCAAATTGAAACTGCTGTGCGTTCTGTTTCAATCTGTCCCTATCAGTGGTTAATTGTTTTAGCATACTTCCAATTTGTTTTTGTTGTGAAGAATAAGCACTCATTGAAGAATCAGCTATTTTTGTTATATCAGCACCACGGTTTTTTTCTACATAATTCATGATACCAGCGAAGGTACTACCACTAACCTTAGTTGGGTCAAACTCTTTGTCTAGTTGTTTGTGTTCCTGTGTTTGACGTTTTTTATAAGCTAATGATGATATGTTTTGCATAACAGAATTGAACGCAGTAATAGAATCAGGATTAAATTTCGAAGACAATGATTTAATGTTCGTGTTCAAGTCATTCATTCTATCGCCAGTTTCAACTAAGTGTGGTTGCTTTGTCAATGTTCCTTTCAATTCTCCAGTCATTACAATATATTATTAAAATTTAACGAGTCTTGGTTTAGTTCATTAAATAAACTCTCTTTCCGTATTTGTATATCCTTGGTTTTCTCTTCCTCTAGCGAACCTGTAACATTTCCTAACTTTTGATAATTTCCTAATTGCAAATCATTAACACGGCTTGAACCAAGAAATTTTTCTGCTTTTCGACCTATTTCAGTAACACGATTTCCATATGTTTCTTCTAATTTTGCTAAATCGTCTTTTGCGTTTTTGTCTCCACGCAACGCTTTTGTAGTCAAGTCCATAATTTCACGACCGTAAGAACGCTTAGTGCTTTCTACAAAGCTATCATTCTGGTCATCCACTTTCTTCTGTATGCCTGCACGAGATAATGTCCCAGAACCAAATGTTATGCCTCTTTGCGAGGCTATGTTTATAACTTGCTCTGTTTGCTCTGTATATTTCCTATCAATGTCTAAAAGCGTTTTTTGCTCATCAATTGTTAATCTTTCTTTATTAAGCGATATGTCTTGTTGTAACTCGTCTTGTCGCCTCTGTATGCGTTGTGCTGTCGCTTCGTAATCTCCTTTCGCCTCGTCGAACCGTCTAATGGTCTCATCTTGTGCAATACGAATTATCTGTTTCCAATATGGGTCTGCTTGATTAACTGCCATGTTAAAAGCTTCATCCATTTTACGAGCTTTATCTTCATTATTTTCTAATTGGATGTTATAAGACTGTATTGCAAATTGTTGTGCATCATAAGATAAATTCTTAAAATTAGGGTTGGCTTTGATCTCATCAGGAACAGTTGCGTAAAACTGGTCTTGTTTTTCTTTCCATTTTGCTAATATTTTTTTGTATTCTCCTTTATTGATGCGTTTACCATATTTTTTGGATTTCATTAAAGACTCTGGGACGCCTATACCCAGTAGTTTATCTTTATAATCTTTTTTAGTTTTTTTTGGTTTACTCATATTTTTAGTATACACTATTCCAGCTTATCTTTAAAGAGCATAAAATGCACAGTTAAATTACCACTACTATTTTCTTCCCAATTCTCCATTGTAAATATTATTTGTGTAGAATTGACTTTAAATTCATACACAGACATAACTGATGCAAATGGAAGTAACATATTACCAGCAAAATTACTGTCTGATACTATGCCATATACGATTGGAGGATAACCATAATTATGGTTAAAGGTTAATGAAACACTTGAACCATTCGCATCACCAATATATGACGCAGATTGCGACATGTTAACATCACGTTTTAATACATTTACACCTGTGTCTAATGCCATATCACGCAAATCTGATGTTATATCTATATTCTTACCTGCTTTGGCAATGCGTAAATTACCTGTTGCTGTATTTTTACCACTACCAGTAGCATTATCAGGAGTATTGCCAAATATATTATAAAAAACTTTGTAATAACCGCTACCACCTACCATTTTGAAATAAGCATTATTTGTGTCTGTCCACATTTTGAGGTATTGTATACCTGCAAATGCTGGATACCACCAAGCTCCTTGTTTCACAAAACCGTCAATTTGAGGTGAATATCCAAGCCCATGGAATACAGACACAACACCATCAGCAGGGACGTTTAAAAAGCCATTAGAATGACTATCTTTATAAACATTTAATGTGCTATAATTGCTGTCAAAAATTAAGTTATTAGCTCCAGCATAAACATCTTGCCCTCCTTTTGCTATACGTACTCTCATAATATATCTGTCATTATTGAATATCTTACTGTGAACGATTGCGTCCCATCCATAATCATAAAACTATTTGTAGTTGCTCCAAATACAATAGAAGTAGTGGTAACATAGACATAAAAAAGTAGACTGTAATTATCTGTCCAAGAATTGTTTGGTTCTTTAACTGGGAATGTTTCTTCTGTTATAAAAGCACCATAATATGGATATGTTTTACTACCTATTTCAACACTAGCTTTTATAAATGGGTTACCGCTAGAACTGTGATTGATTGATACTACGCCTGTGTTTTGCCCATTTTGCATGGTTAGTGTAATTTGCCCATGGGATGCAATCTTTGGACATGGATAATTCTCGTGCATAACAAAATCTGGAATGTGTGTGCTGTCAATATTTGTCTTATTTGTTCGGAGGATACGAAATTTCATACTTCTATTAAAAAAACAGTTTTACCATTTGATACCATCTTAAAATGTGATGCATTCTGTTCTGTATAATTTGTTAGTGTGCCTGTACGAACAGCACCACTGAAAGTTCCTGTAGCACCAGATAACCCACCACTAAAAGTTCCTGTAGCACCAGATAATGCACCACTAAAAGTTCCTGTAGCACCAGTTATATCTCCTCTAAAAGTTCCACTTTCAAATTCCACATCACCATCTGAGTCTATTTTCCATCCGCTCACGT
>CAMZLD010000115.1 GCA_947311635.1 uncultured Flavobacteriaceae bacterium | reverse complement strand
GGCTCGAACCCAGGACCACCTCCTTAAAAGGGAGGTGCTCTACCAACTGAGCTACCAAGTCGTGCTAGATGTTTTAAGCGGTGGCAAATATAATCTCTTTTTTAGAGATACCAAACCTTTTTTTAATTTGTTTCTCGCAAATAAGCTTCTCTTACTTTTTTAAATAAATTAGAAGAATAGACAAAATTTACAATCGCCTCATTTTCAGTTTTAAAAATTTCTTTATTGCTACCTTCCCATGCTTTTACGCCGTTTTTTAAAAAAACAATTTTTTCGCCAATTTCCATTACAGAATTCATATCATGCGAATTTATAACAGTAATCATTTGGTATTCGTCTGTAATTTCTTGTATTAAATTATCAATAACAATAGCGGTTTGTGGGTCTAAACCTGAGTTAGGCTCATCACAAAATAAATATTTTGGGTTCATTACAATTGCTCTTGCAATGGCTACTCTTTTTTGCATGCCTCCAGAAAGTTCTGCAGGATACTTTTTGTTGGCATTTGGCAAATTTACACGTGCTAAAACTTCATTCACTCTTTTAAGCCTATCGCTGTGCTTTTGGTTGGAAAACATTTTTAAAGGAAACATTACATTTTCTTCTACTGTTAAAGAATCGTACAAAGCGCTTCCTTGAAAAACCATGCCTATTTCTGTTCTTAATTGTCTTCGTTCTTCTATACTTAATTCCGAAGAAATTCTTCCATCAAATGAAATAATCCCTTTTTCTGGTGTGTGTAAACCCAATAAACATTTTAAAAAAACTGTTTTTCCAGAGCCACTTTGACCAATAATCATATTGGTCATGCCTTTTTCAAAAGTGGTACTTATGCCTTTTAAAACAGGTGTTCCAGAAAATTCTTTATATAAGTCTTTAACTTCGATCATTTAACTTAGTAACATTTGTGTTAAAAAATAATTTAAGGTAATAATAACTACGCTTGTCCAAACAACAGCTTGTGTACTTGCTCTACCTACTTCTAAAGAGCCTCCTTTAACATAATAACCATGATAAGCGGGTATAGTGGCAATTACAAAGGCAAAAACAATGGTTTTGACTAATGCGTATTGCACAAAAAATGGATTAAATTCTAATTGAATACCATAAATATAATCTTCACTAAAAAATAAGCCTGTTAAATTACCCGCAAGCCAACCTCCAAAAATACCTAAAAACATAGCAAGTATGGCTAATAAAGGATAGAAAAATACGGCGGCTATTATCTTGGGTAAAACCAAGTAATTTAAAGAATTGATGCCCATTACCTCTAATGCATCTATTTGCTCAGTCACACGCATGGTGCCAATACTAGAAGTGATATAAGAACCTACTTTACCAGATAAAATTATAGCTGTAAATGTAGGTGCAAATTCTAAAATCATAGAGCGTTTTGTAGCAAATCCTATTAGATATTTTGGTATAAAATCACTATCAACATTCAAAGCGGTTTGAATAGCAACTACACCACCAATAAAAAATGAAATAAAAGCAATAATACCAAGCGATTTTAAACCTAGATCTTCTATCTCTCTAAATAACATATCTCTAAATACCGACCACTTTTGGGGTCTTTGAAAGACCTGCTTTAGCATTAAAAAATATTTTCCGATATGTTCAATATAATTCATAAAGTGAATTGAAGTTCTACGCTAAAATATTAAAAAGTTTTTTAGCAAGGAGATTTCACATGAAAAAATATATTAAAAAGGTATATTTGTGAAAAATTACGTGTATGCCCTTACTTAAAAAAATTGTTTTTATATTAATAATCCTACTTACTTTTACACAATGTGCTTCTAAAAAAAATCAATTATCTTCCATTTCTAATAACATTAAAGCTATTGATAGACCCAAATTAGTGGTTGGTATTGTTGTAGATCAAATGCGTTATGATTATTTAATTCGTTTTTACAACAAATATGGTAATGATGGTTTTAAACGTTTAATGAATAATGGTTATAACTGTAAAAATGTGCATTTTAACTACATTCCTACTTATACTGCTGTAGGGCATTCTTCAATTTACACAGGTACAACGCCTCAAAACCACGGAATCATCTCGAATTTTTGGTATGATAAATATGCTAAAAAAAACATTTATTGTGTAGATGATATTAATTACAAAACTATTGGTGCAAAAAAAGGGGGTGATAAATCTCCTAACAGATTACGTACAACAACCCTTGGCGATCAACTACATCTAGCACAAAACATGCAAGGTAAAGTAATTGGAATAAGCTTAAAAGACCGCTCTGCCATTTTACCAGTTGGGCATACGGCAAATGCCGCTTATTGGTTTCAGGGTAAGAATGAAGGTAAATTTGTTACAAGTTCTTTTTATACTAACAATCTACCACAATGGACAACTCAATTCAATAATAGTGGCAAAGTAGATAC
Organism: uncultured Flavobacteriaceae bacterium; assembly: GCA_947311635.1. Classification (GTDB taxonomy): domain Bacteria; phylum Bacteroidota; class Bacteroidia; order Flavobacteriales; family Flavobacteriaceae; genus CAMZLD01. Next base: position 11,329 of record CAMZLD010000115.1, on the reverse strand, counting down.
ATATATAAGTAAATCTTGGAATACGCTTTACGACATTGAAACGTATACAGAAAGTATTGCCGATAATAATCCGTATGAAATGCTTTATAAAGGAGAAAAAACACCTACTTTTCCTCATGACATTCCAACTTTAAAAAAGAAAAATAAAGACTATGGAATTTTAGCCTATACTCCTTTTGGAAATACTGCTGTTAGAGAATTTGCTCAAGCCGCTATTGAAGGTGAAAATCTAGGCAAAAGTACTTTTACCGATTTTATTGCTATTAGTTTTTCTAGTACCGATTATATTGGACATCAATTTGGTGTAGATTCTAAAGAAGTAGAAGACACCTACCTTAGACTTGATTTAGAAATTGCTGCTTTTCTGAAATTTTTAGACCAAAAGGTAGGAAAAGAAAATTACACCTTGTTTTTAACGGCAGATCATGCTGCTGTACCTGTACCAAACTACTTGAAATCTCTAAAAATTCCAGGAGGATATTTTGACTTAAAAGACTTTACAAGTTTTGTAAATGGTATTACTTCTGCTCATTTTGGAAGCACAAAATTAGTAGAAAATATTTCAAATTTTCAGATATTCTTAAATCAAGCTGAAATAAAAAAATTAGGATTAAACCAACTAAATGTTGCTCAGCTAATTTCTGATGAGATTATGCAATATAAAGACGTCTATAAATCTGTTACTGCAAACACTTTGCAAACTACTACTTTTAATGATGGCTTACTTCATTCTTTACAACAAGGTTACAATCAAAAATTTTCTGGCAATGTGTTATTTGTACCATTTCCGTCGACTATTAAATATCCTCAACAAGGGTCTACACATGGCTCTGGTTATAGTTATGATACACATGTGCCTTTAATTTTCTTCGGAAAAGGTTTTCAGAAAGGAAGTAGTAATACGTATTATCCTATAATAGATATTGCACCAACCATTGCGCGTTTATTAGAAATTGAACAACCCAACGGAACTACAGGAAAAGTAATTACAGAAGTTTTAAATTAACTAATATTGATAGACCACGGCGTTAATATTCATACCGCTACCAACGGAAGCAAAAATGACTAAATCTCCTTCAGAAATAGATTGGTTTTCTAGTTTGTTTTGCATCACTAAATCTAATAATGTTGGTATCGTTGCAACAGAGCTATTTCCTAATTTATGAATACTCATTGGCATGACACCATTGGGTGCTTTTTTACCAAACAATCTATAAAAGCGATTTACAATCGCTTCATCCATTTTTTCATTAGCTTGATGTATGAATATTTTTACGACATCATTGATAGATTTACCACTTTTATCAAGAGCCTTTTTCATGGCATTTGGAACATTGTTAAGCGCGAATTCATAAATTTTTCGTCCTTTCATTTTCATATACAAAACCTCATCATTACTATCTTTTTTATAGGTTTTGTCAAAAAATAAATAATGAGATTCCTCATAACTAAAAGTTTGAGTAGCATGACTTAGAATTCCTTTTTGGGTTGTTGCAGAAGTTTCTAAAATACAAGCTCCTGCACCATCAGAATAAATCATAGAATCGCGGTCAAAAGCATCAACTACACGTGATAATGTTTCTGTACCAATAATAAGGCAGCGTTTTGCTTCTCCTACCTTCATGTACATATTTGCCTGAATAACACCTTCTAACCAACCTGGACATCCAAATAAAATATCATAGGCAACACAATTCGGGTTTTTAATACGTAAAAGGTTTTTAATTTTGGTAGCAACACTTGGTAACAAATTACTACGTCCACCAGTTGGTAAAACATCACCAAAATTATGAGCCACAATAATATAATCTATTGTTTCTGGATCTATTTTAGCATTTTCTATAGCTTTTTGGGCAGCAAAAAAACCTAAATCAGACGGAAAATATGATGATTCTGCATAACGCCTCTCAGAAATACCAGTAATATCTTTAAATTTTTCAATAATAACAGCATTATCATACTCAAATTCTGAACCATCTTCGTTCAAAAATTTTGTGTCTAAAAAATCGCTATTCTTTTTTATGATACTAGGAAGGTAGCTTCCTACACCCGTAATAATAGAATTCATATGCTACAATTGTGGTTAGTGACAGCTAAAGTAAACTTTTTTTTATTTTTGAAAGGTTTTTTATGTTTTTTTCCTTCAGAAATCATTGTTGTCCGATTAAAATTTACAAAAACGCTACAAAGTTATGTTTAATAGGGGTTCTAAGAGTTTTTTTTAATAATAGACACCTTTGCTTTTTCAGTTTTTTTTTAATTTTATGTTATCTATCAATAACCATAATTTTCAAATAACTGTTTATCGTATAGTTACAATCAAGTCTTTTATCTTTCGTCTTATAGTGAAACGGTCTTACGTCTTTAGACGGACACTACTATTCAGAAATCTAAAGTACAGAATTATCAAACATTAAAGGCAATAAAGCTTTTAAAGAATCTACTTTATAAACAGCCCCTATTTCACCCATAAAGTAAATCTTTATAGGTGATTTTTGATTAATTTCGTATTCTGAAAGCGTTTGTCTACAAGCACCACATGGTGGAATTGGTGCTGTTACTTTTTTATTAAGAGATGTTGCAGTAATGACCATTTTGGTAATGGTATTTTCTGGAAATTGCGAATAGGCATTCCATACAGCAACACGTTCTGCACACATGCCAGATGGATAAGCTGCATTTTCTTGATTATTACCTGTAACAATCTGTTTGTTGTTTAACAAAATTGCCGCTCCTACTTGAAATCTAGAATACGGTGCGTAGGCTTTTTTTCTTGCTTCAATTGCTTTTTTAAATAACAACTGAACTTCTTTAGAGAGTGCTTCTAAAGAATCATATTGTGTTAAAGTTGTGGTAATGTCGATTTGTTTCATAAGCGTAAAGAACTTAGTCTTAATAATCTTCGTATTGATCTCCTAAATTAAAAGATAATGAAAAACGCAAGGTGTTTTCTAATGGATTATTAACATCTGAAGCGTTAAATAAATATGAAAAATCTAGGTTGATGGCGTTAAATTTGGCACCTAAACCTAGTGTAAAATATTTACGTGCCCCCTTAAATTCACTTTCATGAAAATAGCCTGTTCTAAAGGCAAAAGCATCATTATAGTTATATTCAGCACCAATGGCATAGGTAAATTCTTTTATTTCTTCACTAAAACCACCTGGTGCATCTCCAAAAGATTGAAACATACCGCTAAAAAAGCCTACATTATCATCTTGCCCTGCAATAATTACATCTGGTGTTAAAGGATCTGCATCTGCGTCACCATAAATAGGAGGTGTTGGCACTAATAATTTTGTAAATTCTAGATTTAAAGCAATTTTATTATAATCATCTAAAATAAAATCAAAGCCACCACCTAACTTTAAATTAGTTGGTATAAAGTTTTCTCTTCCTCCATCTACATAGGCTACTTTTGGCCCAATATTAGAAATGTTGAAGCCTCCTCTCCAACGACCATTAAAGTCGCCGTAATTATTTTCTTCTGATTGAAAAAATCCTGATACATCTACACCAAAAGTATTTACAGTTTTTAAATCGGAATTTTGCACTTTTAAAGCAAAATCAGAACGAATATAACGCATGGTAACACCCATAGAAAAATTTTCGCTCAATTTTAATGCATACGTCCCATCAAAAGACAGCTCATTTGGTTTTTCTTTGCCTATTGGGTTTCCTGCGTTGTCTGTTAAATCTATTTGACCTAAAGTGAAATATTTAAAACTGGCTGCCCATGCGCTTCTGTCATCCAATCGATTTGCAAAAGAAACACCACCTAAAAAGACATCATCTACCAATTCTCGCATCCAAGGTGTATAATTTACTGCTACAGAAAACTGATTGTTAATAAAAGCATATTTTGCTGGATTATGATGCTGAGAAAACACATCTGCAGAAGTTGCTACCCCAACATCTCCCATTCCTCCTGCACGAGCATCTGGCACAATCAATAAAAATGGTGCTGCCGTGGTTATTGCATTGGGTTGGTCTTGAGAAAAAGATTTAGGTATTATTGTTAAAATAAAAATTGCGATTGTAAGTGTTTTTTTCATTTTTTTCATTTTTTTCATTTTTAGGAAATCAAATATCAACATTTTTTATTGAAGTATTACTAATTTTTCATATTTTTCTGTTGTTATGTTAGATAAAACGGCTTTGACCTTAAGTTTATAAACATAAACACCTTTACCTATTTTATCTCCAAAATCATCTAGACCATTCCAAGTAATCGATCTACTTAACGTACCATTTGTTTCTACATTTTGATTGATGGTTTTAACCAATTTGCCTGATACTGTAAAAATTTGTACCTGCACGTCTAAAGGTTCATTGGGTTTATTATGATTAAACCAAAATTCTGTATAATTGACAAAAGGATTTGGATAATTTAAAACATTGTCTAAAACTAACTCTTGATCACTAATGACTACAAAGTTTAACGTTGCACATGATTGATTATTGTATGTATCCCAAGCACAAAGTTTTATAGTATGTGGCCCTGGTTTTAAATTTCTGAATGGGTAGGTTACTTTTCCATTTGTAAAATCGTCTAGTTCGGTCTGGTAAAAATCGTTCATAATAATAGGGTTGGCTTGATCTCCATCTAGAATAGCAACGATATCATGATCTACAGCAGTAATAGAGGTGTTTATACCATTCTCATCTGCTAACACGGCTAAAAATAATGGAGAAGCATTGGTGTTTGCTCCATCTACAAAGGATTCATCATTCATATACAATTGTATTGTTGGCCCTACGTTATCTACTGGCGCATTGGGGTTAATACCGCCAACTGTAATATCAAAATTATAGCCTGCTTTGTCTATAATGTCATTATCTGCATATAAACTTATTTTTCCTTTTCCGTAGGCAATTCTAATATCTCTTGGCACTACAAAATCAAAAGAAAATTCGCCATTTATTACGGTAGCTCTTCCCCTAAATATTTTACTTTCTAGGGCATCAAAAACCAATGGCGTATAGGGAACGTTATTAACTAGCGTTGTTTTATCAATAGACTTATCAAAAACTGTAGCAGACATTTCTCCATTAAAGTCTGTCAATAAAGCTCCTGAAGGACTTGTAACAATACCTTCAAAATAGACGTGTGATAATGCTTTTAGGGTATCTGTTGCGATTGATATTGGTGTTCCGTTCATAGTAGTTAGTCGTATGTCTGGTTTTGGAACAGATAATTTCATAGCTGGGTCACCTAAAAAATAAATGAAATACCGTTGAGTATCGTAGATTTCTGTATTTTTTACATGTATTAAAGCTTCTGCTATAGTGTAATCTTCATTGTTAAAACTTAGCACTTCTTTAATTAATTTTTCATTAATTCTTTGACCAAGATTAATCTTGATTTCTCTTGCAGTTGTAATCAAACTGGCCATACCACCATCTTTATTCCAAATCATATACTCACCCGCTGTTAATCGCAAAGGATTGTCAAATTTTGATAATTCACAAGTAATGGTAATAAATAATGGTAAGGTGTTTCTATTTCGCCAATTTTGTATGTCAAAAACTTCTAGTATGCGCTCACTCGCCAAGCCATCTTCTCCGCCGTGTCCAAAATAATCTGCGAGTAAAACACCTCTTTCAATAGCGTTTGTAAAAGCTTCATTTACATCTGGATAACGCTCTCCGCCAGCAGAATTTTCCTGAGGATAAGCATCTGCATATATTTTTTTAATATTAAAAATTGGTTTTCTTTCTTTTATTGTATCGGCAATTTCTTCCATATTCCCCTGTAAAACCGTCTCGAACAATTCATCTACATCATCTGCAACTAAGGTGATTTGGTTGCGCCAATCTCCAAATGCATCTGTACTATAATAGTTTAATAACTTGCTCACAACTTGCTCGGCTTCTTGTACAGATGTTACTGGTATTCTCCCTGTTGCTACATCTTGCATATTAATTGCAGAAAAATCTAACTCTCCTTCTGGAGGATCCATCATGCCATAATAATCATCTGTCACGTAAGAACTTGCTAGGTTGTAGCTATTATACGCTTCATAAACGGGCACTATATTATTATTGCCAGAAATTCTATCTTTGTAATCATAAGACGAATCGCCAAATAAACATACGTATTTTATTTTTTTGGCTGGTGTACTTGCATTGTTATATAAATGCTTTATGAAATCTCTTATTGCTGTTATGTCTGGTGAGCCAGATCCAAATTCATTATAGATTTGATATAAAGGAATTACCTTTGTTGTTAAATTAGAATAGGTGCTATGGTGAGAAGCCAGCCTTTCTGCTTGATTTACCAAATAAGATTTTGTTATCAATAAGTAATCAATGTCTTTTAATGCGTGCAAATTTTGATTTTCAACGCGACTTTGCGCTAATTTTTCTGGAGTATAATAATCTGCTTCTGCCAAAGCAATATATTCTTTCAAGACACCACCTTGCGCATTAAAACGAAACGTATTGTCTGTAGATTGATTTGTGATTATTGTAGGGTTTATATAATCAGTTACATCCCAAATAGCAGTTATATTGTCTTTGTTTTGAATTCGATATTCAAGTGTTCCGCTAGCGGTCTGAGATGAAAATTTTCTAAAAGAGAATTGTTTGTTATTTGCAATTAAATTTTTTGTTCCTACAATTTCAATATAATCTAAAAATCCTTTTGCAGAAGGGTTTCCATTATTATTATAGGTAATCTCAACGCGTATATTTTCAGAAGTTGACAAAAGAGACGCTCTATTTATATTTGCTGCGGCATGTGTTAATGAACTTGGAAGAAAACCTGGGTAATTTAAATTAAATAATGGCTGTCCATTTACTTTGACATCCATAGAAGTTAGTGTGGTTGATTCTGCTACACCTCTAACGGTGACATAAGTATTTTCTGAACTTACAATATTATCAAATGGAATGGAAAAAGTGTGTGTGTTTTCATAGGTAAAATCTTCACCTAACCATTGTTGACCAACTGCAAATAAGTTTTCTTCTTCTTTTTCATAAAAAGTATAATCATCAAAAGTAGTTATTTGTTGTGTTGCTACAGTTGTATTTGGCAGTTCCGTTTGAATTCTTTTTCCAACTCCTTGATCTATGGTTATAAAATAATACGCTTTGTCTGAGTAAATATTTTGAACATGTGTTAAGTTTGCACTGGTATTTCCTTTCCAACTATGCGGTCCCTTTGCATAAAATAGCACATAATCATTAGCATCCATTTTACCATCTGCTTCCCCTACTACTTGAATGGCATTTTCTTGCAAGTCATCATATCTAAAATCACTATTTTTATAAGGAAGCACATTGCCTCCGTTACCAAAAAGACGAATATTTTGGGGGTTTAATCCATTCGTATTAATACCTAAACCTTGTAAAAAAGAACGACTCAACTTAAACACACCGGTTGTATCAACGGCAAACTTAAACCAAGTGCCATTTGCCAATACAGAATTGGTAACTGGACGGTTTCTAGATAAAAGTTGCGTTAATTTTGGCTGTAAAGTATAGGTTAAAGTAAAAGAGCTAATACGTAATAATTTATTATTTTTAATGACAATTGGTGTCATATATAAAACCGCATAACTTTGATCTCTAGCTTTGGTAATATTAAAAGTAGCCTTTAATTCTTCAGAAATATTTGATAAACTAATGCCTTGTGAATTTTTAAAATCTTCGTATCTCACATTGTTAATAGCAAAATTTTTAATCATACGATTGTTAGGAATTTTCCACAAATCTGTAAAAACTGGAAGTAAATTTTCATCAAGAGCCATTCCTTTAACAAATACCGCATTTACAATGGAATTGCTACTAGTAGTTAATTGCTTTTTTGTCCAATCAAGAGTGAAATTTTTAGAGGAATTTATTTGAGAATAACCGCAAAAAAATAGAAAGGCTAATATAAGTGTTAGTTTGGTTTTATACATATTCAAATAAACGCATTTTTGAGAACATTATTTTATGAAGATACAACATTACATATAATAAAGAAATAAAACAATCGTTATAAAGAAAACAATTGATTAAAAATGTGATATTTCATGATTTTTGCTTGCAATAATCCATTTTTAATGTAAATTGCAACGCTTTTAAAAAATATTAAATGCCAATAAATAGATATGAAGAATCTTAAAAACTTACAATTAATTATTCTAGCAGTTATTACAGTATCAATTACAAGCTGTAATAAGGGGTCAAAAAATGGATCATCGTTAACAGGTTGGAGCGATAAAGATATGGCTACAGCTGGGTTTTCAACAAACAAAAAATACAAAGGTCAAAAAGCCCCTCCAGGAATGGTTTTAATAGAAGGTGGTACTTTTACAATGGGTCACGTTCAAGATGATGTAATGTATGATTGGAATACAACACCTGTTAAAATGCAAGTGCGATCTTTCTTTTTAGATGAAACAGAAGTTACAAACTCTGAATATTTATTTTACTTAGAGTGGACTAAAAAAGTATTTCCAAAATCAAATGACAATTACGAGCATATTTATGACGCTGCTGTACCAGACACATTGGTATGGAGAGATGTATTAGGTTTTAATGAGTTACTTACAGAAAACTATTTAAGACACCCTTCTTATGCAAATTACCCTGTGGTAGGTGTTAATTGGGTACAGGCAAATCAATATTGCAAATGGAGAGGAGATCGTGTAAATGAAAAAGCATTGATGGATAAAGGCGTATTAAAAAATCTTTTTGCATTAGATTCTGTAGAAGTTGAAGGTGCAAATCATTTTAGCACGAAAAGTTATTTAGCAAATCCTTACAACATGTTTGACGGTGATTCTACAATATACAAAAAAGGCTTACCACAAATTAAAAAACGTAAAAAAGGCGCTGCTAAACCAGCAAAAGGCTCATTTACAGGAAGACATGTTAAAATATCTGACGGTATTTTATCGCCAGGATTTAGATTGCCTACCGAAGCTGAATGGGAATATGCCGCAAAAGCATTGGTAGAAAATAGAGAGTATAATAATATAAGAGGACGTAAAAAGTTTGCTTGGAATGGCAAGTACGCTAGAAGAGCAGACCGCAGATACAGAGGTGATCAGCTTGCAAATTACAAACAAGGTAAAGGAGATTATAGTGGTGTTGCTGGTTGGAGTAGTGATGGTGCAGATATTACTATTGCTGTTAAATCATATAAGCCAAATGCTTTTGGATTGTATGACATGTCAGGAAACGTAGCCGAATGGGTGGCAGATGTATATAGACCTATTATTGATTCCGAAGCTAATGACTTTAATTATTATAGAGGAAATGTATTTAATAAAACCCTAATTGATAATGAAGGGAAAGTAGTTTTTGTTGATTATAACAACATGGCTTTTGACACGCTAGACAATGGTAGAATTGTACCAAAAGATTTACCTGGAGAAATTAAGTATATCCCTGTTACAAAAACAGATGCATTTATGCGTAATAATTACGAAAAATCATACAATATAGATTACCATGATGGTGATTTAGCATCTACTCAAAACTATGCTGCTAATGATGATGACGATGAAATGGCAGCAAAACCAAGAATGTATAACTCACCAATTATACCTAAAGAAATTGGAGAAAGTGGTTTGGTTAAACAAATGTATGACAAACAAAATAGAACAACTTTAGTAAGTGATAAAAGTAGAGTTATAAAAGGAGGCTCTTGGAGAGACAGACAATATTGGTTAGACCCAGCACAAAGACGATTCTTGCCAGAATATATGGGTGCAAATTATATTGGCTTTAGATGTGCAACAGACAAATTAGGTGCAATGACTCCTAAAAGACGTAAAGCACACCATGACAAAAAAATAAAATAATATTTAAGTCTTATATTTTAAAGCCTCAAACTTAGTTTGAGGCTTTTTTATTATATATTTATACTATGAATATTTCTGAAATTTACAACCTCTATAAAGAGTATTACAAAGTAGATACCGACACTAGAACTATTAGGAAAAATACAATTTTCTTTGCTTTAAAAGGGGCTAATTTTAATGGCAACGAATATGCAAAAGAAGCCATCAAAAAAGGAGCTATTTATGCAATCATTGATGAAAAAAAACATACTTGCAAAAACTGTATCTTGGTTGACAATGTATTAGAAACTTTACAAAAACTAGCAAATTACCACAGAAAAAGACTAAAGACACCTATTATATCACTTACCGGAAGTAACGGAAAAACTACCTCAAAAGAATTAATCAATGCTGTTTTAAGCACAAGCTTTAAAACCGTAGCAACAAAAGGTAACCTAAACAACCATATTGGTGTTCCGCTTACATTGCTTAACATGACTCCAAAAACTCAAATAGGTATTGTAGAAATGGGTGCCAACCACCCAAACGAAATTTCTTTTTTATGCAATATTGCAGCACCAGATTTTGGTACGATTACCAATTTTGGAAAAGCACACTTAGAAGGCTTCGGAAATTTAGAAGGCGTTGTAAAAGCAAAAACAGAGCTTTACGATTTTCTAAAAAAAAACAATAAAACTGTTTTTATAAACACTAATGACCCAAAGCAAGTAAAAGCTTCTAAAGACATGCAAGTTATTTCCTTCGGAAGTAAAGACAAAAACACTAAAATTACATTTCTAGAAGCAAACCCTTTTGTACATATTAAATATAACAATCAACTTCTAAAAAGTAAGCTGATAGGAGCATATAACTTTAACAATATTGCCATTGCTATTGCTATTGGCAAACATTTTAAAATCTCTACAGAAAATATTGTAAAAGCCATAGAAAACTATTCACCAACCAACAATCGCTCGCAAGTCATAGAAAAAAAAGGCAATCTAATTATCTTAGATGCCTATAACGCCAATCCGTCTAGTATGGAAGTTGCCTTAAAAAACTTTGCTCAGCAAAAAGGGAAAAATAAAATAGCCATTCTAGGTGATATGTTTGAACTTGGTAAGCAAGCTAAAAAAGAACACCAACATATTGCAGACTTAGCATCTAGCTTCAACTTAGATCGTGTTATTTTAATTGGAAAAAACTTCTTCAAAATCAAAAACAATTCAGTAGAAAAACATCAAACATTCGAAGATTTTAAAAGAAATTTCAATTCCAAAACCGTTAAAAAAGCAAGTCTTTTAATAAAAGGGTCTCGTGGTATGGCACTTGAAAGAATCTTAGATTTATTTTAATTATTAACCTGAGTTCGACCTAAACTTGCAATCAAAGTTTTCAGCCTTTTTCATAGACGAGGCGTGGCTTTGAAGGACTATTTTTAGTTTGAAAAGACATAACGAAGTATAAGGAAAAGGCTGAAAATCCTTTGGAAAGCCTTCTAAACAACAATCTTTGAACAATAAAAGCCTTAATTTAATACTAAATCTTC
>CAMZLD010000114.1 GCA_947311635.1 uncultured Flavobacteriaceae bacterium | reverse complement strand
GGTTGCGCAATCTCAAAATCAACACGAAGTTGTTAAGCATAAAGGTCATGAAAAGCCACAAGGTATTAAAGAACAAATCAAGGCAGATATCAAACATCACTTGTTAGACTCTCATGATTTTCATATTTGGCAAAACATCAGCTTTCCTTTACCAATTATTCTTTGGGATAAAGGATTGCATTTATTTTCTTCTTCAAAATTTCATCATGGAGAAAGCGTAGCAGAAAGCAACGGAAGTTATTATGCTATTTCACATAACAACGGTCATATATACAAAACAGATGCTTCTGGTGTTATCAATTATAATGAAAAAGGATTTGAGTCAAATAAAAAACCTTTAGATTTATCTATCACAAAAAGCGTTGTGATGATTCTAATTACAGGGCTGTTAATGTTTTTGTTATTTGCAGGTTTGGCAAAATCATACGTAAAAAACGGCGGAATTGGTAAAGGTTTAGGAAGGTTGTTTGAACCTATTATATTGTACATACGTGATGAGATAGCAATACCAAATATTGGAGAAAAACACTACAAAAAATACATGAACTATTTACTCACCATCTTTTTCTTTATTTGGTTTGTAAATCTATTTGGACTAACACCATTAGGTGTTAACATAACAGGGAACATAGCTATTACATTTTCACTAGCAATACTTACTTATTTGATAACAACTTTTACTGCAAAAAAAGACTATTGGAAACATATTTTTTGGATGCCAGGAGTTCCAAAATTAATGAAAATAGTATTAGCACCAATAGAATTATTAGGCACCTTTATTAAACCATTTGCTTTAATGATACGTTTGTATGCAAACATGAAAGCAGGTCACGTAGTATTAATGAGTATATTAGGACTTATGTTTATCTTTAAAAGTTGGATAGGAAGTTCACTTTCATTTGGATTGGCATTTGGATTATCAATATTAGAATTGTTAGTAGCAGCGCTACAAGCATATATATTTACAGTATTATCGGCGTTATATTTTGGCTCAGCAGCCGAAGAACATGCAGAACATTAAAAACAAGAACATTAATTATTAAATTTATATATTATGAACATTCCAGAAATTGTAGGTGCAGGTTTAATTGTAATCGGAGTAGGAATTGGTATTGGTAGAATTGGAGGGTCAGCAATGGATGCTATTGCTCGTCAACCAGAAGCTACCGGTAAAATTCAAACAGCGATGTTAATTGCAGCAGCACTTATTGAAGGTATTGGTTTCGCAGCATTATTTGCAGCTTAATCAACAAAAAAATTAAAACTAGTAGTAACGGTTGGTTGCTACTAGTTTTATAAAAAGAATGTTTAGTAAAGATTAAAAATTATGGAAAAATTATTAAATGAGTTTTCATTCGGATTATTTATCTGGCAAACCCTTTTATTTATTGGGTTAATATTTTTGCTTAAAAAATACGCTTGGGGGCCAATTTTAAATGCCGTTAACGAAAGAGAAGAAGGTATTAAAAATGCTTTAGCATCTGCAGAAGCAGCACGTAAAGAAATGCAAAACCTACATGCAGACAACGAAAAATTGTTGCAAGAAGCACGTGCAGAACGTGACGCAATGATGAAAGATGCACGTGATATTAAAGATAGCATGATTGCAGAAGCAAAAGAAGAAGCAAAAGTACAAGCAGATAAAATGATAGAACAAGCAAAAGCTGTTATTGATAGTGAAAAACAAGCTGCCGTTTCTGACATTAAAAATCAAGTAGCAAGCCTTTCAGTAGAAATTGCTGAAAAAGTTGTTAGAGAACAACTGTCAAATAAAGACAAGCAATTACAGTTAGTAGAACAATTGTTAAAAGAAGTTTCTATCTAAATTTAAAAGAAAATGAGTACTAGAGCAGCATTACGTTATGCAAAAGCAGTATTGAGATTTGCCAATGAGCAAAACCAAGCGACTGATGTTTACAAAGACATGCAGTCTTTACTTGCTGTTGTTAGTGAACATAAAGAATTGCAAACGGTATTAAACAACCCAACCATAAAATCTGAAGCTAAGAAAAAAATAATCAATACTATTTTTGATAATAAGCTAGATAAAATAACACAAGGGTTGTTAGACACATTGATAAGTAATAAAAGATTACCAATCATCGCAAATGTAGCTTCTCAATATATTACTTTATATGATGCCCACCACGGAAAGCAAGTTGCAGAAGTAACAACAGCTGTGCCTTTAGATGAAGCATTATCAACATTAGTGTTGGCAAAAGTAAAAGCCTTAACAGGTAAAGAAGCAATCATTAAAAACAACGTAAATCCAGACATTATAGGTGGATTTATACTACGCATTGGAGATATACAATACAATGCAAGTATTGCAAATAAATTGAGCAATTTAAAAAGAGAATTTACATTAAATTAAGCATTTTGAAAAAAACGAACACACTCATCTTTTTAATAACAATTTTAGTTACTTTAAGTGTTAACGCACAAAAAATAAAAATAAAAAAAGGAAACATTACTGTTGATGGAGTTTTAATGTTTAAAACAGACAGAGGGATTTTTACTGGCGAAAAATCGCTTTATGATTTAAACGATAACGAATTGGTTTTTATCAAATGGGATCATTTTAATGACCCAAATACAGGAGAAGAAATAAAATATTGTAGTATTTCATTTCCAGATTTAGAATTAAAAACCGAAGTTGATTTAAACACTTTTAAAGGGCAGTTAAGACTCATGTTTAAAAATAAAATTTTTAAAGACAACACTTTAGTAAAAGAAAAAGTAGCGCGATTTGTAAAAAAATACGGTTTAGAATTTACTAAAAAAAGAAATGAGTTAAGTCAAGGAAAAGTAATTATAATAAATGAAGCTCCAACACAACAAAAAGGAGTGAATATAAGTATAGGATATTAAATAAGTTATACAAAAGAATAACACCTTAAAGTCAAAATAAAATGGCAGGAGTAAAAGCAGCAGAAGTATCTGCAATATTAAAAGAACAACTAGCAGGATTTGAAGCAACCGCTTCATTAGACGAAGTAGGAACAGTATTACAAGTAGGAGATGGTATTGCACGTGTATTTGGTTTAGCCAATGTACAATACGGAGAATTAGTACAATTCGATTCTGGATTAGAAGGAATGGTACTAAACTTAGAAGAAGACAATGTTGGTGTAGTACTATTAGGTTCATCTGTAGGTATAAAAGAAGGTTCAACTGTAAAAAGAACAGAACGCATCGCTTCACTTAGAGTAGGAGAAGGTATTGTAGGGCGTGTAGTAGATACCCTAGGAAACCCAATTGATGGTAAAGGACCAATTCAAGGAGAAACATATGAAATGCCTCTAGAGCGTAAAGCTCCAGGTGTATTATTCCGTCAGCCAGTAAACGAGCCATTACAAACAGGATTAAAAGCAGTAGACGCCATGATTCCTATTGGTAGAGGTCAACGTGAGTTGATTATTGGCGATAGACAAACAGGAAAATCTACCGTTGCAATTGATACCATCATCAATCAAAAAGAATTTTACGATGCAGGTGTACCTGTATATTGTATATATGTAGCTATTGGTCAAAAAGCTTCTACAGTAGCAGGAATTGCTGCTTTATTTGAAGAAAAAGGCGCTATGGCTTATACAACTATTGTAGCTTCAAATGCATCAGATCCTGCAGCTATGCAAGTATACGCACCAATGGCAGGTGCAGCAATTGGAGAATATTTTAGAGACACTGGTAGACCCGCATTGATTGTTTATGATGATTTATCAAAACAAGCTGTAGCTTACCGTGAAATTTCATTATTATTAAGACGCCCACCAGGACGTGAGGCATATCCAGGAGATGTATTTTATTTACACTCTAGATTGTTAGAAAGAGCTTCTAAAGTAATTAACGATGATAAAATTGCTAAAGAAATGAATGATGTACCAGATTCAATCAAACATTTGGTAAAAGGAGGCGGCTCATTAACAGCATTGCCAATTATTGAAACACAAGCAGGAGATGTTTCAGCATATATCCCAACAAACGTAATTTCTATTACAGACGGACAAATTTTCTTAGATGGAGATTTATTCAACTCGGGAGTTAGACCAGCTATTAACGTAGGTATATCGGTATCACGTGTAGGTGGTTCGGCACAAATTAAATCAATGAAAAAAGTATCTGGTACCTTAAAGCTAGATCAAGCACAGTTTAGAGAATTAGAAGCATTTGCTAAGTTTGGTTCAGATTTAGATGCGGCAACCTTAAATGTAATTAACAAAGGTAAGCGTAATGTAGAAATCTTAAAGCAAGCACAAGCAGATCCTTTTCCTGTAGAAGAACAAGTTGCAATTATATACGCGGGTGCAAACAATTTATTAAAAGACGTACCGGTAGAAAAAGTAAAAGACTTTGAAAAAGATTTCTTAGCATTTTTAAATGCAAAACACAGAGGTGTTTTAGATACGTTAAAAGCAGGTAAATTAACAGACGAAGTAACAGATACGTTAAGAGCAGTTTGTAAAGACTTATCAGCAAATTATAAATAAGTAATGAGAAGTGAGTATTGAGGTTAGCGCCTCAATACTTAATTCTGAAATCTCAATACTAGAATTAAATGGCAAACTTAAAAGAAATACGTAACAGAATTAGCTCTATCGGATCAACGATGCAGATTACTAGTGCCATGAAAATGGTATCTGCAGCAAAGTTGAAAAAAGCACAAGATGCAATTACACAAATGCGTCCGTATGCCGATAAGCTTACAGAATTACTTCAGAATTTAAGTGCCACATTAGATAGTGATGTAGGCGGTTCTTATGCAACTCAAAGAGAAGTTAACAAAGCACTAATCGTTGTTATTACTTCAAATAGAGGGCTTTGTGGAGGGTTTAATTCTTCTGTAATTAAGCATGTTTCAAATATGATTGAAACAACTTATGCCAATAAAGAAGTTGACATTCTTTCAATAGGAAAAAAAGGAAACGATATTCTGTCTAAAAACAATACGGTTATTGAAAACAATACCGCAATTTTTGATGACTTAACCTTTTTAAATGTTGCAGAAATTGCAGAAAAGTTAATGGCTTTATTTGTAGAAGGCACGTATGATAAAATAGAGATTGTTTACAATAAGTTTAAAAACGCCGCAACCCAAATTGTAACGGTAGAACAGTTTTTACCAATCAAACCTGTAGAAGGAAAAGCAGTATCAAATACCGATTACGTATTTGAACCATCTAAAGCAGAAATAGTATTACAATTAATTCCGAAGTCATTAAAAACACAATTGTATAAAGCAATTAGAGACTCTTACGCTTCAGAACACGGCGCACGAATGACAGCCATGCACAAAGCAACAGATAATGCAACCGAATTACGTGATGCACTTACATTGACGTATAACAAAGCACGTCAAGCAGCTATTACCAATGAAATCTTAGAAATTGTTGGTGGAGCAGAAGCGTTGAGCAATTAGGCGCGTTTTCGAGCCAAATTTAAACTCAATCGGGAAGCATTGAGCAATTAGGCGCATTTATGTGCCAAATTTAAACTCAATCGGGAAGCGTTGAGCAATTAGGCGCGTTTTCGAGCCAAATTCAAACCTCAATCGGGAAGCGTTGAACAATTAAGTTTAGTAAAAAAAAAACTAATTTTAAAAATACCGCCTATTTAGTGCGGTATTTTTTTTTAAGATATTCTTGTCCGATTAAAATTTATAAAAACGCTAAAAAGTTATGTTTAATAGAGGTTCTAATACCAATTTAATTATAAGATATCTCAT
>CAMZLD010000113.1 GCA_947311635.1 uncultured Flavobacteriaceae bacterium | reverse complement strand
TTTTGTGAGTACTATACCTAGAATGCCAGCAGCTTTTTTAGCATCTTCGCCAAAAGTTTCGTAAAAATCACCCACACGAAACAAGAGCATTGCATCTGGATACTTTGCCTTAATGGCATTGTATTGTTTCATTAATGGAGTAACCTTTTTTGCCTTTGCCACTTTTATTTTACGGAATTATAGATTGAAATGCGAATTTAAGGTTTTTTTAGAACGCTGTATACAGTTTTGTGTAAATTTGCCCAAGAAATTAGAAACACATGCGAAAATTAAAAAATAGTGAATTAGAACGTTTGGATGTTGAAGGTTTTAAGAAGGCTAAAAAAACGCCTATTATTGTTGTATTAGACAATATAAGAAGTTTGCATAATATCGGTTCGGTTTTTAGAACCTGTGATGCCTTTTTGATTCAAAAAATATACCTTTGTGGTATTACAGCACAGCCGCCACACAAAGAAATTCATAAAACGGCTTTAGGTGCAACAGAAACAGTAGATTGGGCGTATGTTGAAGATACGTTACAGCTCATACAACAATTGCAAATAGAAAAAATTAAAGTGATAAGTATAGAACAAGCTCAACAAGCTATTATGCTTAATAATTTTAAAGTGGATAAAAATACAACCTATGCTTTGGTTTTTGGCAACGAAGTAAAAGGCGTACAACAAACGGTGGTTTCTGCAAGTGATTTTTGTGTAGAAATACCGCAATTAGGCACCAAACATTCTTTAAATATTGCCGTAAGTGCTGGCGTAACACTTTGGGATTTATCGCAAAAGTTGGCTTAGTCTTTAAATTGTTTTTCTAATTGAAAAGAGGTCTCATCAATGAGTTTCCAATCCATAGCATTGCTTAATAGATAAATACTTTTTAATTGGCGTATTAAATCTTTTTTGGCACGCTCTTTAAGTTTTACGGTTTCACTAGTTGTTTTAATGCGCTTTATGGCTTCTTTTTGCAATTGGTTTAAGTCTTGATTAGAAAAGGTGTTAAAGGTGCTTTGTTGCATGTCAAAATACCGAATGTCTGGAATAATCTCAACAGTTGGTTCTGGTATTTTTTTTATAGTAATGGTTTTATTTACGGTATCAATTTTTGTTTTTAATAAACCTAAATTGTAAGAGACTTGTACTTTAGCATTGACAATAAGCAATGCTCTTTTTTCGAACTGAAAAAAATTATAAAAATAATTTTTAGAATTTTGATACGAATAGGTTTCAGAAAAAACACCTTCGGTAACAATAAGGTTTTTTAGGCTACGAATTTGCGATACAATTATTTGCGCTTGCTGATGTTCGTTTTTTTGTTTGCTTTTACTTAAAAAGTAGTACATAGAAAAACAACCAAAGAGAAAAGTAATTAGTATAATGATGAATTTGCGCATAATAATTTTTAAAAAAATTAAAAAAATATTTTGGAGTTCTTTTCTTACTGTTTTTATTTAACTTCTATTAACAATTAAGTTTAGATACCTAGAATCATTTTTGCAATCCAAAAGTAGATTAAAATACCAAAAATATCATTGCTAGTTGTAATAAATGGTCCCGTAGCAAGTGCAGGGTCGATACCTCTTTTGTTTAACATTAAAGGTACAAAAGTGCCAATTAATGAGGCGATGATAATGACACAGATAAGCGAGATAGATATTGCTAAAGTAAATATAAAAGGGTAATGTGTTATTTCGCCAAAAACAATGATAAGCATCGATAAAATTATACCATTAAGTACACTTATAGAAATTTCTTTTACAAGCCTTTTAAAGAAACTCCCTTTAATAATATCATTAGCTAAGCCCTGTACTATAATAGCGCTAGATTGTACGCCAACGTTTCCTGCAACTGCCGCTATTAATGGTGTGAAAAAAAACAAGGCCCTGTATTGTGGGTTAGACATAATGTTTTGAAAATTCTGCATAATAGTTACAGCGCCTAAACTACCTAATAAACCAAGAATTAACCACGGTAAGCGCCCTTTTACCAACTGAATAATACTATCATCTGCCTCTACATCTTCTGTTAAACCAGCTGCCATTTGATAATCTTTTTCGGCTTCTTCTTTAATAACATCTACAATATCATCTATGGTAATTCTGCCTAATAGCACTTTGTTGTCATCTACCACAGGAATGGCTTCTAAATCGTATTTTTGCATGACTTTAGCTACATCTTCTGCCTTGTCGTTGACATTTACAAAATCTACTTTCGGAATGTAAACATCAGAAATATGTGCCTTTGTTGGTGCAACTAACAAGTCTTTTAAAGACAAGCGTCCTTTTAAAATATCTTTATTGTCAACCACATAAATAGAGTGTACACGTGTTACTTCTTCTGCTTGTTTTCGCATTTCTTTAACACATTGCACAACAGTCCAATTTTCGTTTACTTTTACCAATTCTTTTGCCATTAAACCACCGGCAGAATCTTCATCATAACTAAGAAGCTCTACAATGTCTTTGGCGTGGTCTTCATCTTCTATTTGAGCAATAACACGTTCTTGACGTTCTTCTGGTAATTCTGCAATCATATCTGCAGCATCATCGGTGTCTAGCTCTTCTATTTCTTCTGCAATTTCTTTGACAGAGAGTTTTTTAAGAATTTTTTCTCTTAAATCATCATCTAAGTCTACTAAAATTTCAGAAGTAGTTTCACTATCAAGTAGTTTAATTACATAAACGGCTTGGTCAAAATTGACTTTATCTAAAGCTTCTGCTAAATCTGCATGATGCACATCATGTAGTAAGGCAAGAACAGAACGCTCATCGTTTTTTTCGATGAGGTTTTGAAGTGAAGAAATGATATGTTTTAAGTTATTCGATTCCATCGTGTGCTATTTTTTGCGTCAGCAAAATAAATTCAGAAACACTTAATTGTTCTGGTCGCTGGGCAAATATAGCATCTTCGCGTAATTTATTTGATAAATTAAACGATTTTAAACTGTTTCGTAGTGTTTTTCTGCGTTGGTTAAAGGCAGTTTTAACAACTTGCTTAAACAATTTTTCGTTTACGGGTAACGAAAAATCTTTTTTTCGTGTTAACCGTATCACGCCAGACTCTACTTTTGGAGGTGGATTAAAAACGTGAGGTGCCACAGTAAATAGGTATTCTACTTTGTAATAGGCTTGTGTTAAAACGGATAAGATTCCGTATTTTTTACTTCCTTCTTTTTCTGCAATGCGTTCTGCTACTTCTTTCTGAAACATACCTGCAAATTCTGGTATTTGCGCTTTGTTTTCGAGCGTTTTAAAAACTATTTGTGTCGAAATATTGTACGGAAAGTTGCCAATGATTGCAAACTGTTCGTTTTTGAAGTGTTTCGAAAAATCCATTTTCAGAAAATCTTCTGAAAGAATTTTCCCGTCTAAATGTAGAAATTCTGCTTGCAGATATTCAACAGACTCTGGATCTATTTCTACCACATAGGTTTCAAAATCTTTTTGTAGCAAATATTTGGTTAAAACACCCATTCCTGGACCAATTTCTAGCACCTTTTTATACGTGTTTTGCACCAAGGCATCTGCAATATTTTGCGCAATGGTTTCGTCTTTTAAAAAATGCTGTCCTAAATGTTTTTTTGCTCTAACGTTCATATTTTTGAATTAGGAATTAGGAATTAGGAATTAGGAATTAGGAATTGGACTCTTTTTGGTTTTTTTGCACTTTATATTCATCAATAACTTTAAGTTCTGTTCTAAAGGCGACAAATTTACCTTCAAAAGCTTTGCTGTCTGCTCTTAATTTTGGGGCAAAAAACTTGTAATAATCGTCTAAATCTTGACGAGATTTTGCTCTGTATTGCACAGAATATGTAACACCGCCCATTTCTTCATCTACCAATACTTGGCAAAAACGTGCTTCTGTAAATTTTCCAGTAGCTAAAACTTGTGGTATGTGATGATGTATCCATTGCAGCCAATCTTTTTGAATGCTCTCTTCAATGTTTATGGTAACGTTATATATATACATTTTTGTTTGGTTTAGTTAAGAATGTCGCCTCTAAGTTTTCTAAAGTTATTTCGGGCACTTACTAAATAAATACTCGACGGAAATTCGAAAATGAGTTTTTCGTAATATTCAGAAGCTTTTTGTAAATCTTTTAGTTGATTTTTATACAATTCGGCAAGTAAATAAATACTGTCATCTACCAAGATATCTTCTTTATTAATGGCAATTATTTTCAAAAAATTAGTTTCTGCTTTTTGGTATTGTTGCGTTTTAATATAAAGTTTTGCTTGTTTAAATAAAGCTTCATCTTCTATTGCATGTCCTTTGTGTTTTGTTAAAACAGTATCTAACAAGTAAATGGCTTGTTTGTTTTTTTTCTGAAATGCCAACAAAGCGGCTTTGGCATAATGTTTTAAGGCTACTTGTAAAGTGTCACCAGCAATATTGTCACTAATATGCATGCTAAGATCAATAGCATCATTTGCGATGAGTTGTGATGTAGAGCCTTTTAAGACTTTTAATTGTGTTTGTGCCCATTTAAAATCACCTTTAAAGTAAGATGTTTGTGCTACTTTGTAGCGTGCTTTTTGAGCCAAAGGATGGTTTCTTAAAGCTGTCTGAACTTGTGCATAATAAATAAGTGCTTGGTTAAATTTATTGCTAAACAACAAGGCATCACCTAATTGTATTTTTACTGCAGCTTTTTGAAATTTATTAGCCGTATTTTTTAAGGTTTCTTTAAGTAAAAGAATGGCTTCTTCGGGCTTCTTTTTTTTGAAAGTCAGAAAATCTGCAAAGGCTATTTGAAGCGGTGTGGTTTGAGCCGTTTTTCCGAAGTTAGCAAGAACGGCCTTAAATTGTTGTTCTACCTCTGCTAGATTTGGATTGGTTTCTGAAGCAATTTTAAGAATATAGCTTTTGGCAAAAAGCACAGCTTCTTGATCTTGTGTGTTTTCAACGATAAAGTCAAAGCATTTTTGAGCGGTTTTATATTCTTTTTCTTGAAAAGAGATAACACCTAATTCTTTAATTCTAGTGGTTTTTTCTTGCTGTCTAGCAAAGAGTGCTTTTTCTTGTATAAGTGCTTTGTAATATTCTTTTTGTTGTATAAAAAGCCAGCTAAGTATCTGGTTCCAAAGATCATTTGGGTGACTTTGTGAGCGTTGAAGCACTTCTTTTTTGAGCATTACATTGTATTTGTTTTGCGGATCATCTGTAATGTAGGCACCTATTTTTCTAAGGATTAAGTTGGTATAACGCTTATCTCTATCTGCGGTATTTAAATACGCAGCAAACATGCCTTCAATATCGCCCTTATCACCATAAAGACCAGCTATTTGCAAGTTATAGTTCGCCTTTGGGTTTAATTTCATGGTTTTTTGATACGCTTTTAAGGCATCATCAAACAATAAGTTGGCAGCAAATGCTCTTGCAATGCTTGCGCCTGTATTTGGTTGCTTGTCAATTACTGAAAGTGCTTTTTGATAGTATTGCTGCGCCTTGTTTTCTTGTTTTAAAAGCTGATAATTATAACCTAATTCGACCCACAAGTAATTTTGCTTCGGAAATTTTTTTTGCTGTTTTAAAATCAGTATTTCTGCTTTTTCAAATTGTTCTAGTTTTTGAAAACAGCTAATTAATCTTTTTGTATAGGTTGTGTTATAAGGTTGCTTTTCCTGAAGTTGTTGGTAATAGCTTAAGGCCTTTTCATATTCCCCTTTGTTAAAATAATCATTCGCTAATTTTGCTTCTTGAGAAAAGCTCAAAACAGCAAAAAGCAAGAAAAAATGTAGTAAAAGTTGTTTCATAATCGTTTCAAAGATACATATAACTTGTAAACTAAATAGCAAAAATGAGACCAACTACAAAAGTAAAGGGTAACAATTTGGCACAGAACTTGATTTATGAGTGTAACAACTTAATTTAACTATTATGAAAGACTTAATCAAACAATACGAAACAGCAAAAAAACAAGCAACTCAGTTTATGCAAAACGGACAACTAAATGCGTATTTTGAAGCTTTGTTAAGAATGAATAACTACAAAAGGTTAATGAATGCAATCATTTCAAATTAAGCAATCATCTCAAATCCGCAATAAGGTACCAATACCTTTGGTATTTTTATGCCTTCTGGTGTTTGACAGTTTTCTAACAGACCTGCTAAAACTCTAGGTAAAGCTAAAGAACTACCGTTTAAAGTGTGTGCCAATTGGCTTTTACCTTCTGCGTTTTTAAAACGTAGCTTTAAACGATTGGCTTGAAAAGTTTCAAAGTTAGAAACAGAGCTTATTTCTAACCAACGGTTTTGTGCAGTTGAAAACACTTCAAAATCGTAAGTAAGTGCTGCGGTAAAACCTAAATCTCCACCACATAAACGCAAAATACGATACGGCATTTCTAATTCATTTAAAATTCCTTTTACGTGATCTACCATGCCGTCTAAAGCAGCATAAGATTTTGTTGGATGTTCTAATCGTACAATTTCTACTTTGTCAAATTGATGCAATCTATTCAATCCACGTACATGTGCACCATAACTACCTGCTTCTCTTCTAAAACAAGGTGTATATGCAGTATTACAAATAGGAAAATCATTTTCTTTTAATAAAACGTCTCTATAAATATTAGTCACTGGCACTTCTGCTGTAGGTATTAAATAGAGGTTGTCAACACCACAATGATACATTTGCCCTTCTTTGTCTGGCAATTGACCAGTGCCACGACCAGAAGCTTCATTAACTAAATGTGGTACTTGCATTTCGGTATATCCTGCTGCTGTATTTTTATCTAAAAAGTAATTGATTAATGCACGTTGTAAACGCGCTCCTTTTCCTTTATAAACCGGAAAACCTGCGCCTGTAATTTTGTTACCAAGCTCAAAATCTATAATGTCGTATTTTTTTGCCAGCTCCCAATGTGGCAATGCATTATCGTGTAACTTCGGAATAGTTCCTGCTTCAAAAACTGTTTCGTTGTCATCTTCACTATTTCCTGCTGGTACAATAGTGTTAGGAATATTCGGAATTTGGTATAATAATTCTTGCAATTCACCTGCAATTTGAGATAGTTTTTCTGTTAAATCTTTAGATTGGTCTTTTAACTGACCTGTTTTTTCTTTTAAAAGACTTGCTTTTTGAGCCTCACCATTTTTATAAAGAATACCTATTTCTTTAGAAATTTTATTAGATGATGCTAATATTTGGTCTAAAGAAGCTTGTGTCGCTCTTCTATTTTCATCTGCTGTGATTACTTTTTGAATGATAATAGCAGCATCTTTAAAATGACGTTTTGCTAAGCCTTCTATAACAAGGTCTTTGTTTTCTCTAATAAATGGTACTTGTAACATGGTGTAAATATTCTGAGCGCAAATTTATAAAATACTACGCAACTAGCCTTCAATTAAGCAAATACTTTTTTGTCTTTTATAATTATTGTTGTCCAATTAAAATTTATAAAAACGCTAAAAAGTTATGTTTAATAGAGGTTCTAAGAGCTTTTTTTAATAGACACCTTGCTTTTTCTGTTTTTTTTTAATTTTATGTTATCTGTTAATAACAATAATTTCAAATAACTGTTTATGGTATAGTTACAATCAAGTCTTTTATTTTTCGTCTAATAGTGAAACGGTCTTACGTCTTTTGACGGACACTACTATTTTATAATGACTTTAAGGTTTTAAAATAGGTTTGCACTGCTTGTTTATCTTTCGAAAGTTGCTTTTTAAGCGCATTTATAGATTTAAATTTTACTTCATCACGCAAGCGTTTTAAAAAAGAAACCGTAATTGTTTTGCCATAAATATTTTTATTGAAATTTAAAAAATGAACTTCAATGGTCTTTTTTGGGTCTTTAATTGTTGGTCTGTTGCCAATATTTAGCATACCTAAAACAAGATCACCATCAATAGTAGCTGTAACAATGTACGACCCTTTTTTTGGAAGTATTTTATAGTCTTCTTTAATATCTAGATTGGCTGTAGGAAAGCCTATTTTTTCGCCAAGATGATTTCCTTCAACAATGGTTCCGCTTATTGTAAAATTGTAGCCCAAATAAGCAGTTGCTTTTTTTATATTTCCTTTTTGAAGTGCTTTTCTAATTTTTGTAGAACTTACAGAAACAGCTTCAATATCCTGTGCCGGAATTTCAATAATTTCAAAATCATAGGTGTGTGCATACTCTTGAAGCTGTTCAATATTACCTTCGCGGTTTTTTCCGAAGTGGTGATCATAGCCAATAACCAATTTAGAAACATGCAATTTTTTTACCAATATTTCGAGTACAAACTCTAACGCAGAGAGTTTCGCAAATTCTTTATTAAAAGGATGAACAATCAATGTGTCTAAACCCGTTTTTTCTAATAGTGCAGATCGTTCATTAATAGTGTTTATAAGTTGAAGGTTATAATCTTTCTGCAATACCATTCTTGGATGCGGAAAAAATGTAAGCGCCATACTTGTTGTTTTGTCTTTATTTGATAAATCAACAACTTGTTGTATAATTTTTTGATGACCAATATGCACACCATCAAACGTTCCAATTGTAATAATTGAAGGTTGTGAGCCTTTATACGTATAAATAGATTGAAATGTTTTCAAAAAAAAGATTTGTGCAAAAATACAAATTCTAAAAACGTAAATAAAAATAAAGATTGTAGAATTTTTAATTTTAAACTAATTCTATAATGAAGTTGTAAAAAATTTGGATAAAAAAATAAATATAATTATGTTTGTTAGATTATAAAAAACAATTAATAAGATTTTATTATGAGAAACATTACCAAACTAGCACTGGTTCTTGTTTTT
>CAMZLD010000112.1 GCA_947311635.1 uncultured Flavobacteriaceae bacterium | reverse complement strand
CTTGCTTTTTCTGTTTTTTTAATTTTATGTTATCTATCAACAACAATAATTTTCAAATAACTGTTTATTGTATAGTTACAATCAAGTCTTTTATCTTTCGTCTAATAGTGAAACGGTCTTACGTCTTTAGACGGACACTGCTAATAAGAAAACTTACAATTTATTTACTTTACCCAATAAAGCCATTGCTTTTTGTTCAAGCTCTGCTGTGATACCTCTAAAATGTGCTTTTTGATTATCAACATTTTTTGAGTTTATTTTTGCCATTAAATCATCAAAAGTTGCAATTGCTTCATCAATAATTGACTCGCTTTTCTTTGTATCTTCTGTTGGATTCATTAATTGCCAAGAAAGACATTCTTCTATCACGTCTCCTAATATATAATTAATATCCTTTTTTAAATTTTTAATACTTGCCATAATTTTTATTTTTTACGCTACAAATTTACTGCTTTTTATATGATAAACTAAAATCCTACGCTAAAGTTTTAAGCAATATAAATTTCTAACAAAGTTGTATTTACTTCTGAAGTAATTCTGAAATGTTTTAAAGCAGCAGGAATTAAAAGGGTAGCTCCTTTTTTAATCGTAACCTGTTTTCTTTTTCCATATAAAAAAGTAGCTTTTCCTGAAACACACATATAGACTATAAAAGAATCTCTATCTGAAATATCTATTGTAATTGTATCTTTTATTTTAATAAGATTGGTAGTAAAATAAGGACATTCAATAAGCTTTGCTTTACCTCGTTTATCTATTTGATAGTCTATTTTTGTCTTATGAGTAGAAAAATTAATCGCAGCCAAAGCAAGCTCTGTATGCAATTCACGCTGATTTCCTTGAGCATCTTTCCGATTCCAATCAAATATACGATAAGTAACGTCACTTGTTTGTTGAATTTCTGCTAACAAAACGCCAGCACATATGGCATGAATAGTGCCAGTTTCAATATAATACACATCGCCAGTTTTTACAGCCTCTTGATTTAGGACTTCTAGCAGTTTGTTTTCTTTTACTTTTTTTAAATAAAGCTCTTTCTTGATATCTTTTTTAAAACCAACAATCAATTTTGCCGCTTTGTCGGCTTGCATTACATACCACATTTCTGTTTTTCCGAAAGTATTATGACGCTTTTTCGCAAGCGCATCATTTGGATGTAACTGTATGCTTAAATCTTTATTTGCATCAATAAATTTAATTAGTAACGGAAAAGTATTTCCGAAAGAATGGTATACTTTTTTACCTAATAAATCTGTAGTGTATTTTGTTATGATTTGATTTAAAGTTTGTCCTTTCAAAATACCATTAGCAACAATAGAAACCTCTGTATCTACGGCAGAAATCTCCCAACTCTCACCAATATTCTTTTTTTTTGAAGACTTCCTTAGCAGTTTATTTAATTTCGTACCTCCCCAAATTTTTTCTTTGAGAATAGGAATGAATTTTATAGGGTAATTAACTGACAATAATTAGAGTTTTTGAATAATTTCTAATGCTTTTTCTATATGTTTTTCTGCCTTAAACTGGCTTTCAAAAACATATAGTATAATCCCTTTAGCATCTACTACAAATGTTACACGCCCCGGCAATAACCCAAAGGTACTATTTTTAACACCAAATGCCTTACGTACGTTCTTATCTACATCTGCTAAAAGTGTAAATGGGAGTTTGTATTTTTCTTGAAATGCTTTATGAGAAGCCACATTGTCAGAACTAATACCTACAACAAGCACCTCTTTATCAGAAAAAGACTCAAATTGATCTCTAAATAAACAAGCTTCTTTTGTGCAGCCTGGTGTATCATCTTTAGGGTAAAAATAAATAACCATTGGTTTTCCTAAATAATCTTGAATAGAAAAATCATTGTTATTTTGATCTTTTAATGTAAAATGCGGTATTTTATCTCCTTTTTTTAACTGCATATGTGTATCTACTTTATTTCCGTTAATAAAAGCTATTGCGGATAGCAATACCAAACCAATAAATAGTATTTTTTTGTATAAAGGCATTAATTTCCAGAATAAGTTACAAAATTTCTCGGCGTTTCATATAAAGTAATGCTCAATTGGAGTTTGGTATCAATTTTAGCACGTAAAATATTCCAAATTACAACAACTATATTTTCTGCTGTTGGATTTAATTCTTTAAACTCAAACACCTCTTCATTAAGATTTTTGTGGTCAAATTTATCTTCAATTTCATGCGCTATCAAATCTTTTAAAATTTTCATATCCATCACAAAACCGGTAACCGGATTAATGTCTCCTTTTACGGCAACAATTAATTCATAATTATGACCATGGTAATGTGGATTGGCACATTTACCAAAAACGGTAGCATTGCGAGCATCACTCCAATCTGCATTATACAAACGGTGAGCTGCATTAAAATGTGCTTTTCTATGTACAGTTACTTTTGCCATTATTTGCTAATAAAATTATAATATTTTTCAAAAATAATTAAAAACCAAGCAGTATATTTTAAAGGGTTTAATTCTGTATCTACTCTTACTTCTTTTAAGCTCATCCATTTATAAGCAGCGACTTCTTCTTTATTAATTTTCGGAAACTCATCTGAATAACCAACCAAAACATGATCTAACTCGTGTTCTGTAAGTCCGTTATCAAATGGTGCTTTATAAATAAACGAAAAAACTTCTTCTAAATCGCAATTTAAACCCATTTCTTCTTGCAACCTTCGTTGTCCTGCAGCCAAGCTAGTTTCACCATTACGCTGATGGCTACAACAGGTATTGGTCCATAACAATGGCGAATGGTATTTTTCTGCAGCGCGTTGTTGTAATAGTAGTTTTCCTTCTTCATTAAATACAAACACTGAAAAGGCTCTATGTAGCAACGCTTTTTCATGCGCCTCCATTTTGGGCATCAAACCTATTTGCTTGTCATTTTTATCAACTAAAATCACCTGTTCTTCCGTCATTTTACAAATATAGAAAAAGCATTACAACTATTGGTCATGAAAATGTATCTTTGCAAACAAATTTTAATAGAATCCATTTTATGTCTTTTATAGAAGAATTAGAACGCAGACGCACTTTTGGTATTATTTCGCATCCAGATGCTGGTAAAACGACCTTAACAGAAAAGTTATTATTATTTGGAGGAGCCATTCAAGAAGCAGGTGCTGTAAAAAACAATAAAATAAAAAAAGGGGCTACTTCAGATTTTATGGAAATTGAGCGCCAACGTGGTATTTCTGTAGCAACTTCTGTATTAGCATTTATTTATAAAGACAAAAAAATCAATATTCTCGACACACCAGGACATAAAGATTTTGCAGAAGATACGTTTAGAACCCTAACAGCTGTAGATAGTGTTATTGTAGTTATTGACGTAGCAAAAGGTGTTGAGGCGCAGACCGAAAAATTAGTAGCAGTCTGTAGAATGCGTAAAATACCTATCATTGTTTTTATTAATAAAATGGACAGAGAAGGTAAAGATGCCTTTGATTTATTAGATGAAGTTGAACAAAAATTGGGTTTACGCGTTACTCCACTAAGTTTTCCTATTGGCATGGGCTACGATTTTAAAGGTATTTATAATATTTGGGAGAAAAAACTAAATCTTTTTTCAGCAGAAAATAAACAAACCATTTCTGAAGGGATTGAATTTGATGATGTTTCTAACCCAGAATTAGATACCATTATTGGAGATGCTGCAGCAAATACTTTACGAGAAGAGTTAGAGTTGGTGTACTCTGTTTACCCGAAATTTAACCTAAATGAATATTTAAAAGGCGATTTACAGCCTGTATTTTTTGGATCTGCATTAAATAATTTTGGTGTCAAAGAATTGTTAGATTGTTTTACTGAGATTGCTCCTACTCCACAACCAAAAATGTCAGATACACGATTGGTAGATTCTAAAGAAGAAAAATTAACAGGATTTGTATTTAAAATTCATGCCAATATGGACCCCAAGCACAGAGATCGATTGGCATTTGTAAAAATAGTTTCGGGGACTTTTAAACGAAATGCGCCTTATTTACATGTTCGGAATGGTAAAAAAATGAAATTCTCTAGTCCAAATGCCTTTTTTGCAGAAAAAAAAGAAATTGTGGACGAATCATTTCCTGGAGATATTGTTGGTTTACATGATACCGGAAACTTTAAAATTGGAGATACCTTAACCGAAGGAGAAATTTTAAACTTTAAAGGGATTCCGAGTTTTTCTCCAGAACATTTTAGATATGTAAACAATGCAGACCCAATGAAAGCCAAACAACTTTACAAAGGTTTAGATCAATTAATGGATGAAGGGGTTGCACAATTATTTACAATGGAAATGAATGGCAGAAAATTAATAGGTACCGTTGGTGCTTTACAATACGAAGTAATTCAATACCGATTAGAACATGAATATGGTGCAAAATGTACCTACGAAAACCTGCCTGTGCATAAAGCCTGCTGGGTAGAAGCAACAGACAATAAAGAAGAATTTGCTGAATTTAAACGTGTAAAGCAACGTTATTTAGCAAAAGATAAAGAAGGTAAATTGGTGTTTTTAGCCGACTCTTCTTTTACTATTCAAATGACCGAACAAAAATATCCTAGTGTAAAATTACACACAACAAGTGAGTATGAGTAGCCTTATTTTTTTTCTCTAGGAAAACGTAAATCTGCTGCTTTTAATTGTTTTTTCCATTGTAATTTTCCGTTGCTATTATAAATAGTAATATCCAAAGTTCGTTCACGCCTAGAACCATGCACATTCATAGTTGCAAAACTCTTGGCTTTACGCAATGTCCCTTTAACTTGTGTTGGATTTTTTTCTGCATTTCTACCACCAACACCAGAGGTTAATGGTGAAACAGTTAAATCGTATAAAGGATAACCTCCTTCTAAATCTAATTTTGACAACTCTGTATGATGTACATCTCCAGATAAAAAGATAACACCATTAATTTTTAGACGTTCTATTGCTTTTATTATTTTAAATCGTTCTTCTGGAGCATAATTCGCATGTGACTCATTGTGTTTTAAAGGGTTTACAAATTGGCCGCCAATTACAACAAATTTGAATGGAGCATACGAGTTTACCAAAGCATCTAAAAGCCATTCAATTTGTCGCTCACCAAGAATTTCATGATGTTCTATATCAGTTCTTTTATTAGGAGTTCTCCAAGTTCTATTATCTAATAAGAAAAATTCACAATCTGCCCATTGAAATTGCCCCGTAATACCTTCATCAAAAATTGTATTTGGGTTGGCAAAAAAAGTTTTAAACATATGTTCCGTTTCTTGATGCATTGGATAACTTCTGTCAGAATTATTAGGCCCATAATCGTGATCATCCCAAATAGCATAATGATGCATACTACCAAGCATTGCTTGCATTTCTGGTGTAGATCTGGTATGCGTATATCGGTATCTAATACCTGTTTTGCTATTCCAATCTGCTTCTCTCAAATATGTGTTATCACCTAGCCATAACATAAAATCTGGATGTACTTTATAAATACTTTCAAAAATTTGATACTCACTTCCGTAAGGTTTTCCAGGCCTATCATAAACTTTTTCACTTATATAAGCACAGCTTCCTGTTGCAAAAGTAAAATCTGGTGCGTCACCGCGCCATAACCAAATAGGTTGCGATTGAAACTCTAGCCTGTATGGTCTAGTAACTTCTTTTTTATTTATAAATAATTTGTAATGATATGTATTGCTAGGTTCTAGCTTATCTGCTAATACACGTGCCATAAAAGCATTTTCTTTTTGGGTTGTAACAGTAGCTGTGGTATATGTTTTTTTTGGTGATTTTATATTCCAATATTCAAAATACACATTGGCTTGCTTTGTTGTTTGTGCAGTAAGCATCACTTCTTTCATGGTAGAATAGCCAACCATAGGCCCAGATTGTAAATATTTAGATTGTGCTTGGAGTACTGTTACCATTAATACAGTTAAAACTCCAGTTATTATTTTTCTCATTTCTTCTTTATTTTAATATTTGCAACGTATGTTCTTTTGTTTTTACTTTTAAAATAATATCTTCAATAATTCCTTTTTCATCAATTACAAAAGTTGTTCTATGAATACCTTCATATTCCCTACCCATAAATTTTTTTGCTCCCCAAACTCCAAAAGCATTGATGACTTTTTTATCTTCATCTGCAAGTAAATTGAAGGGCAGGTTATTTTTTAAAATAAAATTTTGTTGGCGTTTTGCTGAATCTGCACTCACACCTAAAATTTTGTAACCTAATGACTGAAAACGCTTATAATTATCTCGCAAATTACAAGCTTCTGTAGTACAGCCAGGTGTACTTGCTTTTGGGTAAAAGAAAAGTACTAGTTTTTTGTTTTTGTAATCACTTAATTGATGCATTGTACCATTTTGATCTAAAGTCTTAAAATTTGGTGCCTTGTCTCCTATTTTTAATGGTGTCATTTTTATAAATTTTATACAAAGATACTTATAATTATGAATCAAAAATATTGAAACTTTGTACCTTTGTCATATTGAAAACAAAATTATGATCAAAAGCCAAAAAGTTAGATTTGTAATAGAAACATTAGAAAAATTATATCCAAATCCACCAATTCCACTTGATCATAAAGATGCCTATACCTTATTAATAGCGGTATTATTATCTGCACAAAGCACCGATAAGCGTGTAAATACCATTACTCCAAAGCTTTTTAAAAAAGCAAACAATCCGTATGATATGGTTAAGCTATCTGTAAATGAAATTAGAGAAATAATAAAGCCTGTAGGTCTTTCTCCCATGAAAAGCAAAGGCATCTACGGCTTGTCAAAAATTTTGATTGATAAACATGACGGAAAAGTACCTGCTAATTTTACAGATTTAGAAGCTTTACCAGCAGTTGGTCATAAAACAGCAAGCGTTGTAATGAGCCAAGCTTTTGGTATTCCTTCATTTCCTGTAGACACACATATTCATAGATTAATGTATCGATGGACTTTAAGTACCGGCAAAAACGTAAAACAAACCGAAAAAGATGCGAAGCGTCTTTTTCCAAAGAAATTGTGGAATAAACTCCACTTACAAATTATTTTCTATGCAAGAGCATATTCACCAGCAAGAGGTTGGGACATTGAAAATGATATTATTTTTAAGAAAATAGGCAGAAAATCAGAGGCCAAGTAGCCAGAAAAAATCCTACTAGTAAAAAACTGGTAGGATTTTAAAGTCAATTCAAATTAAATTCAATGAAACGGGTTGACTTTGTCTTAATAATTCTTAATGATTTTGAATAATCAAGTAAGAATTGAATGGTTTCTTTTTTGGGTTGCATCTGTTTATTAGACGACTTATTAAAGTAAATTTGCATCGTATAGGCTTCTATTTAGATTGTTAATTACCTATTTAACGCAAAAGTTTTATTTTTATTGTTAGCTCACCAATATTATATTATTTTGCTCTATAATTTTTCTTAAATTAATAAGTGCATATCGCATTCTACCAAGCGCTGTATTGATACTTACGCCCGTGTTTTCTGAAATTTCTTTAAAGCTCATATCTCTATACATACGCATTATTAAAACTTCTCTTTGATCATTAGGTAACTTATCTACCAAGGTTCTAATATCTTCGTAAATCTGCTCTTTAATTAATAAATCTTCTTTATTATCTCCAGAATCACCCAAAACAGAAAAGATATCAAATTCGTCTGTATTTCTAAATTTAGGCATTCTGTTAGATTTTCTAAAATGGTCAATGACTAGATTGTGTGCTATTCGCATTACCCAAGGCAAAAATTTACCTTCTTCATTATAAGTGCCTTTTTTTAAGGTACGTATTACTTTAATAAAAGTATCTTGAAAAATATCTTCAGAAATATCTTTATCGTATACTTTTGAATAAATAAAACTAAAAATTCTGCTTTTATGTCTTTTGATTAATATTTCTAATGATTTTTCACTTCCATTAATATAATCACTTACTAAAATAGCGTCTGGAATCAATTTCTTTTGCATATAAAATTACTTTTTAAAAGACCAAGAAGCCTTTTGGTTACTGTTTAATTAAAACGATTTAAAGTAATTTTACCCTATATGCAATTAGTTTTTATTGATTTATGAAATTCAAATATCAACATTTTTTTCTTATAACACAAATATTATTCCATTTTTATTGATAATTGAAAGTATAGTATGCTATAAAAGTGTATTTTTAGGCTTTTATTTTTCAGAAAATGGGCGTTAATTTAAGCAAAGTAAATCCAAAAGAAAACATTATTATTAAAGGTGCTCAATTGCACAATTTAAAAAATATTGATGTTGTTATACCCAGAAATAAGTTAGTTGTTATTACAGGTCTTTCTGGCTCAGGAAAATCAACACTTGCCTTTGACACCTTGTATGCAGAAGGGCAAAGAAGATATGTAGAAAGCTTGTCTTCTTACGCCAGACAATTTTTAGGAAGATTAAATAAACCAAAGGTAGATTACATTAAAGGCATTGCACCTGCCATTGCGATAGAACAAAAAGTAAATTCAACCAACCCTCGTTCTACAGTTGGCACCTCTACAGAAATTTATGATTATTTAAAACTCTTATTTGCAAGAATTGGTAAAACCTTCTCTCCTATTTCTCATAAAGAAGTTAAGAAAGATACCGTTACAGATGTCATAAATTTTGTAAAACAACTGCCACCAGATACAAAACTGCTATTACTAGCTCCTGTACACATACCAAAAGATAGAGACCTACAAAAAACGCTTCAAATATTAGCACAACAAGGATATGCACGTATAAAATACAAATCTAAAATAATTCGTATTGAAGAAATTTCTGAAGAGATAGAGCGCAATTTTGAATTGGTATTAGATAGAATTATTACAAAAAATGATGAAGATTTTTACAACCGATTGGCAGATGCCATACAAATAGCATTTTTTGAAGGCAAAGGTTACTGTAGCATCGAAGAAATAAAAACAGAAAAAAACACCGTTTTTAGCAATGCCTTTGAATTGGACGGACATTCATTTTTAGAGCCCAATACACATTTGTTTAGTTTTAACAATCCGTATGGTGCATGTTCTACTTGCGAAGGTTACGGTAACATTATTGGTATTGACAAAGATTTGGTAATTCCTAATACAGCGCTTTCGGTTTTTCAAGATGCTATTCTACCTTGGAAAACAGCATCTTTTAAAGAATTTAAAGATGCGTTGATTAATAATGCTTATAAATTTGATTTTCCAATTCATAAACCTTGGTTTCAACTTTCCGAAGCTCAAAAAGAATTGATTTGGAATGGCAATTCGTACTTTGAAGGGCTACACCAATTTTTTAAATATATCGAAGAAAAAAGTTATAAAATACAATATAGAGTCATGCTTTCTCGCTATCGAGGAAAAACTACATGTACTACATGTAATGGAAATAGATTACGCCAAGAAGCTTTGTATGTAAAAATTGCTGATAAAAATATTACAGAACTCATCAATATTCCGTTAAACGAATTAGCTGCGTTTTTTAAACAATTAAAGCTCTCTACAAATGATACAAATATTGCTAAAAGATTACTTTTAGAAATAAACAACCGTTTGGCGTTTTTAAACAACGTTGGCTTGTCTTACTTAACCTTAAATAGAGCTTCAAACTCACTCTCTGGCGGTGAAAGTCAGCGCATTAATTTAGCCACTTCTTTAGGTAGCAGTTTGGTAGGTTCTTTGTATATTTTAGACGAACCCAGCATTGGTTTGCATCCTAAAGATACAGAACAACTAATTACTGTTTTAAAATCATTACGCGACCTAGGCAACACCGTTATTGTGGTAGAGCATGACGAAGATATCATGAAAGCTGCAGATGTTATAATAGATATTGGTCCAGAAGCAGGTACTTTTGGTGGTGAAGTGGTTGCCTTCGGAAATTTTGAAGAAATACTAAAGAGCAACTCTTTAACAGCAGATTACCTCAACGGAACCAAACGCATAGAAATTCCGAAGAAAAGAAGAACTCCTACTAAATTTATCAAAGTTATTGGCGCTAGAGAAAACAATTTAAAAAATATTGATGTACAGTTTCCTCTAAATGCATTAACTGTAGTTACTGGCGTTTCTGGTAGTGGAAAAAGCACTTTGGTGAGTAAAATTCTGTATCCAGCAATTCAAAAACATATTACTGGTTTTGGCAACAAAGTTGGGCAATTTTCTAGATTAGAAGGAGATTTAGATACTATAGAACATGTAGAATTTATAGATCAAAATCCTATTGGTCGCTCCAGTCGCTCAAATCCTGTAACATATATTAAGGCATATGATGAAATTAGAGCGTTATTTGCCAACCAAAAGCTATCTAAAATAAGAAATTATAAACCCAAACACTTTTCTTTTAATGTAGAAGGTGGTCGCTGTGAAACTTGTAAAGGAGATGGAAATGTAACTGTAGAAATGCAATTTATGGCAGATGTGCATTTGGTTTGTGATGAATGTAAAGGCAAACGCTTTAAAAAAGAAGTTTTAGAAGTTAAGTTTAACAAACATTCTATCAATGATATTTTAAGTCTAACTATAGATGATGCCATTGCTTTTTTCGAAGAAAATCAAGAAAACAAACTGGTACAAAAATTACAACCTTTGCAAGATGTTGGTTTAGGATATGTCCAATTAGGACAAGCCTCCTCTACACTTTCTGGCGGTGAAGCGCAACGCATTAAACTAGCTTCGTTTTTAGTAAAAGGAAAACGACAAGCTACGTCACTTTTTATTTTTGACGAACCTACTACAGGTTTACATTTTCATGATATTAAAAAATTACTAGCCTCTTTTAATGCATTAATAGCTAACGGACATTCTATTATTGTGATAGAACATAATATTGAATTAATAAAAACTGCCGATACTATTATTGACTTAGGAAAAGAAGGTGGTAAAAATGGTGGGCATCTTATATTTGAAGGTACACCAGAAGCTTTAGCAAAACATAAAGACTCTTATACGGCAACTTATTTAGCAGCAAAGTTATAACTAAATGCGTGCTTAAAATAAAAAAAACATTATTAATTAAACATTAGTGTCCGTCTAAAGACGTAAGACCGTTTCACTATTAGACGAAAGATAAAAGACTTGATTGTAACTATACGATAAACAGTTAATTAAAGATTATTGTTATTGATAGATAACAATAATCTTTAATTAACTGTTTATCGTATAGTTACAATCAAGTCTTTTATCTTTCGTCTAATAGT
>CAMZLD010000111.1 GCA_947311635.1 uncultured Flavobacteriaceae bacterium | reverse complement strand
TGAAGATGCAATTAATGAACACCAAGCTGTAGCTGAATCGGCCATTGTTGGATTTCCACATGATGTTAAAGGAAATGCACTGTACGGATATGTAATTTTAAAAGAAACAGGAGAAAATAGAAATCACGATAACTTAAGAAAAGAAATTAACCAAATCATAACCGAACATATAGGACCTATTGCTAAATTAGACAAAATACAATTTACTATCGGATTGCCTAAAACACGATCAGGAAAAATTATGCGGCGTATATTACGTAAAATAGCAGCCAATGATTTAAGTAACTTAGGCGATACCTCTACCCTACTTAACCCAGAAGTTGTACAAAGTATTATAGATAATGTAATCTAATTTTGAATTATATGCGACTATTATTTTTAAATATGAGTTTTACAGCAATACAAAAAAATCATTACTGTTCTCTTATTATTTTAGACAGAATTTCAAAATAAAAAGTATTTTTACTATTTGAAACAACTAATTTAATGGACTTTTCTGTATTTCAAAACTTACTTCCAAAGCTAAAAGAAACTCCTCTAGACGGGCTTGAAGCACAGTTTAAACTAGCACCTGCTCTGCGATTACAATATAATGCACAAACAATAGCAGCTAAAAACCCAAAAATTGCGGCTACCATGGCTTTGTTTTATGAAAAAAATGGAGAAACCTATTTTCTTTTAACATTAAGAGCAAAATATAACGGAACACATTCTAATCAGATTAGTTTTCCTGGCGGAAAAAAAGACAAAAATGATCTTAATTTAAAAGCAACTGCTTTACGAGAAACTTTTGAAGAAGTAGGAATTCCTTCCGAAGATATTAAAATTATTAAGGAAATGACAGCGACTTACATACCACCAAGTAATTTTTTGGTCACACCATTTATTGGCTACACACAAAAAACACCTGTTTTTAAAGCCAATCATGAAGTCGCCAAAATTATAGAAATTTCATTAAAACAATTGCTAGAAATTAATTCAATCTCTAAAGTGAAAATCTCTAATTCGTATGCCAATAATATAACCGTACCTTGTTTTAATTTAAATGGTTTTAACGTTTGGGGAGCAACCGCCATGATGCTAAGTGAAATTAAAATGCTTTTTGCAAAATTATAATTTCTATTTGTTGTATTTTTGTTTTAACCCCAAGACCTAAAAATATAAATGAGTTTATTTAAAAAAAATACTTTTGGCCAAGTTTTATATTTAAAAAAATGGCTTATTCGCCTTTTAGGATTTGTTTCTCACGGAAGATATCGGAGATTTAACAAATTACACATAGAAGGATCAGAAATGATTCGTGATTTACCAGAACGTGGTGTACTTTTTATTGCAAATCATCAAACTTATTTTGCAGATGTTGCTGCTATGTTTCATGTGTTTAATGCTGCGTTAAAAGGGCGCGTTGACAATATAAAAAACATTGGTTATATTTGGAATCCTAAACTAAACATCTATTATGTTGCTGCTTCTGAAACTATGAAAAAAGGCCTTTTACCCAAAATCTTTGCGTATGCTGGTGCTGTAACTGTAGAAAGAACATGGAGAAGTAATGGAAAAGATGTAAAACGACAAGTAAAGTTTAGTGATATTAGCAATATAGGAAAAGCAATAAAAGATGGCTGGCTCATTACTTTTCCACAAGGTACAACCAAACCATTTAACCCCATAAGAAAAGGCACTGCCCACATTATAAAAACCTACAAACCCATTGTAATACCTATTGTTATTGATGGGTTTAGACGTTCGTTTGACAAAAAAGGATTGCTTATAAAAAAACGAAATGTTTTACAATCATTCGTAATCAAAAAACCACTTGAAATAGATTATGAAAACGATAGTATCGAAAAGATAGTACACCAGATTGAATTTGCCATAGAACAACATCCTTCTTTTTTAAAGGTAGAAGAAGAAAAAGTAATCTCAGAAAAAGAATATGCGCAACTGAAAGATACATTAAATAAAAAGCGTAAATTTTGGAGTTAATGAAAATTTGTATATGACAATTACACAATTAAAATATGTATTGGCAGTTGCCAAATATCAAAACTTTACAGTAGCTTCAGAGCATTGTTTTGTTACACAGCCAACATTGAGCATGCAGATTCAAAAGCTAGAAGATCAACTAGCCATTAAAATCTTTAATAGAAACAAAAAACCGATAGAGTTAACAGCAATAGGGGGGAAAATAGTTGAGCAAGCCAAAATTATTGTTGATGAGAGCAATCGTATTAAAGACATTGTTGATCAACAAAAAGGATTTATTGGAGGCGTATTTAAGTTGGCTTTAATACCAACGGTCATGCCCACATTACTTCCCATGTTTTTAAAAATTTTTACTAAAAAACACCCTAAAGTGAAATTGATTATTGAAGAATTGACTACAGAAGAATGTATTCAAAAATTAACAGACGGCTCTATAGATGCCGCCATTGCTGCTACTCCACTCGAAAATGAAGCCATTAAAGAACGTGTTCTTTATTACGAACCCTTTGTTGGGTTTATTCCAGAAAATCATAAATTGTTTTCTAAGAAAAAAATCAACACCAATGATTTAGAAGCAGATACTATTTTACTTTTAGAAGATGGTCATTGCTTTAAAGAGAGTGTTTTGAATATTTGCAAAACCTACAGAGATGAAACCGAAACAAGTTTTCAATTACAAAGCGGAAACTTTAGTACTTTACTAAAGTTAAGCAAAGAGGGTTTAGGAATGACCCTTTTACCGTTTTTACAAACATTAGATGTAACTGATGAAGACAATAAATATTTACGCTTTTTTGAAGCGCCAGCTCCTGCAAGAGAAGTAAGTTTAATACACCACAAAAGCCAATTAAAAATACACATTATTGAAGCTTTAAAAGACGTGATTGATAGTGTAATTAGAGGTGCAATTACTTTTAATGATGTAAAGATCATTAGTCCGTTAGAAGGAAAAAAATCAATTAACAACAGCTAAATAAACATACAACTCTGGTTTGTTTTGAGTAAATTCTTGTAGCCAAATTTTTAATTCTTTTAGCTCGTATGGCAATAATCTATTAATTGCTTTTTCTAGCTCTATACAAAACAATTCTGAGTCAAAACTAACCTTTTTTAGGATTGTTTTTGTGTATTCAAACATTGCTCTAGCCATATTTTATAGGTATATAAAACTATAACGAAGATTTTAATGAATTAGTATATTTAAATCTAAAAAATAATTACATAAAAAAGGGTTAAATTTTAAAAATTTAACCCTTTCTATTTTTAATATAAGAAAACATTGTTGTCCGATTAAAATTTATGTTATCTATCACTAATAATAATTTTCAAATAACTTTTTATTGTATCGTTACAATCAAGTCTTTTATCTTTCGTCTAATAGTGAAACGGTCTTACGCCTTTAAACGGACACTACTAAATTGTAAAAGTTAAATTTACTAAAAAGAATGTTTTTTCTTATATTATTATTATATTTGGTAGTTAATTATTGATTTAAATCCAGATGAGAAAAATAATAACGTTCCTTTTTATTCTTACATCCTTCCTAAATTATTCACAGCAAGAAGCCAATGTTTGGTATTTTGGAAGAAATGCTGGTGTTGATTTTAATACCTCACCTCCTACCGCTTTAACAAATGGAGCTTTAAATACTTTTGAAGGTTGTTCTTCTTTTTCAGATACAAGTGGTAATTTATTGTTTTATTCTGATGGCATCACCGTTTGGGATAAAAACCATGCAGTAATGCAATATACAAATGGTACTTTAGCTAATAACCTAAGAGGAAACCCTTCTAGTACGCAATCTGGAATGATTATACCAAAACCAAACTCTACTACAATATATTATCTATTTACTGTTGGTGATAACCAAAATCCAGCATTTGATTTGTATACCATAGATATGTCATTAAATGGAGGACTTGGGCAACTTATCGATGAAAATAATGACGGTAATTTTTCTGAAAATCTTGCTGCAGCAACAGGAAACGCAACAAATTGGACAGAAAAAGTTGCTGCAGTAAAAGGGTTTGATTGCAATACTTTTTGGGTAGTTTCACTGTCTGGAAACACTTTTTATTCTTATTTAATTGACGTTTCTGGTGTAAATTTAACACCTATTACCTCTGTTGTTAATAACTTTGCCGCAAATACAAGAGGCTACCTTAAATTATCACCAGATGGTACTAAACTTACCATTGCACATCAAAATGAAGGTGCTCTTACTATATAGTTTTGATAATGCCACAGGGATTGTTGCAAATGATGGTATAAGTATTTTTAATAATGATGGAGAAGCGTATGGATTAGAATTTTCTAGATCATCACAAAAACTATATTTATCTTCTACATCTGGCTTTAGAAGTGATTTAGGTGCACCGCCTGTAACGTATAAACTATTTCAATTTGATTTAACAGCTGCAAATATAGCCGCTACACAAACCTTAATACATCAAGAAACTGGTTTTAGAGGAGCCTTACAACTTGGTCCAGATGGTAAAATTTATGCTACAATACCTCAGGCATATGATGATGCAAATGGAGATGCCCAATTTCTTGATGCAATTGAAAACCCAAATGCAGATGCCGCCAATGTTCTTTTTACACAAAATGCCATTTCATTAAATGGGAGAAGAGCTACCCAAGGCCTTCCCCCTTTCATATCTTCATTATTATTACCATTAGAATTAACAGAATCTGGAAGTACAACTCCATTAAACGACCAAACTTTAGATATCTGTTCAGGCACAAATATTACCTTTTCTCCAGAAAATGTTGCCGGTAATCCTACTTACGTTTGGACTTTTGACAATGGCACATCTATTGTAGAGCTTACAAATGGTAGTACACCAAATTTATCTTTAACAAACATTACAAACGCAAACAATGGTCTTTATACCCTTACAGTTACTGTTATAGATGCTTGTGGAAACCCAACAATATTAATAGGAGAATTTACGCTTGCTGTATTTGAAACTCCTATAGCTGTGCAACCAGCTAATATGCTACTTTGTGATACTGATAATAATGGTAGTGCAGAATTTATATTAACAGATCAGGATGCAACCATCATTAATGGAGCTACTGGCATGAGCGTTAGTTATTATTTAACACAGGCAGAGGCAGATACAGGTGACCTAACAACCGCTTTAACAAGTCCATACGATAGTCCAAATGACACCATTTATGCTCGTATTCAAAATGATGGAAATACAAACTGCTATGACACAACAAGTTTTAATATAGAAGTATATGATACCCCTTTTCCTTCTACAACGGTAAGCACATTATCAACTTGTGACAATACAAGTGTAGGTTCAGATACAGATGGCTTTGTAAAATTTAATCTTGAAGACAGAATGTTAGAAATTTTAAATAGCCAAGCCGCTACTGATTTTACTTTGACTTACTTTTTAGACGCACCACATACTATGCAAATTCCCGTTGCAGATGTTACTAATTTTACGAATACTATAGCTGGCGGTCAAACTATTTATGTTGAAATGACAAATAACTTTTATGCAACTTGCACAGCTAGTACTTCTTTTGATATTGAAGTTTTTGAATTACCTGTCTTATTAAATTCAGCAATTACCCTTATTCAATGTAATGATGATTTAACACTTATAGAACCTTTTAACCTAAGACTGAAAGAAAATGAAATTTCAGCAAATTTTGCTTTAGAAACATTTACCTATTACGAAACTCCTGCAGAAGCAGATACGGGAACTCCAGGAACAGAAATAACGAATCCAATGGCATATCCAAATCAAATTGCAGGTTTTGATACCGTCTGGGTACGCGTAGAAACAAATGATGGTTGCCATCGCGTAGCTCAGATAGATTTAGATGTTAATCCGTCAAGTGCTGTTATGAATGGTTTTACCACAAAAATGTTTGCGCAATGTGACGATGGCACAGATAACAGAGATGAGGTCGCCACCTTTGACTTTAGTAGTGTTACAACAGACATTCAAAATCTATTTTCACCATTAACTGTTGATGTTCTCTATTACGAAACCGAAGCTCAAGCAAATCAAGGCTTAGCTGTAGACCAATTAAATGCTAGCAACTATGATAATACATCTCAAGACCAACTAATTTGGGTGCAAATT
This sequence comes from uncultured Flavobacteriaceae bacterium, assembly GCA_947311635.1. Taxonomy (GTDB): domain Bacteria; phylum Bacteroidota; class Bacteroidia; order Flavobacteriales; family Flavobacteriaceae; genus CAMZLD01. The sequence continues at coordinate 5,428 of CAMZLD010000111.1, read as the reverse complement.
GTTAGTGCTTTTGGTAGTGATTGCTTAGCTAAAGGAGAATTTGTACAGTTACATGTAGAAGCTTTACCTATTGCAAATGCTCCAACAACTGTAATGAAAGAATGTGATGATGATCAAGATGGTCTTTTTCCTTTTGACACATCTACAATTACTTCAGAAATTTTAAATGGTCAAAATTTAACAGATGTTTCTATCACTTATTTTAATCAAGATGGTACACCAGTAACTGGAGTTGTAAACAGTCAACTTCCGAATCCTTTTTTAACAGCATCGCAAACCATAGATATTATCGTAACTAATAATATAACCAATGACCCAGATGGTGCCTGTACAGATGCAACTACTTTAAACTTTACAGTAGATATATTACCTATAAATGAAGTGCAACAACTTTTTACTGAATGTGAAACCGACCCAGATGACGGACTTTTAATCACTACTTTTGACACTTCAAATTTAGAAACAAGTATCAATGCACAAGTTGGAATGGATATAACTTATTTAGATGCAACAGGATCTCCTTTATTAGATAATTCTGGCAACCAAATTACAAGCCCTTTTCCTACAAGTTTTATTTCTGAATCTCAAACCATTACAGTGATTGTTACAAACCCTGCAAATACAACCTGTCCTCAAGTAAAAACAGTTGACTTCATTGTAAATCCACTACCAGAATTTGATTTAGATACCGAATTACAAGTTGTTTGTGAAAATATTTTACCACATGATATTGTAATAGAAAACCCAGTAGATAACTATAATTATGAATGGTTTGATCCTTCTGGAAACAGTATTAGCACAAACCAAATACTAACATTTACAGATAGCTCTTTGTTAACAAGCGAAGGTGCTGTATTTACAGTTACTGCTACAAACCCAACAACTTTTTGTCAAAGAACAAAAGAAATTACTATTAGAAAATCTTCTATTGCCAACATCACACAAGATGATATTACCAGTGTTGTTTTTAGTAGTCCAAACAACGCAATAGAAATTCTTACAGACAATTTAGGTAGTGGCGATTATGAATTTTCTTTAGAACACACTAGTGATGATCATCCTTGGCAAGACGACCCAATTTTTACTAACTTAATTGGCGGTGTTTATATCGTTTTGATTCGTGATAAAAATGGTTGTGGTCAAACTTCTTTAGAAGTTGTACTTTTAGATTTCCCAAAATTCTTTACACCAAATAATGATGGTTATAATGATTATTGGCAACTTATAGGTCTTGAAAATACAAAATACATTCCTAGTACCATTGCAATCTATGATAGATTCGGAAAATTAGTAGCGCAAATTAACCCAACAGGTAAGGGCTGGAATGGATTCTACAATGGTAAACTATTACCTGAAGCAGATTATTGGTTTACCGTTGAATTAACAGATATTGTTGAGGGTACTTCTAAAGTTTACAAAAATCATTTTAGTCTGATTCGAAGATAATTTGTACTTTAGAGTATGAATAAATTTGTGTTTGTTTTATTATTATCAACAAAATTACTCTATACTCAAGAAGTAACTTTCTTTAAGCAATTTAATGGCAGGTATGATTTTTTAATGATTGGAAACACACTCAATGAGAGTGAAAACCCTTCTAATTGTACCATTCTTACTAGCTCTTCGGCTAATTTACAACTAGGAGCTTCACAAAATATTATAGCTGCATATTTGTATTGGGCAGGTTCTGGAACAGGAGATTTTGACATTCAACTTAACAACATGCCTATTACGGCAGAAAGAACTTTTTCTTACACCCTAACAACTGCCTTTGCTGGTGTGCAACCTTTTTTTGCTGCTTTTTCAGATATTACAAATATTATTTCTAACAGCGGAAATGGGTCTTATACTATTTCTGAACTTGATTTAACAACTACTATTTTAACAAATAATTATTGCGAAAATAAAACCAATTTTGGCGGTTGGGGCATTCTTATTATTTATGAAGATAACACATTACCTCTTAATCAAATTTCAGTTTTTGATGGTCTGCAAGCTGTATCAAGAGTACAACAAGATTTAACGCTTGTTTTAGATAATTTAAATGTTTTAGACAATAACAATGCTAAAATTGGTTTTATTACTTGGGAAGGTGATCAAGCATTAGCACTAAATGAAACCCTTAGAATAAATGGTAGTATCATTAGTAATCCACCTTTAAATCCAGCAAACAACGCCTTTAATGGTACAAATAGTTTTACCAATAGTAATTTATTGTACAATATGGATTTAGATTTTTACAATGTAGAAAACAACATTCAAATTGGCGATACACAAGCAACCATTCAACTAACATCTGGCGCTGATTTAGTAATGATAAACACTATTGTAACTAAATTTAACAGTCAATTACCAGATGCTACAATTGTTTTAGATAATTACCAACAAGTTTGTAGTTTAAATGATGTAGTTCTAAATTTTACGGTTTTCAATACAAATAGCACCAAGCCATTGCCAGCAAATACGAGCATAGGCATCTATACAGATGGAACATTAATAGCTACTGCAATGACACAAAATGAAATTCCTATAAACGGACAAGAGTCTCAGCAGATAACTATTTCAATCCCAAATAGCATTCCTACAAATTTCACCTTAGCCTTAGTAGTTGATTATGATTTACAAGTTTCAGAAACGAATGAAAATAACAATACTTTTACAACTCTAATGACATTGATAACGATTCCTAACCCGATAGCAATACAAAATCTTAAAACATGTAACCTTGGTTTTAATAAAGGTACTTTTAACCTACAAAACACTTATCAATTCGTTGTTGACAATCTCCCTTCAAATTTTCAAACAACGTTTTACACTTCTTTAGAAGATGCCTACAACCAAACAAATGAAATAGATATCCTTCAAGATTACACAAATGAGGAAAATCCAGAAACAATCTATGTAAAAACAACAAATCCTTTGGGTTGTATAGATATAAACACTTTTCAATTAATAGTTTATAACTGTCCGCCCTTTATTCCAAATACGTTTACACCAAATAATGACACTATTAATGACACTTTTTTTATAGAAGGACTTCAAGACATCTTTTTAAATTACCATTTAGAAATCTATAATAGATGGGGTTCACTGGTTTACAAAGGAAACAATGCCATAGATAATTGGGATGGTACTTTTAAAAATAAAAAGCTACCATCTTCAACTTATTATTATATTTTAGATTTAAATGACAATAACTACAAACCTTTTGTAGGTTGGGTATATCTTTTACGTTAATTACACTATTTTTGTCAAATGGCATTTCAACTTGAGTCAAAATTCAAACCAACCGGAGACCAGCCACAAGCCATTGCGCAATTGGTAAAAGGAATTTCTACAAACGAAAAATACCAAACTTTGCTTGGAGTAACAGGATCTGGAAAGACATTTACCATTGCAAATGTGGTTGCAAAAACTCAAAAACCAACCTTGGTTTTAGCGCATAATAAAACTTTGGCTGCACAGTTATATGCAGAGTTTAAGCATTTTTTTCCGAATAATAGCGTAGAATATTTTGTTTCGTATTACGATTATTATCAGCCTGAAGCTTATTTACCAACCTCTGGCACTTATATTGAAAAGGATTTATCTATCAATGAAGACATCGAAAAATTACGAATTAGTGCCTCTTCTGCCCTACTTTCTGGAAGACGAGACGTCATTGTAATTGCATCGGTTTCTTGTATCTACGGAATTGGAAATCCTGTAGAGTTTAAAAAAAATGTCATTAAAATAAAGGTTGATCAAGCTATTTCTAGAACAAAATTTTTACATCAATTAGTTACAAGCTTATATTCTAGAACCGAAGACGAAATAAGAAGCGGATCTTTTAAAGTAAAAGGGGATGTTATTACAGTATATCCTTCGTATGGAGAACATGCTTATCGCATTCATTTTTTTGGAGATGAAATCGAAATATTAGAAAGCTTTGATATTGAAAATAACAAAGTCATTGAAACCTTTGATTTGTTAACTATTTATCCTGCAAATTTATTTGTAACTTCTCCAGACATCTTGCAAGATGCTATTCATAAAATTCAAGCAGATTTGGTAAAACAAGTAGATTACTACAAAGAAATCGGAAAACATCTTGAAGCCAAACGTTTAAAAGAACGCACCGAATTTGATCTTGAAATGATACGAGAATTAGGCTATTGCTCTGGAATAGAAAATTATTCGCGGTATCTAGACGGAAGAGAACCTGGGTCTAGACCCTTTTGTCTATTAGATTATTTTCCTGATGATTATTTAATGGTTGTTGATGAAAGCCATGTCACCATTCCACAAGTACACGCTATGTACGGTGGCGATAGAAGCCGAAAAGAAAACTTGGTAGCCTATGGTTTTAGATTACCAGCTGCAATGGACAATAGACCTTTAAAATTTGAAGAATTTGAAGGCATTCAAAATCAAGTCATCTTTGTTTCTGCAACACCAGCCGATTACGAATTACAAAAAACGGAAGGTGTCTTTACAGAGCAAGTCATTAGACCTACAGGTCTGCTTGATCCTGAAATTGAAGTCCGCCCTAGTTTAAATCAAATAGATGACTTGATAGAAGAAATTCAAATTCGAGTAGAAAAAGATCAACGTACTTTGGTAACCACACTTACCAAACGTATGGCAGAAGAATTGGCAAAATACCTTACCAGAATACAAGTGAGATGCCGCTATATTCATAGTGATGTAGATACACTAGAACGTGTAGAAATTATGCAAGACCTTCGTAAAGGACTTTTTGATGTATTGATTGGCGTTAATTTATTACGAGAAGGCTTAGACTTGCCAGAAGTTTCATTAGTAGCCATTTTAGATGCCGATAAAGAAGGTTTTTTACGTAGCCACAGATCATTGACACAAACCATTGGTAGAGCGGCAAGAAATGTAGAAGGAAAAGCCATTATGTATGCAGATAAAATAACAAATAGCATGCAACTAACCATTGATGAAACAGAAAGAAGAAGAGAAAAACAAATAGCGTACAATACTGCAAATAACATTACTCCAACACAAATTATTAAAAGTATTGAAAATGAATTGGCTAAAAACACCATTGTTTCTTATCATTATGATGCAACTAAAAATGTTGCAGCAGAAGACGCCTTAAAATACCTTAGTAAATCTGCAATTCAAGACCGAATAAAAGCAACACGTAAACAAATGGAAACTGCAGCAAAAGCATTAGATTTTATAGAAGCAGCAAAATTAAGAGATTTGATTAAAGTACTGAAAGGAAAGTTATAATTGTTCATATTTTTGGCACTATCTCATAAAGTGTGTAAGTTTAAAAATCTCGGGATTAATTAATCCCGAGATTTATTTTATTAATTTTAAACTTTATGAGATAGTGCCAAAAATATGAACAATTATAACTTTCCTTTCAGTACTTTAATCAAATCTCTTAATTTTGCTGCTTCTATAAAATCTA
>CAMZLD010000110.1 GCA_947311635.1 uncultured Flavobacteriaceae bacterium | reverse complement strand
GTCAACCAGGTAGCGCAGCTACCGCAAGTTGTCAAATTCTGATTATTGAGAGCTAAAAATACAGCATCAAATTGCCTTTAGCAACCGATGGCTTACGTTTAGGCTCGAAGCCCAGTTAAAGCTGAAAGATTGTTTTTTGATGAAAGCAATTTGGTTTACGCCCTTCTTTACTATTTTTTTTTAAAGGAGTTTATGAATGCTTTGCATTTAGCAGGTAGATGGAATACATTTCCAAAAGGGTGGGAGCAACGTAGTTGCGTATCAATTTTGGTCAGCTTTAGCTGACCCGAGCGTAGCGAACTGATGAATACCTAAAAAAATATTAAGGTAATGAATAATGTATTCCATCGGTTTGGCTATGCTTAGTTGCGACAATTTAGCATTTAATTTTATAAGTACAAAACCAACTTGGAAAAATCTCTGATTTTTCCAAAGTAAGACTGAACTAAGCAATTAAGTATAGCCTTTGTTGGCGTGTCGTAATTGTTTATTAAAGGAATGTTAATCCAATTCTGCGATTTAATCCCTGTTCAAAAATTCGGATTAAGGTTGAAAGTTGAATATTCCCCTTAGCATTCTCTAATTTAGAAATATAACTTTTTTTCGTTCCTGTTTTTTTGGCTAATTGTTCTTGAGTCATTTTCGCTTCTTTTCGAGCTTCTTTTAGCATTTCAGAAATAATAAACATTTGAGCATTTTCCTCATATTTATTTCTGCTTTCATTTCCTATTTTTCCGTGTTCAACTTCAATTAGTTGTTCAAAATTTACTATGTTATTATATTTATCCATTTCCTTTATTTTTTTTGTTCAAAATATTTTTCCATTAATTTTATTGCTTTTTCAATTTCCTTTTTCGGTGTCTTTTGAGTTTTCTTTTGAAATCCATTAAAAAGAACGACTAATTTACCTTTGTCAATACAGCAAAATATTCGATATATATTTGATTGATATTCAATTCTTATTTCATAAAGTCCTTTAGTTCCAGTTAAATGTTTGAGGAACTTTTCAGGAACTTTATTCACTTGCTTTATTAATTCAAAAGCATATTGTATTTTTCCTTTAACCTTTGAATTCTGTTTTTGATAAAACTCTATAAAATGATTTTCAAAGAATATTATTTTTCTAATCACTTTACAAAGTTAACTTAAAAGATAACATTTTGCAAATTTTGAAGTTTTTTTGCGTTCCGTTTTTATGCACGCCAACTATACGGTAAACAGTTAACAGCTATCATAAAATTAAAAAAAACAGAAAAAGCAAGGTGTCTACCTCTATTAAACATAACTTTTTAGCGTTTTTATAAGTTTTAATCGGACAAGAATATTTACAAATCTCTTCTTTTTAAAAGCCAAAGAGATAGGTAAATAAAAATTGTTGTCCAACCCAAAACAATAAGAATGTCAGTAAGATGAACGGCATAATCTTTACCAACTAATTGTTTAACATCATTAGCTTTTGCTATGGCGTTTATGTTTTTAAATCTACTAAAAGGTTCTTTTATGAGGTTTTGCATTGATTCTAATGGAAATAAATTTTTAATTTTTTGCGCAATTTCTTTGCTTGCTACTTTCCATCGTAATAGTCCATAAGTAATATTTTCAATAAATAACCATACAAACATAGCACCTACTGCAAAGGCAGAACGTTTAATAAAAATCCCTAAAAACAAACCAAAAGAAAAGAAACCAACTAGTTTTATGAAAAAAGCAAGTAAGTAACTGGTGTCTAAAAAGATAATATCGATGTCTTTATCATACGAGTAAATCAACCCTAAAATTAAAGAAATTACAAAGACAAAAAGGGTAGAGATAGCTGCTAAAGCAACAACGGTATAAAATTTTGATAGTATAAATTCTTTTTTACTTAAACCATCAATTAAATTTTGCTTTAAGGTTTTGTAACTGTATTCATTAGCCATCATAGAAACAATAACCAATAACAAGAAAAATTTTATAATAGACGCCATAAAGGTGTTAAAATGCCAAATATACGGAAACTCAAAAACACCTTCTTTTGCTAAATGAAATTTTAATGGACCAATATCAAATTTAATGGCAGCAATTAGCGCTATTGAAGCAAGCAAGCCAAAGTAGATTGTAATTAAGATTTTACTAGCTCTGTTATGTTTTAGTTTGTGGTATTCTATGTTTAAAAGTCGGAACATGTTTGGATAGTATTTTAAAAAGTTGATTATTGGCTTGTTAAATCTAAAAATTGTTGTTCAAGGCTTGGCTTGCGTTTTACTAAATGAGAAAGCACAATGTTATTTTTAAATAAATAGCTGTTTATTTCTGAAGCTGTCATGTCTTTTTCTAAAAAAGCGGTTGTAATTCCATTTTCTTCTTTCACTTTCGAAATGCCTTGATAATTGCTTAATAAAGCAATCATTTCACTAGTGTTATTTTCTGTTTTTAATTCAAAAAAACCATTAGACGCTGTCATAGCATCTGTTCTGCCTTCGTATAGTTTGATGCCATTTCTTATAACAACTACATGAGAACACACTTTTTCTACTTCATCTAATAAATGTGATGCTAGTAAAATAGTAGTTCCTCTAGATGCAATGTCTTTTATAATTTTTCGAATTTCATGAATACCTTGTGGATCTAAACCATTTGTTGGTTCGTCTAAAATTAGAATTTCAGGGTTATTTAAAAGCGCAGAAGCAATAGCTAGGCGTTGTTTCATTCCTAATGAAAAAGTTTTAAACTTACTGTTTCTTCTTTCAAATAAGTTTACAGTCTGCAATGCATTGTCGATGTTACTATAATCAATATTTTTGATTTTACTTACCAACTGTAAATTTTGTTTGGCAGTCATGTAAGGATAAAAATTTGGACGCTCTATAATGGCACCTACTTTTTTTAAAGCGTCATGTGTAGAAAGGCTACCATTAAACCAACTAAAACTACCAGCAGTTTTATTGACTACATTTAAAATAATACCTAAGGTGGTTGATTTTCCGCTTCCGTTTGGTCCTAGAATACCATAGACATTGCCTTTTTCAATGTCAAAAGATAGATTATTGACAGCATGTACTTTTCCAAAGCGCTTGTCAAGGTTTTTAATAGATAAGATTGTTTCCAAAAGTTAAGATGGTTTGGTTGATTACAAAGTAAACGACCAATGTACATATTTGTAACAATTTTTTTTGATTATTTTCTATTTTTTTTAGTAGTGTCCGTCTAAAGACGTAAGACCGTTTCACTATTAGACAAAAGATAAAAGACTTGATTGTAACTATACAATAAACAGTTATTTGAAAATTATTGTTATTGATAGATAACATAAAATTTAAAAAAAAGAAAAAGCAAGGTGTCTATTTTAAAAAAAAAAACTCTTAGAACCTCTATTAAACATAACTTTTCAGCGTTTTTATAAATTTTAATCGGACAACATTATTTTTTTTTAAAAATCATAATCATCAATATTGTCAAATAAATCTTGATTTTCAAAAGCATCTACATCACCAAATTCATCAAGATTAATTTCTGCTTCAAACTTTTTTTCTGGTGCAGTTTCTGGTATGTTTCCTAAAGAGGCTACTATTGCTGGGATTTCTTCAGAAGTAAAAGACAAATCTACCAGTTCAACAAAAAAGGTCCATAAATTCATAAAATCATAAACATAAATAAGCTTGTCATTCTTATTTTTGAGTATTTCTGCAATAGTGCAATTTTGCATACAAATAGAAACACCTGCATCACTCATATCAAACAACGGAATTTCTTCACCTTGATTCCATTCATTGTCAGAACGGTAATAAGACGCCATTTCATGTCCGCCAAAACCAAAAGCTTTTGTTGCAGCATGATGTAAATCTTCTAGCGTACACTCTTTGTCAATAGCAATGTCACGCACAACATTTTCTGTTACATCTAAAATAAAACGAATTTTATAAGCCATTAAAAATAAATCAAAATTTTACATTGCAAAAATACAGCAATAACTTTTATATTTGGTATTTTTACGCAGAACAATTTTAAATATGAAAAATAAAACTCAAATTTTATCGGCACTTAATCAACGTTGTAAAAACACTTTAATGGAGACTTTACAAATAACCTATACAGAAATAGGTGAAGGTTATTTGGTTGCAACCATGCCAGTTAATGAACGTGTGCACCAACCCATGGGTATTTTACATGGCGGAGCTACGGTTGCATTAGCAGAAAGCGTTGGTAGTGCAGCTTCTTTTTTTGAAGTAGATGGAAGTGATTTTAGTGTTAAAGGGGTAGAAATTTCTGCGCATCATTTAAAGAGTATTAAAAGTGGATTAATTACTGCCACGGCACGTATTATTCATAAAGGAAGAACCCTGCATTTGTGGGAAATTAAAGTGACAGATACGGCACAAAATCTCATCTCAATTTGTAAACTGACAACCATTGTTTTGCCAAAAAAATGAGTGTTCTCTTTACCAAATTAGCTACAGCATTAGAACAAAAACAACCTTTTGTTGTATACAGAAAACCAACCGAAAAGCAATGCTATGCGCTGTTTCAAAAAAATCAAAAAGTATATACTACTACAAAGTTGATTGAAAGCGGATTTATCTTTGCGCCTTTTAATACTGAAAATGACATTATTTTATTACCTTCTAATCAATGTGAAGTTGTTTTAGAAACCTTAAAGTTTCCAGAACAGTCTCTAAAACCAGTAATTTTTTCTTTTTCTTCTGAAACAAAAAACCAGCATTTAACATTGGTTTCAAAAGCAGTAAAAAAGATTCATGAAGGTAACTTACAAAAAGTAGTACTTTCTAGGCGGCAACAAATTGAAAAAAAAGAAATAGATATTGCAGCTATTTTAAAACGAATGCTTGCTACTTATAAAAATGCTTTTGTTTATTGCTGGTACCATCCAACTATTGGGATTTGGTTAGGTGCAAGCCCCGAAACCTTGATAAAAACCAATCAAAACAGCTTTTCTACAATGGCCTTAGCAGGTACACAAGTTTTTAGTAAAAATGCTGCTAAAAAATGGACTGTAAAAGAACACCACGAACATCAATTAGTTGTAGATTATATTGCAAAGCAATTAGATTTCATTTCTGATTTAAAAATAACGGCTACCAAAACGGTTAAAGCAGCCAACGTTTGTCATTTACAGACAAATATTTCTGGAAGTTTTGATATTTCAGTATTTCATAAAATTGTTAATAGTTTACATCCAACACCTGCTGTTTGTGGATTTCCGAAGGAAAAAGCAACTCAATTTATTTTAGAAAACGAAGCTTACAATCGTAGTTTTTATACAGGTTTTTTTGGTGAAATGAATATGAATAATCAATCTTATCTTGCAGTAAATTTGCGTTGCATGCAACTAAAAAATAAGAAAGCATTGCTGTACATAGGAGGTGGAATTACAAACGAAAGTATTCCAGAAAACGAATGGCAAGAAACCCTCGAAAAAGCAAAAGTTATGCAAGCAGTTTTATAAAATGCAACTATTTTTTTCTGCTTCTTCATTTTTTATCTAGCTTTGTCTTTATTAAAATCAAACAAACATGAAAGTTATAGTAAAAGTAATTGCGTTAATATTGGTATTTAGTTTTAACTCTTGTTCAGAAAACAAAGGAGAAAAACACCAACAAAAAGCGGATATTCAAAAAGCACAGCAAACAGGTATTCAGAAAAAAATAGATGCCTATGTAAAGGTACCTTTAACAGCAGACCTTTCTACGTTGACAATCAAACAAAAGAAAATGTTGCCATTGCTGATAAAAGCGGCTCAAACTATGGATGCCTTGTTTTGGTATGAAGCTTATGGAGATAAAGAGGCGTTGTTAAATGGAATAAAAGATACTAAAACACGTGAATTTGTAAATTTAAACTACGGTCCTTGGGATCGATTGGATGATAATAAACCTATCATTGCATCATTTGGTGTTAAACCAGAAGGCGCAAATTATTATCCAAAAGATATGACAAAAACTGAGTTTGAAAAATTAGCTTTAAAAGGAAAAGATTCATTATATACTTTTATTGAACGTAATGAAAAAGGAAAATTAGTTGCTGTTGGTTTTCATCAAAAATTTAAAGAACAACTATTTAAAACATCACAATATTTAATGGAGGCTGCGCAGCTAGCAGAAAATAGAGGCTTTAAAAATTATTTAATAGCAAGAGCAAAAGCATTGCAAACAGATGAGTATTACAATAGTGATGTGCTATGGATGGATATGAAAACAAACCATTTAGATATTGTAATTGGGCCAATTGAAACCTACGAAGATCAATTATTTGGTTATAAAGCAGCACACGAAGCCTATGTTTTAATAAAAGATATGGAATGGAGTAAAAAGCTTGCTCATTTTGTAAGTTTTTTACCAGAACTTCAAAAAAATATACCTGTTTCAGAAAAGTACAAGCAAGAAAAACCAGGAACAAAATCTGATTTAAACGCTTACGATGCTATTTATTATAGTGGTGAAGCCAATTCGGGCGGTAAAACCATTGCTATTAATTTACCAAATGATGAGCGTGTACAACTTAAAAAAGGAACACGCCGTTTGCAACTTAAAAATGTAATGAAAGCAAAGTTTGATAAAATTTTGGTACCTATTGCTAAAGAACTTATTGATAAATCACAACAAAAATACATTTCTTTTGATGCGTTTTTTGCCAATACAATGTTTCATGAAGTGGCGCATGGTTTGGGTATAAAAAATACCATTAACGGAAAAGGTTCTGTAAGAAAAAGTTTAAAAAATTATGCTTCTGCTTTAGAAGAAGGAAAAGCAGATGTTTTAGGTTTGTACATGGTGATGCAACTGTTAGATAAAGGTGAGTTAAAAGGCGATAAAAAAGATTATATGACTACTTTTATGGCAAGTATTTTTAGATCAGTACGTTTTGGTGCAGCAGACTCACACGGTATTGCAAATATGGTGCGTTTTAATTATTTTAAAGAAAAAGGCGCTTTTACAAGAAATGCAAATGGCACTTATGTTTTGCATTACGATAAAATTATACAAGCCATGAATGATTTGTCAAGTCTAATTTTAACATTACAAGGGGACGGTGATTTTGAAGGAGTCTCTAAATTAGTGAAAGAAAAAGGAAATATTCCTTTAGAATTACAAAAAGACCTAGACCGTTTAACAGCAAAAAATATTCCAGTAGATATCATTTTTGAGCAAGGTGTTCGTGTTTTAGGGCTTTAATAAGTTATTGAAATTTTGTTGTCCGATTAAAATTTATAAAAACTCTCAAAAGTTATGTTTAATAGAGGTTCTAAGAGCTTTTTTAAAGAGACACCTTTTAATTTTATGTTAGCTATCAATAACCATAATTTTCAAATAACTGTTTATCGCATAATTACAATCAAGTCTTTTATCTTTCGTCTAATAGTGAAACGGTCTTACGTCTTTAAACGGACACTACTAT
>CAMZLD010000109.1 GCA_947311635.1 uncultured Flavobacteriaceae bacterium | reverse complement strand
TTTTGTTTAATTTATGTTATCTATCCATAACAATAATTTTCAAATAACTGTTTATCTTATAGTTAGAATCAAGTCTTTTATCTTTCGTCTAATAGTGAAACGGTCTTATATCTTTATAAGGACACTACTAATAAAAAACAGACAGATGATCATTAAGTGACCACCAATCTTCTTACGCTTGGTCGTTACGTCTTCATTCTTTGCTCTTTTTTTAAACACTAATTACTGCGCCAAAAATAAGGTGTTAAAACAATTAGTACGGTAAATAATTCTAACCTACCTAACAGCATTAAAAAGGCAGCCCACCATTTTCCGAAGTCGGGCAATGAATCGTAATTATTTACAGGGCTTAATGCACCAAAAGAAGGGCCAACATTACCTAAACTAGAAGCTGCTGTACCCAAAGCAGTAATGTAGTCTAAGCCCATAATGCTAAATACGGCAGCGCCAATACCAAAGGTAACCATATACAGTATAAAGAATGCCATGATATTGAAAACAATTTCTTTAGTGACCGATTTTTTATTAAATCGTACTGGTATTACGGCATGTGGATGAATGGTTCTTTTAAATTCTAAAAATGAATTTTTCACCATAATAATATGGCGTACTATTTTTACACCTCCTGCCGTTGATCCTGCAGAAGCACCAAAAAACATCAACATAAAAAAGAGAACTGTTAAAAAGGGTGTCCAAATGGTAAAATCTGCCGTAACAAAGCCTGTTGTTGTAACTACTGCTAGTACCTGAAACAATGCATGCCGAAAGCTACTTTCTGCATTTCCTAATACTTTTGGGTGTGCTATGAGTTGTGTTTCTGTTGGCGTAATAGAAACGGTTGCATAATAGTAAATAATGGTAGCAGCAATAAGAGTGGTAGAAATGATTAATAATGAATAGAATTTAAATTCTTCATCATGTAAAACTTTCGAAACTTTTCCTTTTAAGGCAAAGTAACTCAGTACAAAATTCATACCTGCAATAAACATGAATAATATAATGATGTATTGTATAAGCGGACTATCATTCCAATACGCTACACTTGCATTTTTGGTAGAAAAACCACCAGTAGATAGTGTACACATGGCATGATTGATAGCGTCAAAAACAGTCATTCCTGCTGCTTTTAACAAGACTGCTTGGATTAATGTAAAGCCAAGGTAAATATACCAAAGGCGTTTAGCGGTATCAGTAATTCTAGGGTGTAATTTATCTGCAGAAGGTCCTGGAGCTTCGGCAGCAAACAACTGCATACCTCCAATACCTAATAACGGTAAAATAGCTATTGCCAAAACAATGATACCCATACCGCCAATCCAATGTGTCATGCTTCTCCAAAATAAAATACCGTAAGGCATGGCTTCAATATCATTTAAAATGGAAGCTCCGGTAGTGGTGTAACCACTCATGGTTTCAAAAAATGCATCTGTAAAACTAGGAATGGTTTGGGTAAATAAGTAGGGCAATGTACCAGAAATAGTTAAAAAAACCCAGCCTAGAGTTACAATTAAATAGCCTTCTTTTTTCTTAATTTGTTTGGTAAAATTTTTAGTGATAAAACGTAACAATAAACCAATGGCTAAAGTGGTAGTACCTGCAATTGCAATACCTTGGTAAGCTGTATCTTTATAAAAAAAACCTACCATGGAAGAAAGCAACATAAACCCACCGTTGAAGAGCATTAAAATGCCCATCATTTGAAAAATTATTCTATAGTTTATTTTATTCATGATAAAGTATTACGAATCGAATAATTTTTCAACTTTATTAATTGTGTTTGGTGTACAACAAAGCAAAACTTTGTCATTTGCAGCTATTTGAAAGCCTCCTAAAACAATAATTCCTTCTCCGTTTCTAATAACACCAGCAATAGTAGCTCCTTTTGGTATTTCAAGATCTCTAATGATTTTTTGAGTAATTTTAGAATTTGGAATGACATTAAATTCTAAAATTTCTGCGTTTATGTTATTTAAAGTGGCTATTTCTACGACTTCGCCTTTACGAATGTATCTAAATATACTGTTGGCAGCAAGTAATTTTTTGTTGATAAGTGTGTCAATACCAATACTTTGCGACAGTTTAAAATAATCAATATTTTCTACTAGGGCTATTGTTTTTTTAACACCTTTAGATTTGGCAACCAAGCAAGACATGATATTGGTTTCACTACTACCTGTTAATGATAAAAAAGCATCCATGTCTTCTACATTTTCTTCGTCCAGTAATTCTACATCACGACCGTCACCAGAAACAACCAAAGCGTTTGGTAGTTCATCTGCTAGTAAAAAAGCTTTTTCTTTATCACGTTCTATGATTTTAATATTTAACTTATTAGCACAAAGTTGTTTGGCTGTTCTTATGCCAATACCACTTCCACCGAGAATCATAACATTTTTAATGTCCGTTTTACTGGTACCAGATAGTTTGTAGAGTTCATTTACACCTTCTTTGGTGGTCATAAAATAGGCCTGATCACCTGCTTGAAAAATGGTATCTCCACGTGGTATAATAGTTTGTTGAGAGTTTTTATGCTGTATGGCTATGGGCATAAAATGAATGCCAGAAAAAGAAGATGCGGCTTCTCTAACACTCATGCCAACAAAAGGAGCTTTTTTAGAAAGTACAATCCCCATCATAGTTAACTCTCCACCTTCAAACTCATGGGTGTCATTAAAAGCTGCTTGATTTAGTAATAATTTTATTTCATTAGTAGCTAATTCTTCCGTAGAAATTAATTCGTCGATTCCTAATTCTTTAAAATTAACTTCTTCTTTTTTATCTATAAATTCAGTATTGCTAATTCTTGCTACTGTTTTTTTAGCGCCTAATCTTTTAGAAATGACACAAACCGTAATGTTGATGGTTTCATTAGAAGTTACAGAGATTAACAAATCTGTTTCGGCAATTCCAGCTTCTTTTAAGGTTTCTATTGAGGTTGCATTTCCGTATTTAGTGCTAATGTCTAACCGTGTATCTGCATAAGCAAGATGGTCTTTATCTAGATCAATGAGGGTAATGTCATGTGATTCGTAAGAAAGTAATTTTGCTAAATGAAATCCTACTTCGCCTGCTCCGGCAATAATAATTCTCATAATAGTGTTTGCATTAAGTGTTACAAATGTAGCAGTTTTTATAGAATATTTGTCTAATGACCAATAATATTCTGTAAACTTGTTCTAAAGTTAACCGAAAGCTATTAAATTTGTTTTTTTAATATCATTTTTTTGAATAGTAAAAAAATACTCACAAAGTTTTATAAGTGGCGATATAAACATATATCGAACCAGCAATTTACCTACATATTAAGTGTAATGGTTGGCTTGTTGGCAGGTTTAGGAGCGGTTGTATTAAAAAACCTAACACATTTTATTCAGACTTTATTAGAAGGAAAAATAATTAAAGATTACCATCATGCCTTTTATTTTATTTTTCCGATTATAGGTTTGTTTTTGGTTTATATCATTCAAAAGTATTTCATTCAAAAGAAAATTAATCACGGTATTCCTGCTACCTTATATGCTGTTGCAAAGAAAAATGGTATTATGGAGCGCTATAAAATGTATGCATCATTGATTACAGCACCTATAACAGCGGGTTTTGGAGGTTCTGTAGGTTTGCAAGGACCTGCTGTAAGTACGGGTGCTGCGCTTGGGTCTAACTTAGCACAGTTTTTTCATATTGACGCAAAGACAAGAATGTTATTGATTGGTTGCGCAACAGCAGGCGCCATGTCTAGTATGTTTAAAGCGCCCATTGCTGCCATTATTTTTGCTGTTGAAATCTTTAGCTTAGATTTGGCATTTTCATCTTTGGTACCTTTATTATTAGCATCTGTATCGGCAGTTGTTACATCGTATTTTTTTAGAGGTCAAGATGTGTTGTTTCGCTTTGATGTAACCGATGTTTTTAGAATAAAAGACATTGGGTTTTATATTTTATTAGCTATCGGAACAGGTTTTGCATCGGTCTATTTTTCTAAAATTTATTTTTTAATTACCAAAGGGTTTGAAAAAATAGAAAGCCCTATAAAACGCCTTTTAATTGGTGGTGTTATTATAGGAATTTTGTTGTTCTTTATTCCACCATTGTTTGGTGAGGGGTATGGTTTGATAAATAATTTATTACAGGGCAATCATTTAAAAGCCATCGGGAATGTTCCTTTTTTTTCTGATTTTTCTGAAAATATTTGGATCATCATTGCGCTTTTAATCGGCATTACATTTTTTAAAGCCATTGCCATGACAGTGACTTTTTCGGCAGGAGGAATTGGAGGTATTTTTATTCCCACCTTGGTTATGGGAAGTGCCATAGGCAATGTTTTGGCAAAAATAATTAACAATTTAGGGTTGGGTTTTCATGTTTCTGAATCCAATTTTACGCTCATAGGAATGACAGGTTTAATGGCAGGTGTTTTACACGCACCATTAACAGCTATTTTTTTAATTGCAGAAATTACAGGCGGTTATGAATTGTTTGTGCCATTAATGTTAGTTTCTGCCATTTCGTATGCTTTGACAAAACATTTTGTTGCATATTCTATTTATACTGAAGAATTGGCTAAAAGAGGTGAGCTGTTAACGCATGATAAAGACAGTAACGCTATTTTATTAATGAGTAAAAAAGCCATAGTAGAGCGCGATTTTATTAGCTTAAACCCAGAAATGAGCTTGGGTAAAATGTTAAAAAAAGCCGTAGCAAAATCCAAACGAAACTTGTTTCCTGTTGTCAATGATGACAACGACTTAATCGGAATTATTTTATTAGATGATATTCGAGAAATCATGTTCAATAAGAAATTATACAAAAAAGTTTTTGTGCGTGATTTAATGCACAATGCACCCGATGTTATTTTTTATAACCGCGATTCTATGCAATCTATTATGGAAAAGTTTACGCAAAGCAATGCATGGAATTTACCTGTATTACGTGACGGTAAATACTATGGATTTATTTCTAAATCTAAAATGCTTACAGTTTACCGTAATAAATTAAAAGAGGTTAGTGGTTAATTTTTAAAAACGCCACTGCCTTATCAGGAAAATCGGTAAACATTCCGTCAAGTTGAAGCGTATTAAATCCATAATCTAACAAGGCATCAAAACTATTAAAATCTCCCAAATCATCTGCTCTAAACGTGTAGGCGTGTACTTTTAAACCCAATAGATGTGCTTGTGCAACAAAGCCTGTTGGCTTTTTGTTTTTAGCTAGAAGCTGCTTGTACCAAGGGCCAATAGCATCTGCATAACTTGCAAAATAATCTAATAACCTTTCTTCTTCTTTAAACTCAATTAATTGTACCAAAAATAAGTTACATTTTAATTCTTTTCGAATACGTTCAAGCTCTTTGGAATCAAAACACTGTAAAATACAGTTGTCATTTTTGCTTGTATACCCAAAATCTGAAAGTACTTTTAAAACGATTTTAGAAATATCTTTGCCTTCTTTTCTATGAAAAGCGGGCTGCTTAATTTCTGGATAAACACCAATATTTTTACCTGTACTTTTATTCATACCTTGAATAAAAGCAAGCTCTTCTTGCAAGGTTTGAATTTTAAAATTACCCGTATGTATAGGAAATCGCTTCGGAAAAACCGCTTTGTGAGTAGTAGTATCAAATCGCTCACTTAAACAGAGTGTTTTGAGTTCTTTCAATGTAAAATCAATAACGTAATAATGATCGTCTTCTCGTTTGCGAAGTGGAAAAACAGTAGCCACATTACTTACCGTTTCTAAGTAAATATCATGAATTACCATAGGCACATTGTCTTTACTCAAAGCCAAATCTTGCTCTATATAATCAGGATCCATAGCATGTGCCATAGCTTTTGCAGCCAAGGTGTGTTCTGGCAAATAACCACAAGCACCTCGGTGTGCAATGATAATTTTTTTTTCTTTCATGGACTATTTAACATTCAAACTGACTCAAATTTAGTAGTTTTACATCAAATACACCATTGACCATGAAACTTTTTTTACAACTCCTCTTTGTCAGCATTTTAGCAACCATTCTATTTGGGTTTTATGTAAAAGAAGATCCAAATTATAATAGTGATGCTATTATTGGCGTAGGTGTTTTGCTTTTTAGCTTTATTTTAATGCCTTTTTTTATTTATTACCGATGGAAAGATAAAAAGGTAGCAGATTATATGCTTACAAAAGAGAATATTGAAAAAATGCAAAAAGACGATTAATTTAAATTGCGTTTTTCAACAAAAAATCGCTTTAATAATTCACTACATTCTTTTTCTAATACACCACCAACAACTTTTGTTTTAGGATGTAAATGCGTGTTGTAATGTTGATAACCACGTTCTAGATCTGGTGCGCCAAAAACTATTTTACCAATTTGTGTCCAATAACTTGCGCCAGCACACATTTGGCAAGGTTCTAAGGTAACGTATAAGGTGCATTGTTGTAAATATTTTCCGCCCAAAAAATCAGAAGCCGAAGTAAATGCTTGCATTTCTGCATGTGCTGTGACATCATTAAGCATTTCTGTTAGATTATGCGCACGTGCAATAATTTTATCTTTAATGACAATGACAGCACCTATAGGCACTTCGTTTTTATCAAAAGCAGCTTGTGCTTCTAGCAAAGCACGTTTCATAAAATACGTATCGTTAAAAGGGTTTTCCATAAAAACAAAGATACTTAAAATAGTCTCGTGATTTATTGTAATTTTAGGCTGTGAAAAAAGCACTTTTACAAAACATAGAAACCCCTGTTGATTTACGAAAAATTGCTTCGGAAGATTTGCCTTTTTTGGCAAAAGAACTTCGGAAATTCATCATTGATATTGTTGCCGTAAAAGAAGGTCATTTAGGTGCTAGTTTAGGTGTTGTAGAATTAACCATTGCATTGCATTACGTCTTTAACACACCCAAAGATGTATTAATTTGGGATGTTGGTCACCAAGCATACGGACATAAAATTTTAACTGGCAGAAAAAGTGTTTTTCATACCAACCGACAATTAAATGGAATTTCTGGCTTTCCGAAGCGAACAGAAAGCACCTATGATGCTTTTGGTGTAGGCCATTCATCTACGTCAATTTCGGCAGCTTTAGGTATGGCAATTGCATCTAATCTACAAGGGCATACAGAAAAGCAACACATTGCCGTAATTGGAGACGCTTCTATTACCAGCGGAATGGCTTTTGAAGCCCTAAATCATGCAGGTGTCACCAAGGCTAATATTTTAATCATATTAAATGACAACGCCATGGGCATTGACCCAAGTGTTGGTGCTTTTAAAGAATATCTTACCAAAGTAAAAACCGATAAAAAATTAGCCAAAACCAACATCATTAAAGCTTTGAATTTTGATTATTCTGGACCAATTGATGGCCATAATTTACCAGCACTCATTAAAGAGTTAAAACGCTTAAAAAATATTAAAGGTCCTCGTTTTTTACACATTACAACTACCAAAGGTAAAGGTTTGCAACAAGCAGAAAAGCATCAAGTAACCTATCATGCCCCCGGAAAATTTGATAAACATACAGGGAATCTTATTAGCAATTCAGAAGTAAATAAACCACCAAAATACCAAGATGTTTTTGGGCACACCATTGTTGAACTTGCAAAAGAAAACCCAAAAATTGTAGGTATTACACCCGCAATGCCAACAGGAAGCTCATTAAAATATATGATGGATGTTTTTCCAGAGCGTGCTTTTGATGTGGGTATTGCAGAGCAACATGCAGTAACACTAGCAGCAGGTATGGCAACACAAGGGTTGATACCGTTTTGTAATATTTATTCAACATTTATACAACGTGCGTACGATCAAATTATACACGATGTTGCTTTGCAAAAACTACCTGTTATTTTTTGTTTAGACAGAGCTGGTTTGGTAGGTCAAGATGGTGCTACCCACCATGGCGTTTTTGATATGGCTTTTTTACGATGCATACCAAATATTATTATAGCCACACCTAGCAATGCCATAGAATTACGAAACATCATGTATACTGCACAGTTGGGCTTAGATTTACCCATTGCTATTCGCTACCCTCGTGGCCGTGGTACTATTATTGATTGGCAACAACCTTTTTCGAGCATTGAAATAGGAAAAGGCATTGAATTAAAAAAAGGAAGTGATTTATCAATACTTTCGGTTGGCACTACAGCAATCCAAGTTACCGATGCTATTGCTGCATTAAATAGTGTTGAAAATGCAAAAGTAGCGCATTATGACATGCGTTTTGTAAAGCCTTTGGATAAACCCTTGTTAGAATCTATTTTTAAATTGTACGCAACAATTATTACTGTTGAAGATGGAACTGTAAAAGGTGGATTTGGAAACGCAATTCTTGAATTTGCTTCAGAAAATAACTACCAAAACAAGGTAGAAATATTAGGCATTCCAGACGTTTTTATAGAACACGGAAGTATGAATGAATTGCAAGAAATAGTAGGTCTAAGTTCAGAAAAAATTCTAGAAAGTATAAAAAAAGCGTTGTAAATCAATCATTGTTATCCGATTAAAATTTATAAAAACGCTAAAAAGTTATGTTTAATAGCGGTTCTAAGAGCTTTTTTAAATAGACACCTTGCTTTTTCTGTTTTTTTTAATTTTATGTTATCTGTCAATAACAATAATTTTCAAATAACTGTTTATCGTATAGTTACAATCAAATCTTTTATCTTTCCTCTAATAGTGAAACGGTCTTAGGTCTTTAGACGGACATTACTATAAATCAATCTTTCTTTTTCAAATAAATATACACCGGAAAATGATCGCTAAAACCACCTTGATACCAACGGCTAATGTAAGTTCTAAAAGGGCTTCCTTTAAGTTTTCCTTTGTAAACTTTTAAAAAATCTTTATCAAACACTTCGGCATATCTAAAGACATGTTTATTACTAGAAGGTTTGAGGTAGTTTTTTGTAAAGATAATTTGATCAAATAAATTCCATTTATTTTTATAAGCAGTAGTACCTTTTCCTATGGCTAATAAGCGTGCCATGGCATTGTAAAATGTATTTTGAACCAAATATTGTATGCTTTCACTTTCTGGCCCATCATTAAAATCGCCCATGATGATAATTTTGGCATCTGCATCTTGTGCCAGAATCTCTAATGCAATAGAGCGTACTAACTGAGCTGCTTTGATACGTTTAGCTACCGTTTCTGTACCATTTCTGCGCGAAGGCCAATGGTTGACAATAATGTGGGTAAGCTCACCATTTAGTTTTCCGGTAACATGTAAAACATCACGTGTATAATCTCTTTTTCCTTCGGAATCTATTAATAAAAGAGGATAGGTTTTATGAGAAATTAATTGAAATAATTCTTTTTTATAAAGCAAAGCTACATCAATACCACGCTCGTCTGGAGATTCATGATGTACAAAATTATAATTATAGGTTTCTAAAGCTTTTGCATGAATAAGGTCTTTTAAAACTGTCGCATTTTCTACCTCTACAATACCAACTAAAGCGGGTGCATGTTCAGATTTTTCTGTTCCGAGTTGCGCTATGACGCGACTCATTTTGCGTATTTTACGTTTGTAGCGTTTTGTATTCCAGTGAAGTTTTCCTTTAGGTGTAAAATCATCATCCAATGTGTTGGGATCATTGAGCGTGTCAAACAAATTTTCTAGATTATAAAAAGCAATCGTATAAAGGTTTTTTTCAGGTTTTGAAGAAGAAAAAATAGATAACATAAGTAAGAATATAAACGCAAACAATTCTGTCTTAAACGTTTCAAAAATTAATAAAAAAGAGAATGATTTTTTAAGCATCTCAATTAACTTTGAGTTGCACAACAAAAAACATCATTCTCTATGTCAAATATATCACTTTTTGGTCAAATAATTCAAAAATTAGACTGTTCAATTTTTGAGATGTTAGTAAAATAACATCAAACAGATAAATATCTTACAAAAAAATATTGTTGTCCGATTAAAATTTATAAAAACTCTAAAAAGGTATGTTTAATAGAGGTTCTAAGAGCTTTTTTAAATAGACACCTTGCTTTTTCTGTTTTTTAAATTTTATGTTATCTATCAATAACAATATTTTTCAAATAACTGTTTATCGTATTGTTACAATCAAGTCTTTTATCTTTCGTCTAACAGTGAAACGGTCTTACGTCATTAGGACACTACAAAAAATTAGTAACTTCTTGAAAAGGCATCATGCTGCTCATTAAAAGCGCAATACTATCTTTTAAAATCATGGTAATAGCAACTAAAATTGCCGCAATAAGTAAGGCAACTGCGGTGTTGTTATTTTTAATTTCTTGAAATTCATTAACACTTTTAGTAAGCACAGAAAACAATAAAAAAGTAACGGCATTAATTACCAAGGCTATTAAAAAACCAATAAGTAAATACAAGCCAGAATATTTTAATATTTGAGCAAACGGAATACCGTCACTTTCATTCATGGCTATTCTAATAATATTAGAAATTGACGGAATAATCTCACTTAAAATAAAACCGATGGAAATAATAATTCCGCTAGAAAAAATAACAAATGCTAGATTGTCTTTGGCAAATGAAATATTTTTAAAAAATATCTTTTTTAGAATTTGAAATGACAAAAACAACACCGAAACCGAAACGGTTAGGGCAATTAAAATTTCTGCAATGGCTAAGGTAAATAAGTTGGTGTTCATAGTGTTATTTGCTAGTTATAATCATCTTCCAATGTTTTACATTGTTGACGTTTTTGGCTAAATAGCCTAGTTTAAAATATTTTGATGTGGTTTCCCAAAGATAGTATTTCTTTCCTTTATATACTTTGTACAATCCACTTGCGGGAATGTTTAATCCTAAAACCGAATGTCTATAATAATCGCTGTTTAAAATGGCTACATCATATCCAAATTGTTTTAAAATGGTAAAGATAAGCAGTGTTCGTGTATCGCAATCTCCTTTTAAGTTTCCTAAAAAAGCTATTGGTTGCTGAACGCCATATTTAATTTTTCCGATACAACAACTGTTGCATCTTCTCAAAACATCTTTGAGTGATTTTTGGGTGATGTTTTGTATCTCGCAAGTGCTTTCTAAAACTAAGGCATACGGAATGTCTTGTACAAAGGTAACCACCATTTCTGCAAAATCTCGTTGATTTAAGCGGTGCTTTTTTCTTATTTTTTCGAAAGAAGTATACATTAAATCTAACTTATTTTTGCTTTTATGATACATAAAACTGTATAAGTCGTGCCAAAAGAGCTTATAGTTTTTAGCTCTAAAAGCTTTCATTTGTTGCTGCCTTGAAGTATAATCTGCTGTTCTAACAGCAAAATTACCTTGAAATTTATTTCCGTAGTTATCTTTCCATTTTCTAAAATGAGAAATCACATTTACATCTTTTTGATGTTCTTTAATCACTTTTGTTGTGGTAACCTCCTCTTTTTCTTCAAAAACAGCTTGTCGTTGTCGTAAAAAACCGTTTTTTAGATACAGAAAGCCTGCAAGCATTAAAAAGCCAACTACTAAATAACGTGCAATACTTGCTTTTGCACCTTTTTGATCTTTACGGTAACTAATCTTATTAACCACAATGGTTGCTAGTACATAAGCAACTAAAAAACTAAACAAAGGATTTAACCGAACATACGATTGTTGTACACTAAAAATAATGGTGGCTACTATAAAAATAGCAAAGGTCGTTACACAACCTCTAGAGGCTTTATTGGCGGTCTTTTTCATTTTATTAGTAACAAATTACAACCTCTAATATCTGCATGATCAAAACGCCCTAAAATTTCAAAAGTATTGTTTTGATAGAGCTTTCCTAAATCATCTGTAGCAATAAAACTACACGAATTAATATTTGCAAGATCAATTACATTGATGGCTCCTGAGGTTCCGTTTGGTTGTATAGTTAAGGCGTCTTCTGTGTCTCTAATTAAAATTTTCATCCAAGGTGGCGTTGTAAAAAGCCCGTCTCCTTTAGAATATGCCTGACTTAAAAGTTCTGTCATGCCATATTCTGAATAAATTTTTTCTACACCAAAACCATTACATAAAACTGTGTGCAATTCTTCTCTTATCATTTCTTTTCGTCGTCCTTTCATACCGCCAGTTTCCATAACAATAGTATTTTTTAAGTCAAATTTTTGTTTTTCTATCAAATCTAACAAAGCGTAAGATACACCAATTAAGAGCGTTTTTTGTCCGTTTTTATCTAGTTTTTGTAATTTTTTAGCCAATTCTGCTTCATTATTAAGAAAAAAACCACTTGCTGTATTTTGTGATTGATGAATTAAATCTTGCATCATATACACCAACGATGAGCCTTTTCGTTCTAAATAATTTGGTAATAATGCTAATATAGCAAAGTCTTTTACACTTCCGAAGAAAGATTCAAACCCTTTGGTGTAACTTTTTTGGTAAAGTGCTGGTTCAACTACATAATGTTTGCTTGTTTTGTTTCCTGTTGTTCCACTGCTTAAAAACACTTCTTGAATCTTTTTTTTTGAAGCGACTACTTTGTGTGATTTAAAAAACTGAATAGGTAAAAAAGGAATTTCTTCTAGTTGCTGAACCTTTTCTACAGAAACATGTAAATGTTTTAAAAACTGCGCATAAACAGCATTGTTTTTGGCTTGAAACCTAAAAACATCTAAGGCAACTTTTTTAAAGTTACTTTTTGAAGAAATATTAAAAATTTTTGCTGTCAACATACTTGCCACAAAAGTAACTTTTTTTACGCAACCAAACTGATATTTTGTATCTTGTAAATACCAAAAGGAAAACA
Source organism: uncultured Flavobacteriaceae bacterium (assembly GCA_947311635.1). Lineage (GTDB taxonomy): Bacteria > Bacteroidota > Bacteroidia > Flavobacteriales > Flavobacteriaceae > CAMZLD01. Next base: position 25,386 of record CAMZLD010000109.1, on the reverse strand, counting down.
ACATCATGAAAAACAAATGGGCTCTTTTCTTATTGTTACTTACAATACTATCTTGCTCTTTAGAAGAGCAAAATACTTTGGTCAATATGAAAATTATACCTATTGAAGCCTTTACGGTACCAGATACTTTTCATTTAGGCCAAGAGAGCACCATTATTATTAAATATAAATTACCCTCTTTTTGTTATCGTTTTTACGATCTGTATTTAGAGGAAGATAACAGCACTAGAATCATTGCTATAAGTGCTATTGAAAAGGAGTCTAGCAATTGTCAGGCCGTTAATAACCAGGTTTTTGAATATTCTTTTAACATCACAGCAACGCAACAAAATGATTATATCTTAAAATTTTGGAAAGGAAAAACCTCAAATGGCGACGATATATATGAAGAAGTAATAGTGCCAGTAAATTAAATGAACCGTATTGAAATTAAAACAACTTATAAAAAAATGCGCGCAAAAAGACCGCAAGGCTCAAGCGCAAATTTATCAGCTTTATGCTGCTAAGTTGTTTTCGTTATGTTTAAAATATTCAAAAAACAAACAAGAAGCAGAAGATAATTTACAAAATGGATTTATGACCATTTTTAAGAAAATAGACCAATTTAAATTTAAAGGCTCTTTTGAAGGTTGGATCAAACGAATCATTGTAAATACCGCATTACAAACCTATAGAACAAAAGGAATGCTTTCTTTAGTACATGAAGAATACATTGAGGACGAAACGGTACTAGTAGATGAAGAAGCGATTAGTTTAGATTATTTATTGGCCTTGATTCAGGAACTTCCAGATAGATACCGTATGGTTTTTAACCTCTATGTTTTAGATGGATATTCTCATAAAGAAATCGCAAAAATGTTAACAATTTCAGAAGGTACATCAAAATCAAATTTATCACGCGCGCGTAGTATTCTTAAAAGGAAAATAGAAGCAAATGATGCACATTCTTTTTTAGCTAAATAATTATGAAACAGAAAAATATAGATCGTTTATTTCAAGAAAAACTAAAGGATTTTGAACAAGAACCTTCAGAAGCTATTTGGAAAAACATAGAACGCCAATTAGATGGTCGTCAAAAAAGAAGAATCTTTCCTTTTTGGTATTGGTTTGGTGGTATAACTGCTGCTATTGCCCTCTTTTTATTATTTCAACAAAAAGATACACGCACTTTATCTCCTCTAGATAAATCGCTTCCTAATGTAACAGTTGTACAAAACAAAAAACAACTTGAAACCAAAAACAATAAGCTTTTTAGAGAAGAACAAACAACTAATAATTTAGATGTTTCATCTAAAAATATAGCACATAAAAAAGAGGAAACGATTATTTTAGCTACATCTACTAAAAAGGAGATACAGTCATTTAAATCTACCTCTCAAGAACCTTTATTAAATAAAGACACCAATTCTAAACAAGCTATTAGAACTGTAAAAAATAAAAATGTTGCTCAATTAGATTTAAATGAAAGTATAAAAACAACTACTGCAAATAAAGCTACTTTTAAAACAAACGATTCACTAAACATTGTTGCAACCTTAAAACCAAAAAAACAAACCATTAAATTTAATGAAGATAAAATCATTGCCGAAAATGATGTGCCCTCTATAAGTACTTCTAACTGGACCGTTTCATCAATAGTAGCGCCAGTATTTTTTAGTCCTTTTGAAAGAAAAGGCTCTTCTATAGATAAAAAACTAGCAAACAAAGCAAAAAATAGCATTTCGAATTTTTCGTATGGTTTTCGGGTAAATTACGCCATAAATGACCGTTTAAGTGTTCAAACCGGTGTTCATAAACTTGCTCTTAGTTATTCTAATAATGATGTGTATGTATCTCCTTCATTAGAATCTAAAAGTTTTTCGACCATTGCTAGTCCCCAATCAACAAATGTAAATGTTACGGCAAACCCTACTGTTTCTCCACTAGGATCTTCTAACCAACAGGATTTAAGAACAAGTGTTAAAGGAACGCTTTATCAAGAATTTGGATATATAGAAATTCCCTTAGAAATAAAATACAAACTTAACAACAACACAAAATTTGGTCTTAATTTTTTTGGTGGAATTAGCACATTATTTTTAGATGCAAATAAAGTTTCTGTAAGTACCGTAGATTATACAACCAATTTAGGAAAAGCAACCAATTTAAATACTTTAAATTTTTCAGGAAATATTGGTTTAGATTTCGATTATAAAATTTCTAAAGCCCTTTACTTTAATATTGCGCCAACACTAAAAATACAAACCAATACATTTTCTACAAATGAAGGCGGTTTAAAACCTTATTTTATAGGTGTTTATTCAGGATTAAACTTTAAATTTTAGTTGGTTAATAGTTTGGTTGGTTACCAAACAGCAATTCCGCTTCTTATTAACAAAGAAGCGGATTTTGTTTTAAAGCCCTTTACATACCGCATAATTATTTGTAATTTAGCAGTTAGAAATTTTAATTATTAAAAACTTAGATATGCCAGCAGTAGCAACCGATTTTGGAATACAAAAAGCACTTAAAGAATTAGGTGTAAAAGATATCAATGAAGGAACCTCAACAGGTTCTCATCATTTTTCTAATGGTGAAATTATAGAATCTTATTCTCCCGTAGATGGAAAGTTAATAGGAAAAGTAAAAACCACTTCAAAAGAAGATTATGAAAAAATGATGAAAACAGCAACCGCTGCTTTCAAAACATGGAGAACAAAACCAGCACCTCAACGTGGTGAAATTGTACGTCAATTTGGAGAAAAATTAAGAGAAAAAAAAGAAGCCTTAGGCAAACTTGTTTCTTATGAAATGGGTAAATCATATCAAGAAGGCTTAGGCGAAGTACAAGAAATGATAGACATCTGTGATTTTGCAGTTGGCTTATCCCGTCAATTACACGGTTTAACAATGCACTCTGAAAGACCTGGTCATAGAATGTACGAGCAATATCATCCACTTGGAGTTGTAGGTATTATTTCTGCTTTTAACTTTCCGGTTGCCGTTTGGGCTTGGAATACAGCCTTGGCTTGGATTTGTGGAGATGTATGCGTTTGGAAACCCAGTGAAAAAGCTCCTTTGTGTGGTATTGCTTGTCAAAATATAGCTGCAGAAGTGTTTGCAGAAAACAACTTGCCAGAAGGAATAAGTAATTTGGTAAATGGTGATTACCGCGTTGGCGAACTTATGACCAACGACAACCGTGTGCCATTAATTTCTGCCACAGGTTCTATAAGAATGGGTAAAATTGTAGCGCAAGCCGTTGCAAAACGTTTGGGTAAATCATTATTAGAATTAGGCGGAAACAACGCTATAATTGTAACCCCAGACTCTGATATTAAAATGACCGTTATTGGCGCTGTATTTGGTGCTGTTGGTACTGCAGGGCAACGTTGTACTTCTACCAGAAGATTGATTATTCACGACTCTATTTACGACAAAGTAAAAGAAGCAATTGTAAAAGCTTACGGACAATTACGTATCGGGAATCCATTAGACGAAAACAACCACGTTGGACCATTAATTGATACAGATGCGGTTAAGCAATATAATCTTGCAAGAGAAAAAGTAGTTGCAGAAGGCGGTACTTTAATAGTAGAAGGTGGTGTTTTAGAAGGCGAAGGCTACGAAAGCGGTTGCTACGTAAAACCTGCTATTGCAGAAGCTCAAAATCATTTTGAAATTGTACAGCACGAAACATTTGCTCCGGTTTTATATTTATTAAAATATTCTGGAGACGTAACCAATGCCATAGACGTTCAAAACGGTGTAGTACAAGGCTTGTCTTCTGCTATAATGACCAATAACTTAAGAGAAGCAGAAGCCTTTTTATCTGTTGCTGGTTCTGACTGTGGAATTGCAAACGTAAACATTGGCACTTCTGGTGCAGAAATAGGCGGAGCTTTTGGTGGAGAAAAAGAAACTGGAGGCGGAAGAGAGTCAGGCTCTGATGCATGGAAGGTGTATATGAGAAGACAAACAAATACCATTAATTATACAACAGAATTACCTTTAGCACAAGGTATCAAATTTGATTTGTAATATTTTATCAAACAACTTAAAGCCGCTCAAAATTGAGCGGCTTTTTTTATTATCGATATTTTAATTTCCGAAGAATCCTTTTAACTTCTTTGTATTTAATATATGCTTTTTTATTATCTAATGCTTTTAAATAGGGTTTTAAAGTATCTAAACGCTCTTTGGCATTTTCAAATTCATGTAAAATGCAAATCATAAAAATAATAGGGGCTTTTTCTAACATTTTTATGTCTTGCTGACTTAATATGGTGTGTGATTCTAGTTTATGAAGAAGTGTATTGTATGTATTATAAACATGGTGCAGGTTTTTAAGATCAAATTGTGGAGCTTCAAAAAGTACTTCGGAAGCAATAACATAACGTCCGTTTCCTTTAAAATGAATCACTTTTTTTTCTAATGGATAAAGTTTAATGATGTCATTAATTCCTAATTGAACAAATTCTGTAATACGAAATGAGTTGTTGTCAAATTCTATCTTTACATCGTCTAGATCTGAATAAAATAAACGCACTTGCTCATTAACCAGCTCAATATCTACACGTGAATAAAACGTTTCTTTGCCTATTTTTTTTTGCTGTCCTGCCCAACACAATACAAATTGCTCATTAAAAACTTTGTATTGTGGATGGTATGCAGCTTTGTGTTTATCCATAAAATGAAACACTCCATTTAATGTCAATTCTATGTTATTACTTGCATTTTTTTCTATAGATGCAACAATCTTTTTATTGGTATTTTGAAGTTCAAAATTAGGTGGGGCTAATAAAGAATTGCTTCCTCTTCTATAAAAGGCATCTCCTTTTTTATATTTCCATGCATTTTTTTTAAAAACAGTAAGCTGAGGTGTTGCATGAATTGTAATTAACCCTATTGCTTTATACTTCGGAAGTGTAGGAAATGATACGTTTTCATATTGAATTTTTGGTGGGTTTAATAAATGTGCATTTACCAAATTCTGAATCTTACTGTCATCAAAAAAATCAACTCCTAAAATAGCATTTGTACTGTCTTCAATACCGACAACTATATATGAATTATTTGCAGGATTAGCGTTTGATAGTGCGCAAATATGCTTGATAAACTTTGCTTTTCCTATTTTATGATTGAGGTCTAAACGTTGCTTATTGTCGTAAAAACTATTCTCATCATTATGAGCTAGTAAATTTCGTATCAATAAACGTTTATTAAGCATCGCTATCTATTTCAGCATTAAAATTACAATTTTTTAATTAGTATTGTCCATCTAAAGACGTAAGACCGTTTCACTATTAGACGAAAGATAAAAGACTTGCTTGTAACTATACGATAAACAGTTAGTTGAAAATTATTGTTATTGATAGATAACATAAAATTAAAAAAACAGTAAAAGCAAGGTGTCTATTTAAAAAAAGCTCTTAGAACCTCTATTAAACATAACTTTTTAGCGTTTTTATAAATTTGAATCGGACAATAATATTTTTTAATCAAAGAAAAAGCCGCTCTTGGTAGAGCGGCCTTTCTTTCTAATTGGCTATTTTCATAGCCAACCAAAAATCAACTAACCAAACTTTATTTTAAATGCTTTTGTCTCTCTTTTATAGGTCGTTTAACCTTTATTCTTTTTCTTTCTTTTTTTACAGCTCCTTGGGCTGTTCTTAAATACTGTATAAACCCTTCACCTCCAAATCTATACGTTGTTCCAGATGCAACATGATACAATTCTATAGCTCCATCATTTATAACGGTTAATTCAAGCTCTTCATTGTCTGTATTATCATAATCTAATGTTAAAATTTTTAAATTATCATAACCATTAACATCATAGATGGTGTAGTTACCTACAAAATCCCAATTAATTAAATCAATATTCATGCCATTTGTATCTTGAGAAGAATAAAAAGTTGTAATATTTTCTGGTGTAAATGCTAAATAGTTTTCGTTATCAAAAGCATTTAAAGCACCTGTATTACTTGTATAGGTTTTTTCCCAAGCAACATATTCTTGTAAAAAATATTCAATATTATCATAAAACACTTGATCAAAATCAAACGTATTTTTAGAATATCCTTCTAAATAATAGGTCACATTAGTAAGCCTATCTACAAGTCTAATTTCATAAGGAGAGACGACAACAACATCTAAGTCAATATAACCATCTAAGTTATGTCTCACTTCTAAATAGTCTCTATTGGTGTCGTAATAACCAATTCTTGTACCATAAGCAGCACCTGTAGAACCTATACCAACTAAATTGTTATTTGCGTATAAACTTCCGTTTAAAAAACTCAAGGTAAATGCTTTTGAAATAAAAGGTACGTCTCCTGTGCCTGTTGTTCTATGGAAATCTACATACCATATGTCATTAGCCGTTAATACTTGTTCTAATGATACATCATTGCCGTAATATAGATCTTCTTCTATGATACAAGAAGAAAATGTAATGGCAATAATAAATGCGAATAGTAGTTTTGTCGTCTTCATAATCTTTCGTTTTATGGTTTCTGTTAAGTTTATTTCAAACTTTATGCCAAAAAATTAAAAAGAGGACTATTAATATGTCTTAAAAATAGTAGTGTCCGTCTAAAGACGGAAGACCGTTTCACTATTGACGAAAGATAAAAGACTTGATGGTAACTATACGATAAACAGTTATTTGAAATTATTGTTATTGACAGAAAAAATAAAATAAAAAAGAAAAAACAAGGTGTCTATTTAAAAAAGCTCTTAGAACCTCTATTAAACATAACTTTTTAGCGTTTTTATAAATTTTAATCAGACAATAATAAAATAAAAACTATACATTTATTTTCAAAAGTCGCTCTTTTTTTACCAAAAGAACGACTTTTATTTTTTCCATTTAATATTACACCCAATACTTGGTTTTTGTAAACGAGTGTTTTTTACTCCTTTTAACAAACAATCTAAAGCAAATTTTAAATCACTACCTGTTACTTCAATACCATTTTGTGGTCTAGACGCATCAAACTGACCTCTATAAATTAGAATATCATTTGCATTATAAACAAAAATATCTGGTGTACAAGCCGCATTAAATGCTATAGCAACTTCTTGACTTTCATCAAATAAATACGGAAACGGATACGCATTTTCTAGAGCAACTTTTTTCATCAACGCTGGCGCATCTTGCGGATAATGTGTAACATCATTACTAGAAATTGCAATAAATTGTATGCCTTTTGATTGATATGCATTGGCTATTTTAACTAAAACACTATTAATATGAATAACAAATGGGCAATGATTACAAATAAATAAAATAACGGCACCTTTTTTACTAGAAAAATCTTGTAAAGACACAAAGTCATCGTTTATCACATTTGGCAACAAAAAATTAGGAATTTTAGACCCTAAAGAAATCATTTTAGAAGGTGTTCTTGCCATAGATAAGCTATTGATAGTCAAAGATGCAAAAAAATTTCGTATGTTTACGGCAATTAAAGACTTTTAATGAAAACAATGCAACAATGGTTTGATGCCTATGCTTTAAGTCATCAAAACAAAACAAATCAAAAAATTCACTTTATTTGTGTACCAGCAATTTTTTTCAGTATTATTGGATTGCTCATGAGTATTCCAACCCATTTTCTTCAAGAAACATTACAACTCAATAACCCTTTTATAGAAAATTGGGCTTTTTTATTTGGCATATTGTTATTAATCTTTTATTTTAGGCTGTCTATTCATATTTTTGTTAAAATGCTTGTACTTATTATGATTTGTATCTATGTGAATTACTTTATAAGCACAACTACATCGTTATTATACTTTTCCTTATCCATTTTTATTTTAGCATGGATTGGGCAATTTTATGGACATAAAATTGAAGGCGCAAAACCCTCTTTTTTAAATGATATCAAATTTTTATTAATAGGACCAGCTTGGGTGTTTCATAAAATAAGTTTAAAAATTAATAGTGTCCGTCTAAAGACGTAAGACCGTTTCACTATTAGACGAAAGATAAAAGACTTGATTGCAACTATACGATAAACAGTTATTTGAAAATTATGGTTATTGATAGATAACATAAAATTAAAAAAAAGAAAAAGCAAGGTGCTGCCTATTTAAAAAAGCTCTTAGAACCTCTATTAACATAACTTTTTAGCGTTTTTATAAATTTTAATCGGACAACAATATTTAAAAAAAAATAAATGAAAAAAATTATTATCGCATTTTTATTGCTATTAAGCTTTACATTTTCTAAGGCACAAATTGTTATAGAACATCTTGACAACAACACTAAGTTTGCAGATTTTAATGCCAATTTCTACAAAAACAAACTCATCTATGTGTCATCAAGATATAATGAAGAACGTAAAAGAGTAAATGTCAAAAAAACTGGCACACTATACTTAACTTCGTATTTAGGTACTTATAGAAAAAATGGAAAAATAATTAAAGATGAGTTGTTTAGTAATATTACAAATGAAGATATCTTTTTAAATGATATTGCCTTTACTCCAGACAATAAGACTGTTTACTTTACAAAAGCATCATATTACAACGGTGTATTTGTATTAGATTCTTTAAAAAAGCGAAATAAAAAAATATTTAAAGCAACCATCGGTAAAGGAAATAAATGGTCCAATATTCAAGAAATTCCTTTTAACAGTGATGTATATTCTGTACAAAACCCTCAAATAAGCCAAGACGGTACTAAATTATTATTTAGTTCTAACAAAAATGATACCTTCGGAAGCTATGATTTATACATGGCAACCATTAACCCTGACGGCACATACGGAGAAGCCATAAATCTAGGTGCAAATATCAACACTGAAAAACGTGAAATGTATCCTTTTTTAACCAAAAATAACATTTTGTATTTCGCTTCAGATGGTCATAAAGGTAAAGGAGGCCTTGATATTTACAAAGCAAAACTAAATGATGACAATACTTTTTCCGAAGTAAAAGCATTAAAAGGCGACTTTAATAGTAAAAGAGATGACTTTGCCTATATTACAGATCAAAAAGGGCGTTTTGGTTATTTTTCTTCCACAAGAAAAGGTGGTAAAGGTGATGTTGACATCTACACCTATACCATTGCTTGTAATCAAAAAATTGAAGGTATTATTGAAGATGAAAAAAACCAACAACCAATTGCCAATGCAACTGTAGAGTTATTAGAAGATAACAGTTTACATAAAGTAATTAAAACCATAACAACAAAGACAAACGGTTCATACCAATTTGATTTAGATTGTAACACTCACTATCTAATAAAAGTTACAAAACATGAATATACCAATAATACCTATAAATTTACTACTAATGACAATAGTAACAACAATTTAGAAAAAGACATTACTTTAAAACCAATGTCGTGTAATCAAGTAGTAAGTGGTAAAATACTTGATAAAAAAACATTGAAAACAATTACAGGTGCTACCGCAGTTTTAACTGTAGAAGGAAAAGAAGTAGATCGTATCAAATCTGATGTAGATGGCTCCTACTTTTTTGAGTTAAAATGTGATTCCACGTATAAAATTCTAGCTTCTAAAGAAAACTATGCAGAAAGTGAAAGCTTGATAACAACCAATACGTATGACGCTAAAGAAATAGTCAAAGACATTTCATTAGAAAGTATGGTTTGTTATCAAACGCTAAAAGGAAAAGTGATTGACAAAAAAACGTTGAAAGAAATTTCCAATGCTGTCGTAAAATTAGTTAAAGAAGGTAAAGAACTCAATTCAGTATTAACAGATAATACTGGATTTTATACATTTAAAGTAAAATGTGATGATAGCTATATTCTATTTTCTTCATCGTTAGGCTATCTAGATAAAACCGTAGAAGTTAAAACAACTAGTGAAGATTCTAAAGAATTAGTGGTAGATATTACATTAGAAGATCCCCAAGAATTTGTTGAAGAAAAAGGTGTTAAAAAAATTATTACGAATCCTATCCATTTTGACTTTGATGCATATAAAATAGTAAGAGAAGCTGCTATTGAACTTGATAAAGTTGTTGATATTATGAAAAAACACCCAACCATTAAAATAGAATTAACTTCACATACAGATAGTCGTGGACCTGATAAATACAATATGATACTATCCAAAAATCGTGCAAAATCATCAAAAAACTATCTAGTAAGACACGGTATTAGTGCAGATAGAATTACGAGTGTTGGATATGGAGAGACAAAACCTGTTAACCATTGTACCAATGGTGTAAAATGTACCAACGAAGAATATTTACTTAATAGAAGAACCGAATTTATTGTAATTGATGAATAAACTAAAGCCTAAAATCACATTTGAAGAATTTACAAAAATTGATATACGTATTGGTACAATAATAAAAGCAAAAGATTTTAAAAATGCACATAAGCCAGCCTATCAATTAGAGATAGATTTTGGCGGTTTAGGTATAAAAAAATCCAGCGCTCAAATCACAGATTTATATACAACTAAGCAATTAACAGGCAAACAAGTTACGGCAGTAATTAACTTTAAACCAAAACAAATTGCAAATTTTATGAGTGAATGCTTAATACTTGGTATTGTAAATAAAGACAATAAAGTCGTACTTTTACAAAGTAAAACTGCCATAAAAAATGGCGAACAAGTTTCTTGATGCAACAATTAAAAAAACAATTACAAAAGCTTTCCTCAGACTTACAAGGAGAGCTTTTTTTTGATTCTTTACACAAAACCCTCTACGCAACAGATGCTTCAGTATATAGAAAAATACCTATAGCTGTAGCGCTACCAAAAAATGTTAACGATCTTCAAAAAATCATTGCATTTGCGTCTAAAAATAACATTACTTTAATACCCAGAGCCGCAGGCACCTCACTAGCAGGTCAATGTGTTGGCGATGGTATTGTTGTAGACATATCTAAACACTTTACCAATATTCTAGATTTTAATAAACAATTAAAAACAATAACTGTAGAACCGGGTGTTATTCGAGACGATTTAAATAGATTTCTAAAACCTTATGGATTATTTTTTGGTCCCAATACATCTACCTCAAACAGATGTATGATTGGCGGTATGGTAGGTAACAATTCTTCGGGAACAACTTCAATTAAATACGGCGTTACAAGAGATAAAGTACTTTCTTTAAAAACAATATTAAGCGATGGCTCTCAAGTTGTTTTTTCTGAAATAAATTCAGAAATATTCAAAGAAAAAACAAAAACCAACACTTTAGAAGGAAACATTTACAAAAACATTTACAAAGAATTATCTGTAAAAGAAAACCAAGAAGAAATTCATAAACAATTCCCAGACAAAGCCATACATAGAAGAAATACAGGCTACGCAATAGATGAATTATTAAATTCAAATCTATTTGGAGGAAACACGTCAACAATCAATCTCTCTAAATTACTTTGTGGTAGCGAAGGTACTCTTGCATTTACTACAGCAATAACCTTACAATTAGACAAACTTCCGCCAAAGCATAACATCATGCTTGCTGTACATTTTAAAAGTATTAAAGAAAGCTTAGAAGCAGTTGTTATAGCAATGAAACACAACTTAGATGTTTGCGAACTGATGGACAAGACCATTTTAGATTGCACCAAAAACAATCGCGAGCAAGAAAAAAATAGATTTTTTGTACAAGGAGATCCTGCTGCAATTTTATTGTTAGAAATTAAAGACAATAGCATGGCAGAAGCAACCAATAGAACAATAAAACTTATTGACGCATTAAAACTTCAACAATTTGGATATGCCTTTCCTATTTTAAAAGGAAAAGAAATTAACCAAGCACTAGAACTCCGTAAAGCAGGTCTGGGTCTATTAGGAAATATTGTTGGTGATAAAAAGGCCGTTGCTTGCATAGAAGACACTGCCGTAAAAGTAGAAGATTTACCTAATTATATTGAAGAATTTACCGCCTTAATGCAACGGTTTAAACAAAAGGCAGTGTATTATGCACATGCCGGTGCTGGAGAATTACACCTCCGCCCTATTCTTAATTTAAAAAAACAAGAAGACCTTGTTTTGTTTAAAAAGATTACCACAGAAACGGCAAAACTGGTAAAGAAATACAAAGGTTCTTTTAGTGGCGAACATGGTGATGGTATCGTACGCGCTAGTTTTATTCCACTTATGATTGGCGCAAAAAACTACCAACTTTTAAAACGCATTAAAAAAACATTCGACCCCAATAATGTTTTTAATAAAGGTAAAATTGTAGACGCCTTCCCTATGGATAAGAGCTTGCGCTATGAAGTTGATAGAAAAGAACCAGAAATAAAAACTTTTTTTAATTTTAGTGATTCTAAAGGCATTTTACGCGCTTCAGAAAAATGTAATGGCTCTGGAGATTGTAGAAAATCTGTAGAAGCTGGAGGTGTAATGTGCCCTAGTTACAAAGCCACAAAAAATGAAAAAGACACTACAAGAGCACGTGCTAATACACTGCGCGAAGTCTTAACAAATAGTACAAAAGAAAATAAATTTGACAATGCCGATTTAAAAAAAGTTTTCGACCTCTGTTTAAGTTGTAAGGCTTGCGCAAGTGAATGCCCAAGCAATGTTGATGTTGCGACTTTAAAGGCAGAATTTTTATACAATTATCAAAAAGAAAATAAGCCAGATTTTAGGACTAAAATGTTTGCCAACAATGTTAAATACAACAAATTAGGAAGTGTTTTTCCAAGATTAACCAATGCGTTATTAAATACAACTTTAGCTAAACGTAGCTTCGGAATTGCCACACAAAGAAGCATTCCGAAATTAGAAAAAAAGACACTAAAAAAATGGTATTCTCAAAATCAAAAGAAGTTAGAATTAAAAGCTACATTTCATAGTAAAATCTATTTATTTTGTGATGAATTTACAAATTATTATGATGTTTCTGTAGGAAAGGACACCATACAATTACTTATACATTTAGGATACCAAGTAATCCTTAAAAACCATGCACAAAGTGGGCGTAGTTTTATTTCAAAAGGTTTTTTAGAACAAGCAAAACAAGTTTGTAATGAAAATATTTCTGTTTTTAAAAATTTGGTTTCAGAAAAATCACCTTTAATTGGTATTGAACCTTCTGCCATTTTAAGCTTTAGAGATGAATATCTGCGATTAGCAACTGACACTATTTCTGCAAAAAAAATAGCAAAAAACACCTTTTTGATTGATGAATTTATAGCCTTAGAATTTAAAAAAGGAAACATTAAAGCAGCTCAATTTACAAGTACTAAAAAACAAATAAAAATACATGTGCATTGTCATCAAAAAGCATTGGGCTCAAGTAAGGATAGTTTTGATATGTTAAATATTCCAACAAATTACAATCCAACTATTATAAACGCTGGGTGCTGTGGCATGGCAGGATCTTTTGGTTATGAAAAAGAACATTACGCCATTAGCATGAAAGTTGGTGAAGATTCTTTGTTTCCTAAAATCAGAAAAACGGCAAAAGATATTGAAATAACAGCTACAGGAACAAGTTGTCGCCATCAAATTTATGATGGCACTAAAAGAGAAAGTCAGCATCCCGTTAGTATCTTACGCAGAGCTGTGAAAGAAGAATAACTATTCCTCTTTTTTCTTGTCTTCTTTTCTAGGTGAAAGCTTATAAATTAAATACCCAAAACCCACTACAAAATGAAGTGCTAAAATAATAATTACAATGGTTGTTACATTCATAATAAACGCACTTTTTTAATTAACTCTTCACCTAAGGCTTCATTCATCATAATACGAATTTTATCAATTCCGTAGCTTAATTCTTCTCTTAAAACAGCAGATTTAAGTTCTACCAACAAAGTGGCTCCTTGCAAAGAAACTTTTTGGGTATGACTTTGTATGCCTTTGCCCATAACAAGCAACCAAGCGTCTTTTACATAAATTTGGCGCATTCCTTTAGTTAAGTTATTTTCTTTAATAACCGTTTTCATCAAGTCTTTTATAGAATGGAATTCTGCACTTCTTTTTGCCATTATAAACTAAATATTTTATACGATTGGTTTGTTTTTTTAACCACAGCCTCTGTTCGTTCTTTATGTGTATCACTAATAAACAATTGCCCAAAATCATCTTGTTGCACAAGTGCTATAATGTGAGAAACTCTTGTTTCGTCCAATTTATCAAAAACATCATCTAATAGTAAAATGGGCGTTACTTTTGCTTGTTTTTTTATAAAATCAAATTGTGCCAATTTTAATGCAATAAGATACGATTTTTGTTGCCCTTGACTTGCAAACTTTTTTACAGAATGACCACCAATTTCAAACATTAAATCGTCTTTATGTATACCAACACTTGTGTATTGCAATATTCTATCACGCTGTAAATGCAAGTCTAACAAAGTTACTAAATCAGATTCCTTTAACTGCGTTTTATACACCAAATTTACGCTTTCTTTTCCGTTAGAAATTGCTTTATAACGTTCTATAAATATAGGAATAAAAGCTTCAAGAAAAGCCGTTCTTTTATTAAAAATTTCTTTTCCGAAGGTGTTTAACTGCGCATTATAAACATCTAAATTTAATGCATCAAAGGTTTGATTTGCAGCAAAATATTTTAACAGTGCATTACGCTGTGATAGTACTTTATTATAGTGTATTAAAGTTTTTAAATACTGCTTGTCTGATTGTGAAATTACAGCATCCATAAATTTACGACGCATGTCACTTCCTTCTGTAATTAAATCGCGATCTGCAGGAGAAATAATTACCAAAGGTAAAAAACCAATATGATCAGAAAAACGCTCGTAGTTTTTTCCGTTGCGCTTCACTACTTTTTTGGTACCACGTTTTAAACTACAAACTATGATTTCTTTTCTTTCATTGATAGCATAAGTACCTTCAATCATAAAAAAATCTTCATCATGGCGTATGTTTTGAGTTGCCACTGCATTAAAGTAACTTTTAGCATTAGACAAGTAATAAATAGCGTCTAAGACATTGGTTTTACCAACTCCATTATTACCAACAAAGCAGTTTATTTTTGCATCAAATTCAAAACTATTAGACACAATATTCTTATAATTTACCAGTAATAATTTTTCTAGAAACATAAATTGTATTTCTTTTTTGCAAAGAAATTGCAAATTATTGAAATTTTGCGAATAATCGGCTTTTAGTTTTCAATTAAAAAACCTATTTTTGCGCCTACAAATTTGAAGAAATGGCAACATACAAAAAAAGAGGAACAAAAAAGCGCGTAAAAGCAACTGAAAATATAGATACGTTAGAACAAAACTCTGCAACAGCAGAAGTTTTTAGAAATTTGGATGAATCCGCTTCAAAAACAGAAGCTTGGGTAATTAAAAATCAAAAAAATATATTTATCATCTTAGGCTTAGTAGTAGCAAGTATTTTAGGTTATCTAGCATATCAAAAAATAGTTGTTGCGCCAAAAGAGAAAAAAGCTGCAGATGCTTTGGCATTTCCTAGAAAATATTACGATCAAGCAGTAACTGCAACAGTAGCTGTTGATTCATTATTAACTTTAGGTTTAAATGGTGCTGACGGAAAATATGGGTTTGTAGATATTGCACAAAAATATAGTGGCACAAAAGCAGGTAACTTAGCTTCTTATTATGCTGGGGTTTCTTATTTAAAAATGAGAAAATACCAAGAAGGTATTGACTTTTTGGAAGATTTTGAGGCAGAAGATGAGGCTTTGGGTCCTATCTCAAAAGGCGCTATTGGTGATGCTTTTTCAGATATTAATCAACCAACAGATGCCTTAACCTATTATGTAAAGGCGGCAACGATGAAAACAAATGCGTTTTCTACTCCACTTTTTTTATTCAAGGCTGCAAATACAGCAATGGAGTTAGGCAAGAATGATGAAGCCTTAAAATATTTTACACGTATTAAAAATGAATTTCCGAATGCTTCTGAAGCTAAGGATATAGATAAATATATAAGTAGTGCCAAATATGCAACCAAATAATTAGCTATGGCAACTACTAATTTATCAAGCTACGATAAAACAACAATCCCAAACGCGAAAGATCTTCGGTTTGGGATTGTTGTTTCTGAATGGAATAATGACATTACCGAAAATCTATTTAAAGGTGCTCAAGAAACCCTAATTGACTGTGGTACTTTAGAAAAAAACATTCATCGTATTGATGTACCAGGCTCTTTTGAATTGGTCTATGGTGCTAAATTTTTGCTAAACACACAAAAATACGATGCCATTATTGCAATAGGTTGTGTTATTCAAGGCGAAACCAAACACTTTGATTTTGTGTGTCAAGGAGTTACCAATGGCATTATGGATTTGAATATTCAGTGTAAAACACCTACTATTTTTTGTGTTTTAACAGACAATAACAAACAACAATCTATTGACCGCTCTGGTGGTAAGCACGGTAATAAAGGTGTAGAATGCGCAGTTGCAGCTATTAAAATGGCAAGTCTTCAAATACCTTAATTCTAAAATCTCTAATATTTCCGTTTTAATAATAAGCCGTAAAAACCGCTTATGAATTAAAAATATTTCAGTATTTTTGATGCATCAACAGTGTGTATTTCGGCATTACTTTTGTAGCAAACTTACAGAACCGAAAATCTAAAATCATGTTTGGAAAAGCTTTTAAACCACGTCAACATTATGTATTTAATTATACACCTCGTTATTATAATGAGCGTAAAGAACGTATTAAAAAATTAGAGCAAAAATACCACGGAAACCTAAACACTGAAGAAACCATTGAACGAATTAGTCTTTCAAAAAACGATTTAAGATCAAGTTGGAACCGTCAAAAATCTTTTGCTACCGATAGAAAATCAACGTTAAGACTAGCCATCATTATAGCAATATTGGTCGGCTTGGCTGCTTATGTTTTAGATTTACACACGCTTTTTTAATGGCAGATATCATTCAATTATTACCAGATCATGTAGCCAATCAAATTGCTGCAGGAGAAGTTGTTCAACGCCCAGCTTCTGTTGTTAAAGAATTATTAGAAAATGCCATAGATGCCAAAGCAACAAACATAAAACTACTTATTAAAGATGCGGGTAAATTACTTATTCAAGTAATAGATAATGGTATTGGTATGAGCCAAACCGATGCACGTTTTAGTTTTGAACGTCATGCCACTTCAAAAATTAAAACAGCAGCAGATTTATTCAAATTAAACACCAAAGGCTTTCGCGGAGAAGCATTGGCATCTATTGCAGCCATTGCTCATGTAACACTTAAAACAAAACAAGAAAACCAAGAAGTAGGCACAGAAATTAAAATTGAAGGCAGTACTATTGTATCACAAACCGTTATATCAACACCAACAGGCACATCAATCGCTGTTAAAAATTTGTTTTACAATATTCCAGCCAGACGTAAATTTTTAAAATCTAACACTGTTGAAATGCGTCATATTATGGACGAATTTCATCGTATAACACTAGCACATCCAAACATTTCATTTGTATTATTTAATAACAATAAAGAAGAATTTAATTTAAAAATCGCTAATCTTAAACAACGTATCGTAGCACTCTTCGGAAAAAAAACAAATGAAATATTAGTACCTATTAATGAGCAAACAGATGTTGTAACCATAGAAGGTTTTATAGCAAAACCAGAATTTGCAAAGAAAAAAAGAGGAAAGCAATTCTTTTTTGCCAACAATCGTTTTATTAAAAGTCCTTATTTACACCATGCTGTTGCCAATGCATTTGAAACTTTATTGCCAGCTGGTTTTCATCCAACATATTTTTTATTTTTAAGTGTAACACCTTCAGAAATAGACATAAACATTCATCCTACTAAAACAGAAGTAAAATTTAGTAACGAAAAAATTATTTATCAAATATTGCGTTCTACAATAAAACATAGTTTAGGACAATACAATGTAGCGCCTTTGTTAGATTTTAATCGTGACGCTTCTTTAGACATCCCTTACGGTTTTAAAAACAAGCCCAGTAATTCGCCTACCATAGAAGTAGATCGTAGTTACAACCCTTTTAAAGATGAAATTGCAACCCCAAGCAAAGGCTTTTCTAAACAACATTTAGTAAAGCCCACACAAAATTGGGAAACGTTATACAATCATTTAGATAAAGATGTTCAAAAAATTCAAGATATTGAAGTTAACTTAGACACGCCTTTAAATACTACACTTCTTGAAGAAGATACTGCCAACGGAAAAACACTACAATTACATCAAAAATATATTGTTAGCACCATTAAATCTGGCATTGTTTACATTCATCAACAACGTGCCCATGAGCGTATCTTATACGAATCTTTTTTAAGTAATTTAACCATTTCAGAAGCCACAAGTCAGCAATTATTATTTCCTTTAAACCTACACTTTAGCAAAAGTGAAATTATTCAAATAAAACAACTACAACCCGATTTAGAAGCCATTGGTTTTGAATTTGAAAAAATAGCCACAGAAGCAATTTTTATTAAAGGACTACCAGTTGGTTTTCCTACAGAAAAAACACAACAAATTATAGAAGAATTACTCTTTAATTTACAACAAGATTTACCAGAAAGTAGTTTTAGTCTACTAGACATGATGGCAAAAAGCTTGTCTAAAAGCCTCGCAATTAAAGTAGGAAAATCATTAAACAACAAAGAACAAGAAGATATTTTAAACAAGTTGTTTTTATGTAAAGAGCCCAATCAATCTCCGTTTGGAAAACCTACATTCATCTCAATAAATATCGATGAAATAAACAAGAAATTTTAAGAAATGAATCAAAAAATCACCGAAGCGGTAAAGCATTTAATCATTATTAATGTAATTTTATACATTGCGCCAAAATTACTTACAAGCATTGATTTACAAAGCTTATTTGCCTTACATTTTCCTAAAAACCCTGAGTTTGGTTATTGGCAATATCTTACACATATGTTTATGCATAGCCAAACCATGTTTATGCATATATTATTTAATATGTATGCGCTTTGGGCATTTGGAACACCTCTAGAACGCATTTGGGGGCGTAATAAGTTTTTATTTTTCTTTATCTCTGCAGGTTTAGGCGCTGGTATCATTTACACACTTGTAAATTATTACCAATTTAATAATGTTTATAATCAACTCATAGGTCTAGGTATATCTACCAATGACATACAACAAATACTAAATTCTGGCACTTATAATGATACACTCATCACAATTCCGAAAACTGAAATGACAGAATTTTACGCCAATTACCATGGACAAGCCGTTGGTGCATCTGGTGCCGTTTATGGTGTATTAGTCGCTTTTGGGTTAATGTATCCAAATGCCAAACTTGCACTCATTTTCTTTCCAGTACCTATTGCCGCAAAATATTTTATTCCTTTAATTATTGCGAGTGATTTATTCTTTGGTATTACCAAATACTCTATTGGAAATGTTGCACATTTTGCACATGTTGGCGGTGCTATTATTGGCTTTATCATTGCTTTTTACTGGAAAAAAAACAGCATGAATCATACCCGTTGGGACTAATAAAATGAATTTTCTAAAAGACATACAAACGGCATATCGCAATGCAAGTATTGTAGAAAAAATAATCTACATCAATATTGCCGTGTTTTTTATTGCGCTATTATCTCAACATAAGATTCTGAATTGGTTGGCATTTCCTGCCAATAGCGCTTTGTTTATTTTAAAGCCATGGTCATTGATTTCCTACGCATTTATACATCAAGATCTTTTTCACCTATTATCAAATCTTATTGTTTTGTTTTATATTGGCAATTTATTTCTTGATTTTTTTAGCGATACGCAGTTTATTGCTGTTTATAGCTTCGGAATCTTGGCTGGCGCCGCTTTTTTCTTTTTCGGAATTCAAGAAGGTATTCTCATTGGTGCTTCTGCAGCTGCTACAGCTGTTTTTGTAGCGATAGCTACAAAAATACCACATTACAACCTACGTTTACGTTTTATTGGAAGCGTTGAATTATGGGTGCTTGCTGCAATATGGATTGGACTTAGCTTATTGCAAGTTGGTGCCGAAAACAAAGGCGGACAACTATCTCATTTAGGTGGAGCTTTAATTGGTTTTATATTCACCAAATTACTTTTAACAAAAGGAATAGATTTAAGTAAACCATTTACAAAATTGCAAACGCTTGGCACTACACTGCATCGTAGCAAAAAAAAACCAACTCATTTAAAGACTGTTTACAAATCGTCTAAAAATATTAAAAGAAAAACAACAGCAAGTAAACAACAAAAAATAAATCAAATTTTAGATAAAATTAGCAAATCTGGATATGAAAGTCTAAGCAAAGAAGACAAAGACTTTTTATTTAAAGCTGGAAATAATAGAGTATGAAAAAACTTAGTCTACCAAACAAATTCATTTTTCTACTAAACTCAATAGTTGGCTTTGCTTTATTGATTAGCTATGCTTTGCCTTTTATTTCGCCAGAAAAATTACCAATACTTGCGGTTTTAAGTTTATTAGCACCTTTATTAATTGTAATAAACATCTTATTTTTAATATATTGGCTCGTAAAATTTAAAAAACAATTTTTCTTATCTTTCGTCATACTAGCAATAGGATATCAGCAAATTACAAGCTTATATAAGATTGAAGACAAAAAAGTGCTTCAAGAAAAAGACACCAAAATTATGTCTTATAATGTGCGTTTATTTAATTTATATGACTGGATTAAAGAAGACAATGTAAAGACAAAAATTTTTGATTTTATAAGCGAAAAAAAACCTGATATTATTTGTTTTCAAGAGTTTGATCCGAAACAAAAAGAAGAAATAAACTTTCCGTATAAATATGTAAAACGCAGAAATGAACAAAGCTCATTTGGACAGGCTATTTACTCTAAATATCAAATTATTAAGACCGGCTCATTAGATTTTAAAAACTCTAGCAACAATGCCATTTTTGCAGATATTGTTAAAGATAAAGATACTCTTAGAGTTTATAACATTCATTTAGAATCGCTTAAAATCAATCCCAATAAGCAAAATTTTGGTCAAGCAACTAGTGATAAATTAATTGGTCGCCTTAAAAATGCATTTAAAAAACAAGCGGTACAAGTTCATCAAATATTGGCACATCAAAAAAAGTGCAAATACAAAATTATTACCTGCGGCGATTTTAACAATACCGCTTTTTCTTGGGCTTACAAACAATTAAAAGCAGCTAAAAATGATGCTTTTGAAATTGCTGGTCAAGGTTTTGGAAGTACTTTTAATTACTGGGCACCATTACGTATTGATTTTATCTTGGTAGATTCAAAAATTGAAGTCAACCATTTTAAAACTTACAAAGTAAAGTACTCTGACCACTTTCCTATTATGGCGAGAATTGCTGTGCATTAAAAGGTTGTTCGTGTTTGACTAAAGATATAAAACCGATTCGCCATTAGAAAAAAAAGTAAAGACTTAATTTCACCAAATAATGAAAAGCAATCTAAAAGATTTACTTCTTCCTAACCCTTTTCAGCTTTAACAAATTAACAGGATTCATACCTAAACCGCGTATATTTTTTTGAGTAAAGCGCACCACCTCATCATAATACAAAGGTACAACAGGCGCTTTTGCTACTATTAAGCTATCCATTTGTTGGTAAAGTTTTAAGCGTTTTTGTGTATCTGTTGTGCTTATTGATTGTTCATACCATCGATCAAATTGAGTGTTTTTAAAGTGCGTATAATTTGGTCCATTGGGTGTGAAATTTGGACTGTAAAATAATGATAAATAATTTTCTGCATCTGGATAATCTGCAACCCAACTTGCCCTAAAAACAGGTAATTTACCTGCTTTTTTATCGCTTCGCAATACTGGCGGTGGCAGTACATCAATTTTTGTTTCAAGACCAATGGCTTGTAATTGCTTTTGTATATACTCGCACAAATCTGCATATTGTGCATTGGTTGCAATGGTAATATGTACGTTTTTTTTACCTGTTTCTTTTTGATATTGCGTTACCAAAGCTTTGGCTTTTTCTGGATTAAATTCATAGCCTTTAAGAGAATTAAACGCTGGTAATCCCTTCGGAATAAAACCATGTACTGCGGGTATACCAATACCATTGCGTAAATACAGAATCATCTTTGTTTTATCAAAACCATAATTAATGGCTTTACGTATCAAAATAGAATGTACAGATGCGGCTTTGTCTTCTAAAAAAACACCCAAATATTCGGTATTTAAATACGGACTGCGTTGCATGTTTATCCTATTTTTATAACGCGCTTGTAATTTGCCATCTACCGTTAATAAATCGTCTTTATAAGAAGGATCTAGACCTGAAATAAAGTCAAGATTACCTTGTGCAAATTGTAAAAATTCGCTTTGCTTATCTGGTAAAAAGGTAATAGCTACCGCTTCTATATAAGGCAAACTATTTCCTACACTATCTTTTTCGTAATAATTTTGGTTTCTTCTAAAGACTAATTTGGTGTTTTCTACCCAAAGTTTAAACTTAAATGGTCCTGTACCAATTGGGTGTGAACGGAAATCATTTCCGAAGAATTCTAAAGCTTCTTTAGGTACTACCGAGCAATATTTCATTGCCAACAAACCTAAAAATGGTGGAAATGGCTTTTTTAACTGAATAACAAACGTACTATCATTTGCAGCTTGGTAAGTTGCTACATTATTTAAAACCCATTTACCGCTAGAAGCCACTTTTTTGGATAGCAATCTATTAAAACTATATACAAAATCTTGAGCTACAACAGCTCTTGTACTATCTTTTCCGAAGAGTATATGTTTATGAAAAAAAATGTTTTTATTAAGATTGAAAGTGTAGATTTTTCCGTCTTGAGAAATTTTCCAATTTTTTGCAATTGCAGGTTGCACATGTAGCGAATCATCTAACTGCACCAAGCCTTCAAACAACTGATTTACAGCCCAAATATTGGCATTGTTTTTTGCAAAAGCAGGGTCTAAAGAACTAATATTTGCATGCTCATTATACCGAAACACATCATTATCTGTAAAAGAACTTTGCTGTTTAGAGCAAGCAGTAAAAAGCAAACTTACAAGTAACAATAGAGAACTAAAAACTGAAAAATACCATTTACTACATACCAAATTCATACGCTCTTTCAATTTTACAAACCTGTACTTTATAGTTTTTATAAAAACTATTGGTACCCTTAGAGCGTGCTTGTGCGTGTGCCTCTTGCATTTTCCACTCTTTTATGGCATCTAGACTTTCCCAGTACGAAACGGTAATTCCTTTTACATCTCTAACAGACTCCATGCCAACAAAACCTTTTTGTTGCTTTACAAGTGCTTCCATTTTGGCAGCTTCTTCCGCATAGCCTTCAATATTTTCTTTTAATTCTGAAATAAAAATTACGGCGTATTGTGCCTTTGTGGGTGCATTTTTCATCATAGTTGTAATGTCATTAAATATTCTGGTAATTGTGTATTTATGCAAAGTTTTTCTTCAACAATTGTAAAACCCGCATTTTTTAAAAGTCGAAATGATGCTTTGTTTTCTATAATAACTTCGGCTTTTAAATCTTTTAAGCCTAATTGTTTGGCATAACCTATCAATCCTTTTAAAATTTCAGTTCCATAACCTTTATGCCAAAAGGTAGGTATAAAACGATAGCCAATCTCATTGGCTTCAATAATTCCGCAAATACCAATAAAAGTTTCCGAAGCTTTTAATTCTGCGGCAAAAGGCCATTCCATTTTTTTAGATTGATAACGATCAATCCAAGCTTTGAGTTTTGCTTTACTTTGATCTAAACTAGCAACTTGGCCTGTAATATATTGCATAACCTGCATGTCACTTTGCATGGCATGAAAGGGGTTTAAGTCGGTTAATCTTAATTTCCGAACACGTAGTCTTTCGGTTTCAAATATCATTTAGATTGTTGTAAATTTGTGCTTATAAATGTACAGTAATCATGGCACAAAAAAAAGTCGCATTTTATACCTTAGGTTGTAAATTAAATTTTTCTGAAACTTCTACCATAGCAAGAGATTTTGTAAAAAAGAGCTATACACGAGTTGATTTTGAAGAAAAAGCTGACATATATGTCATAAACACCTGCTCTGTAACAGATAATGCTGACAAACGTTTTAAAAGCATCGTAAAAAATGCATTGAAAAAAAATTCAAATGCATTTATTATTGCCATTGGTTGTTATGCACAGTTAAAACCCGAAGAATTAGCAAATGTACATGGCGTTGATTTGGTTTTAGGTGCTTCAGAAAAATTTAAAGTAACCGACTATATCAACGATTTATCTAAAAATGATCTAGGAGAAGTACATTCTTGCGAAATAGCAGATGCCGATTTTTATGTATCATCTTATGCCGTTGGAGACAGAACACGTGCCTTTTTAAAAGTACAAGATGGTTGTGATTATAAATGTACCTATTGCACCATTCCGTTAGCGCGAGGTATTTCTAGAAGTGACACCTTGCAAAATGTACTTAAAAATGCCAAAGAAATTTCTAAACAAGGCATTAAAGAAATTGTATTGACGGGTGTTAATATTGGTGACTACGGAAAAGGTGAATTTGGTAATAAAAAACACGAACATACTTTCTTTGACTTGGTACAAGCATTAGACAAAGTAGCAGGTATAAGTAGGTTGCGTATTTCATCTATAGAACCTAACCTATTAAAAAATGAAACCATTGCCTTTATAGCACAATCTAAGCGATTTGTACCACATTTTCACATTCCACTTCAAAGCGGTAGCAATGCCTTGCTTAAAAAAATGAAACGTCGCTATTTAAGAGAAGTCTATACAGAACGTGTGTCAAAAATAAAACAAACAATGCCAAATGCCTGTATTGGTGTTGATGTTATTGTTGGTTTTCCGGGAGAAACTGATGCGCATTTTTTAGAAACCTACAACTACCTCAATGAAATGGACATTTCTTATTTACATGTCTTTACCTATTCTGAAAGACCAAATACAGAAGCCATTACTATGGGCGGTGTTGTACCTCTTAATAAACGAAAAAAACGCAGTAAAATGTTACGCGTTTTATCGGTAAAAAAACGTAGAGCCTTTTATGAAAGTCAATTAGGAAATACTTTAAAAGTTTTGTTTGAAAGTGAAAACAAATCAGGTTTTATACACGGTTTTACGCAAAATTACGTTAAAGTAAAAGCCCCTTGGAATCCAGATTTAATAAACACCTTACACACTGTTAAACTTACAAATATTGATGAAGATGGTTTGGTACGTTTTAAATGGGTTAATGAACATGTTTTAAACTAACTTTGGTACGGCTTTTGAAATAACTATTATAAACAAACGTATGAAAAATCTATACCTCATTTTATTGGCTTTTATCTTAACAAGTTGTAACGCCAAACAAAAACAGCAAATTTTAGACACCAGTTGGGTAGTAGATAAATTGGTCATTAACAATCATAACATTCCAAAAACGAATGATGTGGTTTTAAAACTAGAAAGCGAAACACAATTTAGCCTTCAATTAGATGCTAACCGCTGTGGTGGTGCTATGAAACTGTCTAACAAAAAAAT
>CAMZLD010000108.1 GCA_947311635.1 uncultured Flavobacteriaceae bacterium | reverse complement strand
TTTTGGTAACTTTATTACCAATTTAGTAGCAAGTCTTATTGCCTATTCGTTTCAAGAAAAAAAACCAAGTATCAAATTTGAAACCGAAAATACAAATCAATTAGCATTGTTTTGTTAAATCCTTAGGTCGAACTCAGGTTTATACAACCGTATAACTATGATTTTGATGCTGGAGATTAATTAAAGTTCGTGTTTTATTCAGGTGCTTCGGTAGTAAACCCAACAGTTAATGTTTAGGTAAAGAGGGCGAAAGTAATTGTTACCCAATTCTTTGCAAGCCTTTTTTGTCTTTAATGATAATATGTTTTCCTTTCGTAGCAATGAATCCATCTTTTTTAAATTGCGACAAAATACGAATGGCAGATTCTGTAGCAGTACCAACAATATTAGCATAATCTTCTCTAGAAAGAACAACATTAAGCATTGCGTTTTCATCCACACCAAATTGATCTTCAATATAAAGTAACATTTCTGCCATACGCTGTTTAACAGGTTTTTGAGCCATGTTAACAATAATATCATCAGCATCTTTTAAATCTAGTGCCATTACTTTTAGTAATTCAAAAGAAAAGTTACTGTTTTTGTGTAGAATTTCTACAATTTCATCTTTAGGAATATAGCATAATTTCATATCTGTCAACGCTACAGCACTTAAGTTGGCTTTCTCACCACAAACAACAGAACGCTGCCCAAGCATATTTCCTGTAGTGACAAGTTTAATGATTTGATCTTTACCGTTAGCACTAAGTTTTGATAACTTGCAAGCTCCATTTCTAACGCAATAAATACCATTTAAAACTTCTCCTTCTTTAAAAAGTACATCTCCTTTTTTAAAAGATTTCGCAATTTTATTGCAAGAAATTTGCTCTAACTCATCCTCATTAAGAACTTTGATGGCGTTAAACTGTTTAATGATACATTGTTGGCAGTTACTCATAAAAAATGATTTATATAACAGCAAATTTACACTATTATGTAACAAATATTACCTAATTATTGTTATTTATCAGCTACTTTTGTTACATAAACAGTAAGTGCCTTAAAATATGAATCAAACAACATGTTTTCATTGTGGTGATATTTGCGACGCTACTACAGTTCGTTATGATGATAAATCATTTTGTTGCAATGGTTGTAAAACGGTTTATGAAATTTTTTCTGAAAATAATTTAACATGTTACTACGATTTAGAAAATGCACCTGGTACAACACCCAAAGAAATTGAAGGGAAATACGATTTTTTAGAACAACAGAAGATCATTGATAAACTTGTAGAATTTGATGATGGGAATACCCAAATTGTAACATTTTACATACCACACATTCATTGTAGCTCTTGCATTTGGATTCTTGAAAACCTTCATAAATTACACAGTGACATTTCTACATCGCAAGTAAATTTTGGGAAGAAAACAGTACGTCTTACTTATGATTCAAAAAACTATTCACTAAAAAAAGCAGTTCTATTACTAAGCGCTATAGGCTACGAACCTTATATAAGTCTAGAAGATTACAATACAGGAAAAGCAAATGTTAACAGAAGCCTTATTTATAAATTAGGCATTGCGGGTTTTGCCTTCGGAAATATAATGTTTTTATCCTTTCCAGAATATTTTCAAGTCAATGGTTTTTGGATAGAAAAATATAAAATAGTCTTTAGGTGGTTAATGTTTGCTTTTTCGTTGCCAGTTGTGTTTTATGCAGCACAAGATTATTTTATTTCAGCATTTAAAGGTTTACGCGCAAAGATTTTAAACATAGATGTCCCCATTTCTTTAGGTATTTTAGTCCTCTTTATAAGAAGTACAGTAGACATCTTATTTAATTTTGGTTCTGGTTTTTTTGATAGTTTAACCGGTTTGGTTTTCTTTTTGTTGATTGGAAAATTTTTTCAACAAAAAACCTATTCATTTTTATCTTTCGAGCGCGATTACAAGTCCTATTTTCCTATTGCAGTAACCAAGATTTCTTTAGACAAAAAAGAAACACCCATTCAAGTATACGACATAAAAAAAGGAGACCGTTTACTCATAAGAAATCAAGAGTTAATCCCAGTAGATGGTATTTTAATTAACGGAAAAGCATCTATAGATTATAGTTTTGTTACGGGTGAGTCAAAAACAGTAAGCAAACAATCTGGAGATAAAATTTTTGCAGGAGGAAAGCAAATTTCTGGAGTTATAGAAATGGAAGCCTTAAAATCTGTTGAGCAAAGTTATTTAACACAACTATGGAGTAACGATGTTTTTAACAATACAAAAGAAGAAGCCTTTACCTCTTTAACAAACACTATAAGCAAACAATTTACAATCGTTGTGCTAAGTATTGCCATTATGGCAACTACTTTTTGGTTGATTAATGATGCCACAAAGGCACTCAATGTTTTTACTGCCGTATTAATTATAGCTTGTCCTTGCGCTATTGCTTTGGCGGCTCCTTTTACCTTCGGAAATTTACTTCGAATCTTCGGAAAATCTAAATTCTATTTGAAAAATGCTAGTGTTATAGAACATCTAGCAGCTGTAGACACCTTGATTTTTGATAAAACAGGCACCATTACTTCTAACAAAAAAAGTACAGCAAAATATGAAGGTTCTGTTTTGTCATCATCAGAAGAAATATTGTTAAAAAATACACTTAGAGGCTCAAACCATCCCTTAAGTAGAACCCTTTATGATTTGTTAGAAGAAAATAATATCATTACCCTAGATCAATATCAAGAGTATGTAGGTAAAGGTATAGAAGCATCTCATAAAAATGAATCTATTAAATTAGGATCTGCAGATTTTGTCGGAAAAAAACAAAAAACAGCAATCTTAAATACAACGGTACATATTAGCACCAATAATGTGTACAAAGGAAAATTTACTTTTTATAACAGCTACAGAACTGGGCTTTCAAAGTTGTTTAACAAATTTAAAGCACATTTTGATCTGGTTATTTTGTCTGGGGATAATGAAGGAGAATATGAAAATTTAAAAAAAATACTGCCAGCAAAAACAAAACTAATATTTAATCAAAAACCAGAAGATAAATTAAATTATATTAAATACCATCAAGATGAAGGCGCAAAGATACTAATGCTTGGTGACGGATTAAACGATGCAGGAGCCCTTGCACAAAGTAATGTTGGTATTGCATTGTCAGAAAACGTAAATGTTTTCTCTCCTGCTTGCGATGCAATTTTAGATGCCTCACAATTTGATAAATTGTATGATTATATCAAAATTTCTAAAGCTGCAATAAAAATTATTAAGTGGAGTTTTCTATTATCATTTATATACAATACCTTAGGGCTTTACTTTGCTGTTACAGGGCAGTTAAAACCAGTTATTGCGGCTATATTAATGCCTTTAAGTTCAATAAGTGTTGTAATTTTTACAACGCTAGCAACAAACTTAGTAGGTAGAAAAATAAATAAACCATAAACATGATAATTGTCATGTTTTTAATAATTGTACATGCGTATTTTTGTGCAGCAACTTTAGATTTCAAAATGAGCGTTATTTATTTACTATTATCAATTAGTATCATCATTGCTATTGTTTTTTTTGCAGCCTTTATTTTTGCAGTAAAAAATGGTCAGTATGATGACGGTTATACGCCATCGGTTAGAATGCTATTTGAAGATGAAATTGTAAAAAAGGAAAAAATAAAATCAAAACTAACAACCAAAAACAATAAATAAATTATGGAATTACAACAATTTTATTACGACAATAAAATCGTAAAAAAATTCATATATGCAACAATACTTTGGGGCGTTGTAGGTATGACAGTAGGGTTAATGATAGCCTTTATGTTTTTATTTCCAAACTACACCAGTGGAATATCTTGGTTAAGTTTTGGACGTTTAAGACCATTGCATACCAATGCCGTAATTTTTGCCTTTGTAGGAAATGCCATTTTTGCAGGAGTTTATTATTCAACCCAACGCTTGTTAAAAGCAAGAATGTATAGTGATTTTTTAAGCAATCTTAATTTTTGGGGTTGGCAATTAGTTATAGTAGGAGCTGCAATAACGCTGCCGTTAGGATATACAACAACAAAAGAATATGCCGAATTAGAATGGCCCTTTGACATTGCAATTGCTTTAATTTGGGTAGCCTTCGGGATTAACCTTATTGGGACAATGATTAAAAGAAGACAGCGTCATTTATATGTAGCAATATGGTTTTATATAGCCACATTTGTTACCATAGCTGTTTTACATATTTTTAACAGTTTAGAATTACCAGTAAGCGCCTTAAAAAGTTACTCTGTATATGCAGGTGTACAAGATGCCCTTGTGCAATGGTGGTACGGTCATAATGCAGTAGCATTTTTCTTGACAACACCTTTTTTAGGGCTTATGTATTATTTTGTGCCTAAAGCAGCAAATAGACCGGTGTATTCATACAGACTATCAATTGTACACTTCTGGTCATTAATATTTATTTATATCTGGGCAGGGCCACACCATTTATTATATTCTGCATTACCAGAATGGGCTCAAAATTTAGGAGTTGCTTTCTCAGTAATGTTATTAATGCCGTCTTGGGGAGGTATGATAAACGGCTTGTTAACTTTACGTGGAGCCTGGGATAAAGTACGTACAGATCCTGTTTTAAAATTTATGGTTGTTGCCATAACAGGGTACGGTATGGCAACCTTTGAAGGACCATTATTGTCCTTAAAAAGTGTAAATGCCATTGCGCATTTTACAGATTGGATTATAGCACACGTACATGTTGGCGCCTTAGCTTGGAATGGTTTTTTAACCTTCGGAATGATTTATTGGTTGGTGCCACGCTTATTTAAAACAAAATTATACTCAACATCTTTAGCAAATGCCCATTTTTGGATTGGTACTTTAGGGATTATCATGTATACTTTACCAATGTACGTTGCAGGTTTTGTACAAGCAAGTATGTGGAAACAATTTAATCCAGATGGTACATTAACCTACGGTAACTTTCTAGAAACCGTAACAGAAATTATACCAATGTATTGGATGCGTGCTATTGGAGGTACGTTGTATATTACAGGAATGTTCATTCTTGTTTATAATGTCATTGCAACCATAAAAAGAGGAAGTGAAGTAGAAGATGAATTAGCAGAAGCACTAGCACTTAAAAATGTTTCAAAACATAGAGTTGCAGGAGAAGGATGGCATACATGGTTAGAACGTAAGCCTGTTAGACTTACCATTTACGCAACCATTGCAATCCTTATTGGAGGAATGATTCAAATCATACCAACCATCATGGTAAAATCAAACATACCAACTATTAGTAGCGTAAAACCATACACACCATTAGAGTTAGAAGGTCGAGATATCTATATACGAGAAGGTTGTGTAGGTTGTCACTCACAAATGATTAGACCATTTAGAAGTGAAGTAGAACGTTATGGCGAATATTCAAAAGCAGGAGAATATGTGTACGACCATCCATTTCTTTGGGGCTCAAAGAGAACAGGACCAGACCTACATCGTATAGGCGGTAAATATTCTAATAACTGGCATTTAAATCATATGTATGATCCGCAAAGTATCTCATCTGGTTCTATTATGCCAAGATACCAATGGATTGTTAAAAACAAATTAGATAAATCTATGACAGAAAAGAAAATGAAAGTCATGGTAACTCTAGGCGTTCCTTATTCAGAAGAAGAAATAAGCAATGCCCAAAAATCAATGCAGGCACAAGCAACCGAAATTGAAAAAAGTTTATATACAGATCCAGATTTTGCAGAAAATTATGAAGCAGATAAGAAAGCAGGAGGTGCTGACTTTGTAGAAATGCGTGATCGTGAAATTGTAGCTTTAATTGCCTATTTACAGCGATTAGGAACAGATATTAAAGTTAAAGAATCTCAAAAATAAAACCGTTGTCATGTTAAAATTTATTAAAGGACATTTAGAAACTATAGCTGGAGTAGAAATTTACCCTATAATTTCGTTACTTATATTTTTTACTTTTTTTGTTGCTTTGTTTTGGTGGGTAATCACAGCTAAAGAAGGCTACATAAAAGAAGTAAGTAATTTACCTCTAGAAGCAGATAACATAACCGACAAACACTAAAAAGAACCCAATGAAAAATTTCTCAATTTTAGCAAAAACACTTGGAATATTTGCACTTGTTGTTTTAAGCGCACAAACCTTGTTTGAATATAAAGGATTGACAGTTCTTAAAAACCCAATGATTTTAGGCTTATTAGCTCTAATTTTAATATTCTTGTTTCTAAGAAATTCAATAAGCGCTAATATTAAAAGCGAACTCCTTAAGAAAGTTGATTCAGCTTCAGGTTTAACTTCTGAAAGTACCGCTGTTTCTCAAAAACCTTCTTGGTTACAAACAACCTATAAAAAGTTAGTAGCTAGTAAACCTATTGAAGAAGAACACGAAATTATTTTAGATCATAATTATGATGGTATTAGAGAATTAGATAACGATTTACCACCATGGTGGAAATACAGTTTCTATATTTCTATCATTTTTGCCTTTATTTATTTATTTAAGTATCATGTTTTTAATGGTGACAATCAATATGTAGAATTAAAAAAAGAATATGAAACTGCAAATTTAGCAATTGCAGCCTATAAA
Source organism: uncultured Flavobacteriaceae bacterium (assembly GCA_947311635.1). GTDB lineage: Bacteria > Bacteroidota > Bacteroidia > Flavobacteriales > Flavobacteriaceae > CAMZLD01. The sequence continues at coordinate 4,378 of CAMZLD010000108.1, read as the reverse complement.
AAAACAGCCAAAAATTTAATTGATTTCGAATCGGTTAAATTACTTACAGACCAATCAGATATCAATGCTGGTAAAGAAATTTTTCAATTAAACTGTGTTGCTTGTCATAAAGCAGATGGAGGTGGAGGTATTGGGCCAAACCTTACAGACAAATATTGGATTTTAGGCGGAGGTATTAAAAATGTATTTCATACCATTACAGAAGGAGGTCGTGATGGAAAAGGAATGGTGGCTTGGAAATCAAGTTTACAACCCTCACAAATTGCGCAAGTTGCAAGTTATGTTTTAAGCTTGCAAGGCACTACACCAGCTGCACCAAAAGCCCCACAAGGAGATATTTGGTCAGAAGACGGGGCAGAAGCACCAAAAACTACTACGCAAGCCACTACAGAAACTTCTACAGAAGAAGCTGAAGCTATAACTGAGAAAGAAGAGAACACTACAGATGCTGTTGTGACCAATACAGTAAAAGCTCTAACAAGTAAAGAAGATTTAGCCGCTGGCGAAAAAATATATAAAACAAACTGTGCAGCTTGCCATAGAGCAGATGGTGGTGGTTTAGTAGGACCAAATTTTACAGATAAAAATTGGATTCTTGGTGGTGGAATAGAAAATGTAATGAAAACAATCGCCAATGGAGGAAGAAAAGGAAAAGGAATGATTCCTTGGAAAGGAAGTTTAAAACCAGCGCAAATTGCCCAAGTAGCAAGCTATGTGTTAAAGTTTCAAGGCACTACCCCTGGAGCAGGAGCCAAAGCCCCAGAAGGCGATATCTGGAAAGAATAAACCTTCTTTCTTTTTAGAAGTAGAAGGACAAAAAGTTTAAATTTACGTAGCAATAGATGACTCATTAGAGCTAACACTTACAGCGTTCATTTAAACTTTTTTTGGCTTTAATAAATGCATATTTAGAATTATTATTAATAATAATAAAACATAAAATTAATGGAAAATACTAACAAAGAGGTGTTTAGAGATTCAATAGCAACTATTGATAAAGAAGGAAAACGCGCTTGGATTTTTCCTAAAAAACCCAGTGGAAAATATTATGATAAGCGAAAGCTAGTTAGTTATTTTTTGTTAGCTTTCTTTGCCATTGCACCCTTTATTAAAGTGAATGGTAATCAGTTTTTAATGTTTAACATTTTAGAACGTAGATTTAATATTTTTGGTTTGCCATTTTGGCCTCAAGACTTTTATATTTTCGTTATTTCAATGATTATTGGCGTGGTGTTTATTACGCTTTTCACAGTAGGATTTGGACGTGTATTTTGTGGGTGGATTTGTCCGCAAACCATTTTTTTAGAAATGGTTTTTAGAAGAATAGAATATTGGATAGAAGGAGATAGAGGTAAGCAAATGCGATTAGCTCGGCAAGAGTGGAATGCAGATAAAATAAAGAAACGCCTTTTAAAATGGTTTATCTTTTTAGTAATTTCATTTACAGTAGCAAATATTTTTTTAGCCTACTTAATAGGTAGTGATCGTCTTATTAGATATATTAAAGAAGGGCCTTTAAACCATTTAGACACGCTTTTTCCGCTATTAATTTTTACAGCCGTATTCTATTTTATCTTTGCATGGTTTAGAGAGCAAGTATGTATTATAGCATGCCCATACGGAAGGCTACAAGGAGCACTTCTAGATAGAAAATCTATTGTTGTAGCTTATGATCATGTAAGAGGAGAAGGAGAAAATGGTCGAAAAAAATGGCGTAAAAATGAAGACAGACAAGAACTTGGCAATGGAGATTGTATAGATTGTTTGCAATGCGTACATGTATGCCCAACCGGAATAGATATTAGAAATGGTACACAGCTAGAATGTGTAAACTGTACCGCATGTATAGATGAATGTGATACCATTATGGATAAAGTAGGGCTACCAAAAGGCTTAATTAGATTTGCAAGTGAAGATGAAATAGAAAAGAAAGAAAAGTTTAAATTAACACCAAGACTAAAAGGTTACATTGCTGTATTAACCATTTTGTTAGGCGTCCTTTCAGGAATGTTGTTTTTACGTAGTGATGTAGAAGCTGTAGTTTTAAGATTACCAGGGCAGCTCTACGAACATAAAGGAGAAACAGGCATAAGTAATGTATTTACCTATAAATTGGTAAATAAAACAGTGAAGCAAATTGACAACGTTACCTTTAAATTACATAATCATAAAGGTCAAGTAAATGTAGTTTCTAATGCAGGAAATGTTTTTGTGCCAAAACAAGGTATTACTGAAGGAACCTTATTTATTGTCATAGACAAAAAAGACTTAAAAAGCGATAAAAATAAATTAGTTATAGATGTTTTTAGTGACAATGTTTTAATAGAAACAACAAAAGTTAACTTCTTGGCACCAAGAAGTTATTAAAAATTTTAGATTATGAAAATCAACTGGGGAACAGGAATCGTTATCGCATTTGTATTCTTTATAAGTTTTATCTTATATTTTGTAATAACAATGAGTACCAATAAAAAATACAAACATGATTTGGTTACAAAAAATTATTACGAAAAAGAACTTCAGTATCAAGATGATATTGAAAAAGAACAAAACGCAAAGCAATTACCAATAAATGTTGATTATACAAGAACCGAAGAAGGTTTACGCATACAATTTCCGAAGGAGATGAGTAATGATGGTATTTCTGGAGAAGTAATACTATACAGACCTTCTAATAAAACATTCGATTTTATATTACCAATACAATTAAAAAGCCATACACTATTAATCCCAAAAGAACGCTTATTAGAAGGGCGTTGGAATCTAAAAGTTGATTGGAAATACAAAGGAAAAGCATATTTATTTAAACAAGAAATCGTTTATTAAATGCTTTGGTCTGCACTCATATTTGGTTTATTAGGAAGTTTCCATTGTGTAGGAATGTGCGGCCCAATAGCCTTTATGTTGCCAGTAGATCGTTCAAATTCTTTTAAAAAAGTATTTCAGATATTTAGCTATCACTTCGGAAGGCTTTTTTCTTACAGTCTAATTGGTTTGTTTTTTGGACTTGTAGGTAAAGGTTTATATATCTTCGGAATTCAACAAAAAATATCGATTGTAATAGGAGTATTAATGATTGTAGCCATCTTATTGCCCTACAAAACTTTTTCTAAATACAATTTTTCAAAACCTTTATATAAACTAATTGGCAAAGTTAAAAGCGCTTTAGGTAGTGCCTTAAAGAAAAAAACAGCAGATACTTTTTTTACCATTGGTTTTTTAAACGGGTTTTTACCTTGTGGATTGGTTTATATGGCTATTTTCGGAGCCATTGCAGCTAGCAATGCACTACAAGGTAGTCTGTATATGTTTGTTTTTGGATTAGGTACCATACCGCTAATGACAAGTGCCATTTATTTAGGTAAATTTTTAAATGCTACCATTAAAAGGCGTATACAAAAAGCAGTGCCTGTTTTTGTTATTATTATGGGGATCCTGTTTATTCTAAGAGGTTTAGGTTTGGGCATTCCTTATATTTCGCCAGCTCCTGTAACAGTACTTACCAATGCTATAGATTGTCATTAGCATTCACACCAATTATTTTTCGTAATTTCAGCAAAAAATTAAGGACATATATGTTTGGACTCTTTAAAAAGAAGGTCATAAATCAAACCCCAGAACAAATTTTTTGGGAATGGTTTGTAAAAAATAAATCAAAAATTGAAAAATTTATTGAAAACCCTGTTGATTTTGAAATTTACAATACGCTAACCAAAAAGATGAAAGCGTATAATGAGTTATTGTTTCCGGAGTTAATGATAGATAAAGAAAATAACTATGTTTTAATTATTACACCAGATGGTTTAAAAGATGGTGTACTACCAACCAAAAGATTAGGCGAAAGCCACCCTGTCATAAATAAATGGAAAATTAAAAAATTTAGACAACCTAATAATGATGTTCGGTTAGAATTAAATGGAATAGCATATCCTTCTACAGATATTCTTATCAAACATCAAGTTGATTTAGCAAGAGAAAAAGTTGATATAGAAATGTATATCAAGAATATGAATATAGATGAAAAAGGCTATCAACATTTAGCTTTTTTATATCTAGATCATATTCTTGGAGAGTTTAATACTATTACAAGAGTAGGGCATATTGATTTTAAACATTGTAATACAGATCAAACAATAGAAGGTGCCATAGATTTATTAGCCTTACGTAAAATTATAGATAAGCATTTATATTAAAACTGCTATTATAGAGGTAAAAAGTATCAAAAAAAGTATTAAAATAACTTTCCAAAAGGGATGTGCTTTTTTAAGTTCCATAAACTGAAAGGAAACAAATATAAATTTAATACCCGATAAAATTAAAATAAAAAAGGTGGCTATTTTTAAATCGATAAAGTTAGATATTAATGCCGATAAAATGG
>CAMZLD010000107.1 GCA_947311635.1 uncultured Flavobacteriaceae bacterium | reverse complement strand
GAGGGAGAAGTTCTGGTGGAAATGGGAGCAGGGGAGCAGGAAGTCGAGGAGGATATGCTCGATAATTCTGATATAAATGCAAAAAAAAAGAGAGATGATTTTTCATCTCTCTTTTTTTTATTGGGAAATAATTTTTTTTGTTTATTGTTCTTTCGAGCTTCTATTACTATTCTTTACTTACTCGCTATATTTATTGTACCTTTATTTCTCGTAAAAATCTGTTTTTGTAATTTCTTTAATTCTTTAATAGATTGTTCGGCAGGAAGTATTCCAACGATTTTTCTAACATTCTGTGAGAAATCATCAATATGAGTTGATATGTTTTTAGGAAGAGAAGTAAAATCTTTTGAAGAATATATTGGGAGTTTTTTTCCCTTTTCCATAGTTACTGAACTTATATAATCTCTCATTAGATTTACATCTTGTAGCATGTTTTCTCCATAATTTCCTAAACTTAAAGGGTCATCTACTCCAAATCCATTCTCGCTATTTGCATTCAAAGCAAGCTCAAAAGATATTCCATTTAGACCAAGTTCTTTACTTCCAATACCTCCCGTTCCATCTCTAATTGGGAAAAATTGAAAAATGGAACCATTCCCAAATAAAAGTCCAGAATCTGCCGATTGTGCTAATGTTCGTACACATCCTTTTGTTAGTGCAAATGAAGATAAATGCTTTGGCGAGGATGTTCCTTGTAATGCTATATATTCTTTCTTATTATTTTGGTCTCTTGGTTGTTTAGCATCTGTTATATAAAAAACAACTTTCATATTTCCTACTTTATTTTTCTTATATTCTGAATATTTAATAGCTTCCTCAGTTGTACAATGAACTCTTAGTAATTTTTTATTTAAAATTTCAATTTTATGATTTGGAAACATTCTTTGTGTATCATTTTCAGGGCTACGCATTACTCCTAAAATCTTAAGCCCATGATTTGTTAATTCTCCTCCATTTTTTGCTATAAACTGTAAATATTCTGAAGATTTATTGTGAGAATAAAAATTGTAATGAATATGTGGAGGACTGTCTTCTAATAGGAAAAAATGTTCTCCATCTTTACTTCCTTTTTGATATAAAGGAGTTCGTTTTCCTTTTACAATTCTATATCCTGCAAGTTTTGCATTCTTTTTTATCCAACTTGTGAGAGTATTCCCATTCGTTCGTAAATCTATACTTTCTCCTTTTTCATGAGAAAAATCATGTTCCATTTCATGACCTCCATTTGTTTCTGCAGCACCAGTTATTACCACTTGTGCAATCTTATTTTTATATTCAAAATATTTTTCATTTTCATTTTTATTTTCATTTTCATTTTCATTTTCATTTTCTGATGAACGAACTTTATTTAAAAATTCATTTAATCCTTTTAGAGTAAACTTACTTATCCCTGTTAACTTTGTTTTTTCTTCATTTTTATTAACATCTACATGTAACCATTTATTACTTAAGGCATTTAATGCTTCTTTTCTATTCTTTGCTCTTGGGATATTATTTACTGCATTTTTTGCAGATTCTATCGTCTTGTTTATTATTTGTTTTCGATATACAGAAATAATAACCTCTAAAGTTTCTTTTGATATTTTGCTATTAGGATTGATAGCATTTTTTTTTTCCCTTTTTAATATTTCATTAACAGCAGCATATGAACCTTTTCCAAAGTTTCCATCGACACCTCGATAATCAGTTATTTTTTCAAGAACTCTTTGAATTATTTTTGCATTTTCATTATTTATTATTGGATCTCGAAGATTGAGAGGAGTTTCATCAAGAAGAGATAGTAATGGTGCTATTTCTTTATTTATTTTATTTATTTTATTTGTTACTCCTTTTACTGATGAAATTGCAAAATTTATATTTGGGAAAGATGCTTTTGCTACTTTTGATAGAGTCTTTTTTATATTTGTAATAGTAATTTTCCCCTCATTTATTTTTATATCTGCTTGTTCTTTCAACATCTCTTTCAATATTATAAGTACTGCAATAGAAATTTTCCCATTTCTTTTTATTGTTACTTTACTGTTTTCTCTTTTTGAAGATAATGCATTTGTTAATGCTAGATATGAAGCTGTTCCAAATAATCCATCAATTTCACCATTGTAAAAATTGAGTTTTGTTAATATTTTTTGAATTATTGTTGCATTATATTTATGATTAGAGTTTATTGGTACTGGTGTTTGTTTATTTATAAATTGATCTAATCTTAGTATGTTTCTCTTTAGTTCTAATAATATTTTCTGTTTATTTATTTCATTTTTACTAAAAGTATCCTCTTCATTCTTCTTCTTCTTATTCTTCTTCTTCTTCTTATTCTGTTTATTCATAATATTCTTCATATGTGTCTTAATTACCTCGAGATAATTTCCTGCTTGTTTTCTCTCTTTATCACCTATTGCTTTAAAATTAAATCTAACAGAAAGGCTTGGATCATAATTTTGTAATTCTTTAAAAAAAGTTGTAAAAAATGGGTATTTTGTATCCGTAATAAAATTTAAAGAAGAACCTTGGGCAAGCATCATTTTTGTTGGACTCTTATTCACTTCATTTTTTATATTTTCTATAAAACTCTCAATGGAAATTCCTTGCTGTTCACTTACTTTCAAAAAATGATCTCTTAATTTATTAGGATTTTTATTTGCATCACCTATTTCATCAAGAATAGCTATTGTCATATATTCTAGTCGGTTCATTAATTTCTTAATTTCTTTATGTTTAATTTTTTTTCCTCTATTTTTATCTTCAAACTTCTTTAGTTCTTTCATTTTCTTACTAGAATATAATTCTTCTTTAAATATTAAGCCTTCAAGAATTGATATTTTCATATGAAGACGAGCTTTCTTTGGTCCACTCCATGCTTCTACTTGATAATTTCTTATTGTTTCTTCATCAATATTCGGATTCTTTTGATGTCTTTGTATTAATGCTTTCATTTGCCTTTTCCCATTTTCTAACATAATAGCTCCCATTACAAAATTTATTTCAGGAGAGTCTATTAAAATTACTTTAAAAAGACCTTTCCAGTCTTTTATTTCAAAATTTTCTTGTTTTATTCTGTTTTTTAAAATTTCATAATTTTGAAGAATTTTTGGAGAAAGAGTTATAATCCCTTTTTTTATTAATGTATCGGTCCTTAAAATAACCATGTTCATTATTTTTTTAAGATCTTTATTTTTATATTTAGAAAGAGAAATTTTATACAGAAAAAAAATGTGCTTTGGCGTTCCCATTGAACATTGGTTTCGTAACGAAATGAAAGATTATGTTTATGAAATATTATTATCCAACCAGACAATG
>CAMZLD010000106.1 GCA_947311635.1 uncultured Flavobacteriaceae bacterium | reverse complement strand
CACTTGTATGTTAGAAATATGTATTTTTTTTGATATTACCGTATTTTCTTTAAGATCTGAATAGCGTAACATTGTCATGCGTTGTAAAAAAGATCTAGCAATTGTTCCTAAAACAAATTGATACGTTTGATTGGTTGTAAAAGGTGTGTCTGATGTTAATGTTATTATTTGTTTGTTGCCAGTATCTGTTGTGTATTCTAAAATTGCAACATCTTCATCAGCGTTAAAATTATTTTTTAATGTTTTTGTAGTATTAAATGTTTCTGATTTAATTTTTTCTCCGTTTTTATAGGTTGTGTTTTTTTGAATATTATTTTCAAAATAGAATTTCCAGATACCTTCTTTTTTATTGTCTTTGTATAAACCTTCTCGCGTTAGTTTTCCGTTTTTATAGGCTTTTTCGGTGTCTTTGTTTCCTGTTATGGTAAATGTTAACCAAATACTATCTTTTATAAATGGTTTTTTGTAGAATCCTTTAATTTTTGTTTTTCCATTATCATAAAATAAAGTAGTTTTTTGAATGTTACTTAAAGTAGTTTGTTCTAAACTTTCTAGCAATATGTTTTTTTTGTTATAGATATATTTTTCTATGATTTCTCCATTTTTATAGCGTAATTTTTTACTTGGTTTACCGTTAGAAAGATTTTCTAAATAGATGCTATCTTGTTTGTTGTTTTTAAAATGGGCTTCTGTTTTTAGTATCCCATCTTTAAAAAACACTTTTTCAGAAATTACTTCATTTGCTGTGGTTAAATTATAGTTGGTGTGTTTTTTTAATTTTCCAGTTACATAATATTCTTTTAACGCTATTAGTGAACCGTCACTATACATTTCTTCTCTTTCTATTTTACCATTAGAATTCCAATACGTATGTTTGTCTACTTTTTTTCCGTCTAAAAATTCGCCCTTATATTTTTTATTTCCTGTAGAATACCATTTTTTTGTTAAACCTTGTTTTTTTCCATTTTTATACGTTGCTTTTAAAATACACTGGCAAGCATTATTTATCATCTCTTCATCATTGCTATAAAGTGTGCCAGATAATGGTTTGTTTTGATAATAAACCATTTCATTTTTATGAGTAATTTCGTCTGTAAATACATCTACTTGAGCTGTTACAGTTGTATAAGCTACACTTAAGATAAGTATTAAAAGTTCCGTTTTTTTTTCATTCTAATGTAATTGCTTTTAAAACAACAGGATGTGTAACTGTTTTCATATAATCTTTTAACCATTGCCCTCCTTCTTTTATCTTGCAACTTGCTGTATTGTTTTTAATTTTATCTACTTTCATTTTAACCATAACATTTTGCTTTTTATCATAAATAATTAGCACGTCTTTTTCAGCAATGTTTTCTATCTTTTTTATAAAAACAACGACCTCATTAATTTCTTTTTTATTCTGTTCTATTATTCTAGATATTTTACCCGTAATAGGATATTTTTCTTGTAGCAGTTTTTCAATGATTTTAGTATAATTATTTAAAGTACTTGTAAATGCTTCTTGTACATCTTTGGTGTATAATGATTTTATGTTTTTATTTTTTTTATTTACAGGACTTACAGTTATATTTTTTGTAATGTTTTTTAGTGTATTGAAGTTGTAAATTGTAAATTCTGAATTTATAAAGACAACATTCTTTTTACTTCCTTGTTTTTTTGGTTTGAATTTGTATTTTAATTCCTTGAAAATAAAAGATGTAGTTAATTCTTCATTTTTAATTTCATTTATATCTTGTTCTTGTAATGTATATTTCTTGAATGCTGAAAGAATAGATTTATTAATTTCAGTTAAATATTGATCTTTTTCTCCCTGAAATAATCTAAGTAAAATATAGTAATGCTTATCCTCTTCTATTGATGTGAAATAACGTAATAAAACATCGTTTTTTTGAATATTGTTTTTAATTTGTTTTGCATAGGTGTATGATTTTGTTTTGATGCGTTTATTATCTTTAAACCATTTTAATATTTCGCCTTTTTTAGTAGTTAAATAATAATGCCAAACGCCTTGTTTTTGGTTATTTTGATATGCGCCTTCTCTTATTTTAAAACCATTTAGATAAGCAATTTCATGTTCTTTAAATCCTGTTACTGGATTGTAAGTTGTCCATACACTATCTTTTTGTTTTGTTTTAGTGTTTTGGTATTTTACAGCAATTAAACGATCGCTTGAGTCGTAATTTTTAACTTCTGAAAGGGCTTTTATTTTTCGTGTTATTTCTTTTCCTTCTGGTGTGTATTTTTCATTTCTTACAAGTATGTTCATTTGATATTCTTCTAAAATTTTAAGTTTTCCATTCGTATCAAAAGTTTTTTGAATACCGTGTTTTTTTCCAAAATTATAATTTTCTTCACTTGATAAATCGCCGTTTTCAAAATAGCTTTCTTTATGTGTTAACTCCCCATTTTTGTAATTTTCTAAAGTTTTTGTGCTACCATTTTTGTAATTTATTTTGTGAACTCCATGTTTTTTATTATTAATAAAATTTTGTTCTTTTTTAAGTGTTTTGTTGGGTAAATATTCTTCTATACGAATCAGTTCTCCATCGGCATATTTTTTAGTAATATTTAGATTACCATTCTTATAAAAGAGCGAATCTTTTACCAACATTCCATTTTTATACAGCGTAACTTTTTTAATTTTTCCATTCGGAAAAAATGCTTTAATTAAGCCTTGACGTTGGTAGCTTATTGTATTAATTGTTGTGGGCGTATAAACAGCTTGAGGTTGCTCTTCATTATTAGTAGTATTATTTTCACTTGTTATTAAAGGTGTTTTTTGTTGTGTATATACTACTTCCGAAGCCCCTTTTCTAGAGCCATCTTTATTATACAATTCTGAAGATACTAGGTTGCCATTGCTATAGGTCTCTTTTTTTTTAATAACTCCGTTTGAATAATATCGTGTTTTGTTTAGTATAACGCCATGACTATAGTTTGAAAATTCTTTTGGCTTACCGTTAGAATACCATTTTTTTTCATATCCATTTAAAAGACCATTTTTGTATTTTGCTTTTAGCGTACAATCACATTTATTTGATATACCATCTTCGGCGCTAAATAGCAAGCCTGTTAAAGGTTTGTTTTCATAAAAAACTTTATCTCCTTGATACGTAATTTCATTTGTAAAAGCATCGTTTTGTCCAAATACCACATGTAGTTGGATTAGCAATAGAAAAAAAAGCAGCCCCTTTAGTTTAGATTTATTCATTAAATGATAACGTTGTAAATTTCATAGTAAATCTATGCTAAATACAACGAAATAAATTAAGGTTTTAATGGCTGTCATTAAGGTTAACCTTAATTGATAATAAAGCATTAAATTAGCCTAGAAAAATTTTTTTTTCTTTGGCTATTGCCACTAACTGAATGCTGTTTTTTGCATCAAAATATTCTCTCAATAATTTTAAACGACCTTCTAAGGTTGATTGGCTTGTGGCCTTGAAGCCTTTTTGGCTTAAGAGCAAGGGCAATTCATTAATTTTGTAGCCTTTATACAGAAATTTAAGTATGTTTCTATCTAACTTATTAATATGTAAAGCGTCTTTATATTTGTGCAACGTTGTTTGTACTTTTTTGCTAAAATAGGTGTTGTCTAAAAAGATAAGCGGTAAACAAAATGCTAATTCATCTAAGCTTTTTCGTCCTTTTAAGATATAGGAATCAACTTCTATTTGATTAACAACCAAATCTAAAATTGCAGGTTGATCTATCATGCTATACACCATTAATTTTAGCTTCTGATCTAGTTTTTTTATTTTTATAAGCAAGTCTTCGCCTGTTTCTATGGTATATGTATTTTCTTCTTCATTTATTTGTAAATCGGTAATCAATAAATCATAATTATGATTTTGATTTAATTTTTTAAAAGCGGCATCACAGTTGTCAACCCAATCTATCTTAAAGTTATATGTTTCAATCTCTTGAAGCCTATCTATAATACCTTTAGCCGAATCACTAAAATCTTCTACAAGTAATATGTTTTTGTTTTGTTTCAACGCACTAATTTTTATAAAAATAACTATTTAAAAACAACTTTTATAAGGCAACCCTTAAACGGGTATTGAAACCTTTAATTCAAAACCACTATTTTGTTGGCTTTTTATATTCATTGTGCCATTTAAATCTTTAATTCTTGCTTGTATATTAGATAAGCCGACACTTTCAAAGCTTTGAGAAATGTCTAATCCTATACCATCATCTATTACTTGCATATAAAGGTTTTTTTGTTTTAATGTAAAAGATACAATAATATTACTTGCTTTTGCGTGCTTAGAAATGTTTATCAATGCTTCTTGTAAAATTCTATAAAATTCTACTTTTATTTCTGGTTTAACATATGACCAATCTATATCGTTAAGTCCTTCATCGTCAATATTAATATGGTAAAGTTCTTGCCTCTCAAAAAGTAAACTTGTAACATATTTTTTAAAAGGTATTTTATTAAAATTTAATTTTTGATATTCTTGTGATATGTTACGCGCTTTGTCATAGGCTTTTTCTAAACTATTGCCTATTTGGTCTAAAGTTGGGTTTTTTAACTCTTTATTAAGGTTATCTACTTTGGTCATGGTTTTACGCAAATACCCAGCAAGTGAATCATGAACATTACCAGCAAGGCGGTTTCTTTCATTTTCTTTGGCTTCTAGTTTTTCTATAATTAAACGTTGCTTTTGTGATTTTTGACGTTGCTTAAACACAAAAAAGCTTCCAAAAAACAGTAAAGAAATTATACTAAGTGTTGCTATAAGTGCCGTTGTTTTTTGTTGTTGTTTTGTAATGGTAAGCGCATTTGCTGTTGCTTGATTTTTTAAAAGTAAATTTTCTTTTTCTTTTTTTTCAGTTTGGTATTTAGTTTCAACTTCAGAAATTACTTTTAAATTTTCTTTATTTAGTATTGAATCTTTCAATGTCAATAATTCATCATACAGCGGCGGTAAACTATTCGTTTTTCTAAGTATTTTAAGTATTTTGATTTTTTCTATTATGCTTTCTTTTAATAAATTTTGATATTGATTTTTTTTTGTTAATGCTATTACTTTATTTACCGTATTGAGTGCTTTTTGATAATTTTTTTCTTTTTCAAGTATGTTTACTTCTGTTAATAAAATACTTGCTTTAGAAAAATCATCTTTTATTAAACCTATTCCTTTTGTAGCTTTTTCTGAATATAATTTTGCTTTTGAAAAATCATCTTTTCTTAAATAGATTTGAGCAAGGTTTTGATATGCAATATTTAATACACTTCTAAACTCAGTTTTTTGTAAAATTTCTTTTGCTTTTAAAAAATAAACCAATGCATTATCATAATCGTTTTTTAAAGTATATATTTCTCCAATACCTAAATTTATAGCGCCTAAGTTTTGATAGTCATTATTTTTATTTGCAAAGATTAAAGCCTCTTTATAATAGTTTATAGATTTATCATACATTTTAATTTCTTTATAGCATCCTGCAATGTTATTCAAAGAAATTAAACGATTTTGGTCATCACCAACACTTGCACTCTTTTTTTCAGAATTTAAATATATTTGAATGGCTTTTTCATACTTTCCTGATTTTAAGAATACGTTAGCATAATTGGTATAGGTAGATGAAAGTATTTCTATTGCCTTTTTAGAATTATTATCCTTTAATTTAAGAATAACTTTGTCGTAAAAATATTTAGCTGAATCAACGTTGTTTTCAGCTTCATTTAGCACACCTAAAAGCATGTTTATATGCCCATTGGTGGCGTCGGGATTTTTAGTAAACTTTTCTCTTCCTAATGCTTTCCTAATTTCTTTTTTAGCATTTTTTAAATCCCCTTTAAAATAATTGGCAATACATTTTGCAAATTGAATAGGATAAATTGAATCAAAATAAATTTTTTTAGACAAAATTAATGCTTTGTCTAGGTAAAAAATTGATGTGTCTGGTGGTACTTTTTGCTTTGAGATATCTAAATAAGTATCTATTTTTTCTCTATCAGATTGGTGAGTCAATAAATTCTTTAAACTATCAACCTTATTTTGTTGGGCGAATGTAGTAATGCAGAATAGCAAGAAAATAAAGCGTAGTGTGTTTTTCATAATAAAGTTGGTTTAGTTAACCAAATATAATAAAACCTTACTAAATTTGAGAGTTTTCTAATATGCCCTTCCACTCACACCTTCATAAAAATTAATAAAGGCTGCATTTACAACACTATTTCCACCAGGTGTTGGATAATCTCCTGTAAAATACCAATCGCCCAAATGATTTGGACATGCCTTGTGCAAATTAGCTACCGTTTGATAAATCACCTCAACCTCACTTTGTATTTGCTCTGTTTTAAGCATCTGAGCTATTTTAGTAGAAATTTGAGCATCTGTAAATGGAGCGTAAATTTCTTTTACAAAATTCTGAATCTTTGCCGTTGGCAAAGCTACTTGTTGCTTGCATTTTTGATATACCGTTTCAACAATATGGTATTGATTTGTTTCTTTTAATAAAGCAATAGCCGCTTTAAAAGCAATAAAATCGCCAATTTTTGCCATATCAATTCCGTAACAATCGGGATATCGAATTTGAGGTGCTGAAGATACAACCACAATTTTTTTAGGATGTAATCTGTCTAAAATTTTAATAATACTCTTCTTTAAAGTAGTACCACGCACAATACTATCGTCTATAATAACTAAGGTGTCGGTAGGTTTTACTACACCATAGGTGACATCATATACGTGTGCTACCAAATCATCTCTAGATGTATCATCTGCAATAAAAGTCCGCAACTTGGCATCTTTGATGGCTATTTTTTCTATACGTGGGCGTTCTGCTAAAATTTCGGTGACTTTTTCTGAAGAAAGAGTTCTACTTCCTGCTAAAATTTTAGCTGTTTTTTGTTGGTTTAAAAAATCTTCGGCGGCTTCTACCATTCCGTAGAAAGAAGTTTCTGCTGTATTGGGTATGTAAGAAAAAACAGCGTTAGAAATGTCGTTGTCAATGCTTTTTAATATCTGCGGAAATACAAATTTTCCTAAGGCTTTTCTTTCGGTATAAATATCGGCATCACTTCCTCGAGAAAAATAAATGCGTTCAAAAGAGCATGATTTTTTTGGTAGTTTTTCTAAAATAGGTGTTACGCTTGTTGTTCCGTCTTTTTTAATAATGAGTGCCGCTCCGCGTTCTAATTCTTTTACTTTTGTAATGTCAACATTAAATACGGTTTGTATCACAGGCCGTTCTGATGCAACAACAACCACCTCTTCATCTTGGTAATAAAAGGTTGGGCGAATGCCTGCTGGGTCTCGCAAGACAAAAGCATCTCCATGCCCTAACAAACCTGCCATGGCATAACCGCCATCCCAATTTTTGGCTGATTTTTTTAATACTTTTTTTAGATTTATATGCCTTTCTATAAAAGGCGAAGCTTCTATTTTGTTTAATCCTTTTTGCTTTGCTTTTTTATATACTTTAGCGACTTCTCGTTCTAAAAAGTGCCCGATTTTTTCCATGACTGTTACCGTATCTGTAAATTCTTTAGGATGTTGCCCAAGGGTAATTAATTCTTCCAGTAACTGCATTGAATTTGTCATGTTAAAATTACCTGCTACAATTAAATTTTGATGCTTCCAGTTGCTTTGGCGTAAAAAGGGATGAACACTTTCTATGCTGTTTTTTCCAAAGGTACCATAACGCACATGTCCTAAAAAAAGATTTCCAACATAAGGCATATTGGCTGTTTGCCAAACAACATCATCTTTCTTAGTTGGGTTGTTTTCTAAAACACCATTTAATCGGTCATTGATTTGCGCAAAGATATCTTGTATAGGTTGTGTCTTGTTAGACCGCACTCTACTTATATAACGTGTGCCAGGTTTTACATCAAATTTAATGCTTGCGAAACCGGCACCATCTTGACCGCGATTGTGCTGTTTTTCCATCAACAAATACATTTTATTGATGCAATAAAAAGCGGTTCCATATTTGTCTTTGTAATACTGCAGTGGTTTTAGCAATCGTACCATTGCAATTCCACATTCATGTTTAATAGCGTCACTCATTTTTTAGATATAAAAAAAACCGCACAAGCGGTTTTAATTAGGTTACATTAATTCTATTTCAAATTGTGTTAGTTGCTTAAATTGATGCAAGCGTCTTTCTACTTCTGCTTTTGATAAATCTACCATGCGCTCTGTGCCAAATTTCTCTACACAAAACGAAGCTAAATTAGAACCGTAAATCACCGCATTTTTCATGTTGTTAAAAGAAATGTCTTCGGTCTTTGCTAAGTAACCTGTAAAACCTCCTGCAAAAGTATCTCCAGCGCCTGTTGGATCAAAAACTTCTGCTAGTGGTAATGCTGGTGCGTAAAACATATTACCTTCATTAAATAATAAAGCGCCGTGTTCTCCTTTTTTAATAACCACATATTTTGGTCCCATTTCATGAATTTTAACGGCGGCATTTACAAGCGAATATT
Source organism: uncultured Flavobacteriaceae bacterium (assembly GCA_947311635.1). Classification (GTDB taxonomy): domain Bacteria; phylum Bacteroidota; class Bacteroidia; order Flavobacteriales; family Flavobacteriaceae; genus CAMZLD01. The sequence goes on along the minus strand of CAMZLD010000106.1, from coordinate 4,603 downwards.
CACCACTTAATTGGCGTGCTTCTTCATCATTTATGGTAATAACATCCACTCTTTTAATAACTTCTTTTAATGCTGGCAAGGCAATGTCCATCCAAAAATTCATGGTATCTAACACCACTAATTTGGGTTTTGTTGTCATTTGATCTAATACTGCGCTTTGTACAGAAGGATGCAGATTTCCCAACATTACAATACCGCTATCTTTAAATTTTTTAGGCACTATTGGGTTAAAATGTTCTAAGACATTTAACTCTGTTACCAAAGTGTCTCGTGAGTTCATATCATTATGATATTTTCCGCTCCAGAAAAAGGTTTTTCCTTCTTTAATGATTTCAATGCCAGTTGTATCTATGTTTTTAGCGTTTAGCATGTCTAAATATTCCTTCGGAAAATCACCTCCTACAACAGATACAATTCCAGATTCAATACCAAACTGTGAAGCTGACAAACCTATATAGGTAGCAGCGCCACCTAAAATTTTATCTGTCTTTCCGAAAGGTGTTTCTATAGCATCAAAAGCTACAGTTCCAACTATTAAAAGTTTACTCATAATTTTTTATTTAGAAAAGTTCTTAATAACGGTTTTTGTCTTTGAACTTTATCTTATCTTTGCAAAAATAACTTTTCTATATGACTATAAAAGAAATACAAGAAGAAATTGTTGACGAATTTTCTATGTTTGACGATTGGATGGATCGTTATGAATATCTAATTGATTTAGGAAAAGAGTTGCCAATGATAGATACTGCCTTTAAACTAGAAGAAAATTTAATAAAAGGTTGCCAGTCTAAAGTGTGGCTGCATGCTAAAAATAATAACGGAAACATTGTGTATACTGCCGATAGTGACGCTATTTTAACCAAAGGCATTATTGCATTACTATTGCGTGTGTTTTCTAACCAATCTGCTCAAGATATCTTACATGCAGAAACAACTTTTATAGATCAAATTGGTCTTAAAGAGCACCTTTCTCCTACGAGAGCCAATGGATTGGTTTCTATGATAAAAAAAATAAAATTATATGCCTTAGTGAACCAACAGCAAATTTCAGAATAATTATGACAGAAGAAGAAGTACAAAAAATAGGCAACGACGTTATACGTATTATCAAAACCATTTACGACCCAGAAATACCTGTAGATATCTATGAGCTTGGTCTTATCTATGATGTTTTTGTAAATGAAGATTGTGAGGTGAAAGTGTTAATGACTCTTACATCACCTAACTGCCCTGTAGCAGAAAGCTTGCCTGCAGATGTAGAAGAAAAAATAAAGAGTTTGCCAGAAGTTACACATGCAGAGGTAGAGATTACTTTTGATCCACCTTGGTCTAAAGATTTAATGAGTGAGGAAGCTAAACTAGAATTAGGGTTTTTATAATGTCAGATAAAATTGTTAATAGAGTTGCCAAAAGCAAGTTACAAACCATAGATTTAGAAGATTTTTATCCAGAAGGAAAAAGGATCTTGTTAGATATTAAAGATTGGTTGTATGAAGGTGTTATTTTAAAGGAACAATCTTTTAGAGAACATTTAAAGCAACATCCATGGAAACAATATCAAGATTGCTATGTTGCATTACATTGTTCTACAGAAGCCATCTTGCCTTCTTGGACTTACCTTTTAATTGCAACTTATTTAGCTCCTATTGCTAAAAAAACAGTTGTTGGCTCTTTAGATCATTTAGAAACAGCCATTTTTTCAACAATCATTGCCAACTTAGATGTTTCATTATACACTGATAAACCGGTAATCATTAAGGGCTGCTCTGATAAGCCTATCCCTAAAAACGCATATCTATTATTGCTAGAAAAAATACAGCCTGTAGCAAAATCCATTTTTTATGGAGAAGCGTGTTCTACCGTACCTTTGTTTAAAAATAAGGTAAACTAAGTCTAGTATTTAAAAAAAATGTAATTTTGCATGCGATTTAAAAAAAATCAAACATTTATTATGAAAAGAATTATATTTTTATTTGCATTATCACTTGCTACAGTAGCAATGAATGCACAGACAGTAGAAGAATTAAAAGCAGAACAAGCAGAAAAAAAAGCTGCATTAAGTAAATTACAAGGCGAGGTAGATGCTCTACAAGGCCAAATAGATGCGTTTCCGGGTTGGAAATTAGGGTCTTTTGGTACTGTTGGGGCAAGTTTATCTGGTTTTGACAGATGGTATTCTAATGCCGCACCAAGCTCTTCAGCAGGAAATATTGGTATTTCTGTTAACGGATTTGCAAACTTAGACCGTGAAAAGTTTTTTTGGAAAAATAGTGGAAACATCAATTTAAGTTGGGTAAAATTAGACGATAAAAACAACCCTCTTGACAGTCCAGATTTTAATGAATCTGCAGATGTGTTTAGTCTTTCTTCATTATATGGTCGTAAATTAAATGATAAATGGGCAATATCTGGACTTGGAGAATACAGAACTACATTGATAAACAACTTTAATAATCCTGGTTATTTAGATTTAGGTACTGGTGCTACTTGGACTCCTTTACAAAATTTAGTAGTTGTTATTCATCCATTAAATTATAACTTTATCTTTAGTAAAGCAGGATCTGCATATCAATCTTCTTTAGGAGCAAAAATTATGGCAGATTATACACGCTCTATTGGTAAAGTAAACTTTAAGACTAATCTTTCTGCTTTTCAAAGCTATAAAGGTTCTAATTTATCAAATTGGACTTGGGTAAACTCTTTTGGTTACACACTTTGGAAAGGTATAGGTTTAGGTTTTGAATTTGGTCTAAGAAACAACAAGCAAGAAACATTAAACAATGCTTTAATTTCAAATTCATTAGCAACTTTCGGAAACATTAATAATAAATTACAATCTTATTGGTTATTTGGATTAAATTTCAACTTATAAGCTAACCATAAACTAAAAAAGGCGCTCAATGAGCGCCTTTTTTAGTTTATAATTCTTTGCCGTCTTGATCATATTCATAATACAAATAATCATTATACGGAAACCTAGAAATATGTATTTTCTTAACTTCTTCAAAAACAACTTTTCTAAACGCCTCTAAATTGTCTTTTTGTAAAGCAGAAATAAACAAACTTGTTTGTTGCTTTGCCATCCATGTTTTTTTCCATTCATCTAGTGTGTAATGTATTTTGGTGCGTTCTGTAACCAAATCATCTTTTTCGATGGTTTGATGAGTAAACGCATCTATTTTATTAAAAACCATAATTGTAGGTTTATCACTACACTTTATATCTGCTAAAATGGTATTTACAGAAGCAATGTGATCTTCAAAGTTTTTATGCGAAATATCAACAACATGCAATAACAAATCTGCCTCTCTTACTTCATCTAACGTACTTTTAAAAGATTCTATTAATTGCGTAGGTAATTTTCGAATAAACCCAACTGTATCTGTCAATAAAAACGGAATGTTTTTAATCACCACCTTTCTAACCGTTGTATCTAAAGTTGCAAATAATTTATTTTCTGCAAATACCGCACTTTTACTAATGGTATTCATCAATGTAGATTTACCAACATTGGTGTAACCAACCAAAGCAACACGTACCATTTTACCGCGATTTTTGCGTTGCACAGCCATTTGTTTATCAATGGCCTTTAATTTTTTACGAAGCAAAGTAATTTTATCTCTAATAATACGTCTATCTGTTTCTATTTCTGTTTCTCCATGTCCACGCATTCCAATACCTCCTTTTTGCTTATCAAGGTGACTCCACATACGCGTTAATCGTGGTAATAAATATTGATGTTGCGCTAATTCTACCTGGGTTTTTGCAGAACTTGTTTGTGCGCGTTGTGCAAAAATGTCTAATATTAAATTGGTTCTGTCTAATATTTTACAATCTAATATTTTTTCGATATTTCGTAATTGTGCAGGAGATAATTCATCATCAAAAATAGCTGTACCAATAGCATTGGTATCTATGTATTGCTTTACTTCTTCTAGCTTTCCGGTGCCAATAAAAGTTTTTGGATTCGGAAATTCTAATTTTTGAGTAAATCGTTTTAAGGCAATGCCACCAGCCGTTCTTGTTAAAAAATCAAGCTCTTCTAAATACTCTTCAGATTGCGCTTCATCTTGTTGCTGCGTTATAACACCTATTAAAACCACAAATTCTGAAGTTGCTTTTTTATCTTCTATCATGCCACAAAGATACTTTAATAAATAGTTTTTATAATTATGGTTTTTATTTTTTGTGCTTGACGTTTCAACATAGTTCCAAATAAATGTTAGATAAAAATTAAAGTATTGATTTTAGTATAAAATTAGATACAAAACCACTCATTTAAAAAGCAGCCTATGCTGACTAAAATTTGGCGGTTTTTCTTTGGTAAAGGATGAATATTTTCTAAATGATTCAGATTTTCTGAAGCCAAACGTAATCCATTTCAAATATCACGTTAATGATTCGCTTTTTGCAAAACAACATTGGTGTAATGCACAACTGGTTATTTAATAACCTGAGTTCGACCTAAACTTGCAATCAAAGTTTAGGTCGAACTCAGGTTATTAAATAACCAGTTGTGCATTACACCAATGTTGTTTTGCAAAAAGCGAATCATTAACGTGATATTTGAAATGGATTACGTTTGGCTTCAGAAAATCTGAAT
>CAMZLD010000105.1 GCA_947311635.1 uncultured Flavobacteriaceae bacterium | reverse complement strand
TTTACAGTTCCCGGAACAAATTTCAATCCTTTTTGCTTCATGTTTTCTAAAGCATTGGTTAATTGATATTCTCCTTTTTCTTTAATGTTATTATCTAACAAGTATTTTATTTCATCTTTCAAAATTTCACCTTTTTTGAAATAATAAATTCCAATAATGGCTAAATCAGAAACAAACGTATTTGGTTTTTCTATAAAATCGGTAATAATCCCATCTTTTAATTTGATGACACCAAAAGCACTTGGGTCTGCAACTTGTTTTACCCAAATTGCTCCATCGGCTTCTGTATTTAAATTAAAATCTGCCTTAAAAAGTGTATCTGCAAAAGCAACAACACAAGGTCCGTTTAAAGCACTCTCTGCTTGATAAATAGCATGGGCGGTACCAAGGGCTTGTTCTTGCACAAATACACTTCCTTTAGCACCTAAATTTGTAGCTATTTTTAATAATCTTTCTTTGGTGTCTGCGGGAAATCCTTTGGCAATAGGGCCAATTATAAAGGCTATTTCTTCTATATTTTGTTGCATTACTTTGGCAATATCTTCTACCAAACGTTGTACAATAGGTTTGCCAGCAATACGTGTTAATGGTTTTGGTGTTGTAAGAGTATGTGGGCGTAATCTTGAGCCGATACCTGCCATTGGTACTATTATTTTCATATAAAATTTTATTTTTTAAAAGCCTTGCAATATACAAAAATGCTAGGATAAATAAGGTGTTTTATATTCCCTTAGGAATGGCGGCTATTAACTTTTTAGTGTACGCCTTTTGGGGTGTTTTATAAATAGCGTCTGCATCGCCTTGTTCTTCTAATTTTCCTTGATTCATGACTAATAATTGATCTGACATGTATTTAACAACAGACAAATCGTGTGAGATAAATAAATACGTAAAACCGTATGTTGCTTTTAAGGTATTTAATAAATTTAATACTTGTGCTTGTACAGAAACATCTAAAGCTGCTACCGATTCATCACAAATTACCAATTTTGGTTGCAACGCTATGGTTCTTGCAATACCTATGCGTTGTCGTTGACCACCAGAAAATTCATGCGGATATCGATAATAATGTGCTGCTTCTAAGCCTACTTTTTGCAATAATTCTAAGACAAAGTTGCGCCGTTCTGTTTTTGTTTTGAAAATACCATGAACCTTCATGGGTTCTAAAATAGCTTCGCCAACCATTATTCTTGGGTTTAACGATGAAAAAGGATCTTGAAATATTATTTGAATCTCTTTACGCAGTGTTTTTAAATCTTTTTTTGAAAGCTTTGTAATGTCTTTGTTTCTATAAAAAATGTGTCCTTTTGTAGCTGTTTCTAATTGTAAAATGGTTCTTCCTAAAGTTGTTTTTCCGCAGCCAGATTCTCCAACAAGACCAACTGTTTCTCCTTCATACAAACTAAATGTAACTCCATCAACGGCTTTGACTATTTTTTCTTTCTGAAAAATTTTCTTAGACTTAAAATACGTAGCCACATTTTCTATCCGCAATAAAGGTTTTTGAGCATACATTTTTTGATGTTTTAATGCTCTTTCTTCCGAAGAAATAAAAGTATTTGAAACGGTTTCTTCAATAAAGTTTTTTACTGTTGGAAGCCTTTTAAGACGAACATTTAAATTTGGTTTAGAATGTATAAGTGCTTTGGTGTATTGTTGCTTCGGAAAATTAAAAATCTCATTTGCTGTGCCGCTCTCAACAATAGCCCCTTTATACATCACCACTACTTTGTCTGCAATTTCTGAAACCAAGGCAAGATCATGCGAAATAAACAGAATACTCATATTATTTTCTTGCTGTAATTCTTTTAACAACAAGATAATTTCTTTTTGAACAGTAACATCTAAAGCTGTTGTAGGCTCATCTGCAATTAAAATTTGTGGCTTACATGCTATTGCCATAGCAATCATAACGCGTTGTTTTTGTCCGCCAGAAAGCTGATGCGGATATTGATTGTATAATATAGCTACTCTTGGTAGTTGTACTTTTTTAAATAAAGCCAAGGTTTGTTTTTTTGCATCAGCTTTAGAAATGTTTTCATGTTGAAGCAAAATCTCTTGCACTTGTTTACCACAAGTTACACTTGGGTTTAAAGAACTCATTGGCTCTTGAAAAATCATTGCTATTTGTTTGCCTCTAATAGTTTGAAACTCTTTTTCTGAAATAGCAAGCAACTCTTTGTCATTAAAAAGAATACTACCAGAAATTTGACAATGTTTTTTAGGGAGTAAGCCTAAAATGGCCAGACTAGAAACGCTTTTTCCAGAACCAGATTCACCTACAATACCAACAATTTCATTGGTGTTTAACGTAAGATTAAACCCTTTTACAACAGTGTCCTGTTTGCTATCAGAAGTAAAAGAAATTGTTAACTTTTCTATATTTAAAATCGTTGACATGCTTCAAAAATAAGAGGTTTTAATTGAATACAAACATTTTGTTCATATAATGTTATATTGATAGTGTTTTCCGCTAATTTAAATCAATCTAATAGTGTTTTTCACTAATTTTTACACTTTTCTTGTTTTCTGTTTGTTTTATTGTAAATTTTTTATTTAAATTCACGCCATCAAAAATAATATTAACCCTTAACTTACAAAAAATGAAAAAAATTATTTTCCCCATCTTTCTCCTTTTTCTAGCAACAACAGCGCTGTTTGCACAAGAAAAAAGAGGTGCTAAATTTATTAAATTTGATGCTTCTTCAAAGCAGTCACTACAAAGTGCCACGCAACTTATTAAAGACAAGTTACAGTTATCATCAAATGATGGTTTGCTAAAAATTAAAACCGAACAAGACAATCTTGGCTTTATTCATGAAAAGTACCAACAATATTTTAAAGGCGTAAAAGTTGAATTTGCTACTTATACTGTTCATGCAAAAAATGGTGCTATTCAAACTATGAATGGAGCCTTTTTTAACACTAAAAATGTAAATGTTACTCCTTCTGTTTCTAGTCAAGCTGCTTTTCAAAGAGCGGTTTCACATGTAAATGCTCAAAAATATTTATGGGAAATTGAAAACTCTTTTGGTTATGAAAAACCACAAGGAGAACTTGTAATTCTTCCTGCAATAGAAGGTAAAACCAACGCAAGTACCTTAGCCTATAAATATGATATTTACGCAGAAGCTCCTTTATATAGAGCAGATGTTTATATAGATGCGCACACTGGTGCTGTTTTATTTGAAAATAACAGAATTCATGATGCCAACACACCTTCTACTGGTACTAGTTTATACAATGGTACTGTTTCTTTTACATCAGATAGTTTTGGTGGGTCTTATAGATTGCGTCAAACTGCAGATGGCAATGGAATTCAAACCTTTGACATGAATAATGGAACAAGTTATACAAATGCTTCTGAAGTAACAAGTAACTCAACAAGCTTTACAAATGCTGCAACCGCAGTTCAAGCACATTGGGGTGCAGAAAAAACACACAAATACTATTTACAAACGCACAACAGAAATTCTTTTGATAATAATGGAGCAATCATAAAATCGTATGTTAGTTATTCTTCTAATTATGTAAATGCATATTGGAATGGTAGTGTAATGACCTATGGTGATGGTGATGGTGTAAACTACGGCCCTTTAGTGTCTCTTGACATTGTGGGGCATGAAATTACACATGGTGTTACTGAACGCTCTGCTAACTTAGTATACAGCAATGAGTCTGGTGCGTTAAATGAATCTTTCTCAGATATTTTTGGAGAATCGATTGAAGCTTTTGGTCAAGCAAGTAATGACTGGCTTATGGGAGAACAAATTGGAGCTGGAGGTTCTGGTGGAGCGTTACGTTCTATGAGTAACCCTAATGCCTTTGGAGATCCTGACACTTACCAAGGAACAAACTGGGCTACGGGAACTGCCGATAATGGTGGAGTTCATACAAACTCTGGTGTACAGAACTTTTGGTTTTATGTATTATCTGTTGGAAAATCAGGAACAAATGATAATGGAGATGCATATACTGTTACTGGATTAGGAATGGTTAAAGCATCAAAAATTGCTTATAGAAATTTAACAGTTTATTTGAGTGCTAATGCTACTTATGCTGATGCTAGAACAGGAGCAATTCAAGCAGCTGTAGATTTATATGGTGCTGGTTCAGCCGAAGAAATTGCAACAACAAACGCTTGGTATGCTGTTGGTGTTGGTGCTGCTTATAATAACAATCCTCCTCCTTCAACAAGCTGTTACACAGGAAATATTACATTGAGTTTAACATTTGACAATTACCCTGAAGAAACAGGATGGACTCTTAAAAATTCAAGCGGAATAACAATAGATTCTGCTAGCTATTCTACTGCAAACCCAGATGGTTCAACAGTAACAAGGACTTTTAGCGGATTAGCTGCTGGTTCTTACACCTTTACCATTACAGATTCTTATGGTGATGGAATTTGCTGTTCTTATGGCAATGGATCTTATTCGCTATCTAGTAGTGCTGGTGTCTTTAAAACAGGCGGTAGTTTTGGCTCTTCAGAAGCAACAACATTTTGTATAGATGCAGGTGTAACAGATACAACTGCGCCAATAATTACCTTAATAGGTGCTTCAACTATCAATTTAAATGTTGGTGATACATATACAGAACAAGGTGCAACGGCTACGGATAATGTGGATGGTGATATTTCTGCCAATATTGTTGTTGGTGGTGATACTGTTAATACGAATGTTGCTGCAACGTATGTTGTAACATATAACGTTAGTGATGTTGCTGGTAATGCTGCAACTCAAGTAACTAGAA
>CAMZLD010000104.1 GCA_947311635.1 uncultured Flavobacteriaceae bacterium | reverse complement strand
GTATTATCTTCCCATATAGCATCGTATTCGGTTTGATTGATGATATCTCTATCAATTGCCAAATCAAGCAATTTTCCTGGATAACTAGATTGTGCATCACTTTCCATTTCTCCTAACGTCAAGGAGCGCAACAAATTATTATGGGACTGGATGATCCGTATCCGTTAGGAGAAATGGAAAGTGATGCACAATCTAGTTATCCAGGAAAATTGCTTGATTTGGCAATTGATAGAGATATCATCAATCAAACCGAATACGATGCTATATGGGAAGATAATACCTTGCGTTGGTTGTTTGGTGATGATGAGCAAGCAAAAAAAACATTGATTGCAAAAATTTTAGGTTAAATGAATGCTTATCAAAAATATTTTGAGGTCAATAAACAAACTTGGAATAAAAAAGTTGCTGTACATACAAAAAGTGAAATGTATAATTTAAAGGCTTTTAAAAAAGGGGAAAGTTCTTTTAAGAAATATGAGTTAGAAGTGCTACAAAATAAGACCGTTGCAAAAGAATCGATTTAAACTATATGATATGCATAAGCTTTTAATGCTTTTGCAATCTTTAATAGTACATTACAATGATTATAAAAAAACTCCGCCAATGGCGGAGTTTTTTTATAATCAGAAATTCATTTTATTGAACCTCCATCAATGTTTTCTTTTTTTCTACCGCCGTATTGGTATCTGGTTTTAAAACAATTCCTTTAATACGAACAGTTTTTCTAGCTTCTGATGCATTAGAAGTAATGGTTACCGTTTTAGAAAAACCACCAACTCTATTGGTTGCATAATGTACTTTTATTTTTCCTGTTTGTCCTGGCATAATAGGATCTTTAGGTTTTGTTGGTACTGTACAACCACAACTACCTTTTACATTGGTAATAATTAAAGGTGCGTTGCCGACATTGGTGAAAACAAATTCACGGTCTCCATTAGCATCTTTTTCGATTTTTCCATAATCTATGGTTTCTGTTTCAAATTTAAAAACAGGGCCATCGACTTGTTTAGTATCTTGAGCAAAAGCGCTAAAGCTACTTAAAATTCCTACAAATAATACAATGATTACTTTTTTCATAATGTTTGATTTTTTTAACGTTGTAAAATTACTACTTTTTTTATTCTATACAAATTATACGGTCTTTTATAGGCTTTAATGTTTAATAAACTCGTAAAAACACTTTTTAAATAATTTATATATCAGTAGTTTTGCAATCAATTGTACAAAAACAATACCAAAATGACTATTCCAACAAAATATAATGTAGTAGCTGTAGAACAAAAATGGTATGACTACTGGATGAAACACAATTATTTTCATTCAGAACCAGACGAAAGAGAGGCGTATGCCATAGTAATACCACCACCTAACGTAACAGGCGTATTGCATATGGGGCACATGTTAAACAATACCATACAAGATGTATTAATTCGAAGAGCTCGCTTAAAAGGCTATAATGCATGTTGGGTGCCAGGTACCGATCACGCCTCTATTGCAACAGAAGCAAAAGTTGTTGCCAAACTAAAAGACGATGGTATTGAAAAAGCAGATTTAACAAGAGATGAATTTTTAAAGCACGCTTGGCAATGGACAGATAAACATGGTGGTATTATCTTAGAACAACTTAAAAAACTAGGAGCATCTTGTGATTGGCAACGTACTAAGTTTACAATGGATGCCGATTTGTCAGACGCTGTGCAAAAAGTATTTGTTGATTTGTATGAAAAAGGATTGATTTACCGTGGTTATAGAATGGTGAATTGGGATCCAGTTGCGCAAACAACACTTTCTGATGAAGAAGTTATTTTTGAAGAAAAACAAGGCAATCTCTATTATGTAAATTATAAAATTGAAGGAACTAATGAAAAGCTGACGATTGCTACTACTCGTCCAGAAACCATTTTAGGAGATACAGCAATTTGTATCAATCCAAATGATGCGCGTTTTGAACATTTAAAAGGGAAAAAAGCCATTGTGCCTATTTCTGGTAGAGTAATACCTATTATTGAAGATGAATATGTAGATGTTGCCTTTGGTACTGGATGTTTAAAAGTAACACCTGCACATGATCAAAATGATAAAGTGCTAGGAGAGAAACACCATTTAGAAGTGATCGATATTTTTAATGATGACGCAACGCTAAATTCCTTCGGAATGCATTATCAAGGTAAAGATCGTTTTGTAGTACGAAAAGAAATTACCAAAGAACTGGATCAATTAGGTAGTTTGGTAAAGGTAGAACAACACCTACATAAAGTTGGTACTTCTGAAAGAACTAAGGCAGTTATAGAACCAAAAATATCTGCACAATGGTTTTTAAAAATGGAAGATTTAGTGAAACCTGCCCTAAAAGCAGTGTTGGAAGATCAAGAAATTAAATTATTTCCGAAGCATTACAACAATACCTACCGCCATTGGTTAGAAAACATAAGAGATTGGAATATTTCTCGTCAATTATGGTGGGGACATCAAATTCCAGCCTACTTCTACGGAGATGGTGTAAATGATTTTGTAGTTGCGCTCTCTAAAGAAGAAGCATTAGAAAAAGCACAGAATAAGACGAAAGATAAAAGTCTAAAGATAGAAGATATTAAACAAGATAATGACGCGTTAGATACGTGGTTTTCTTCTTGGTTATGGCCCATTTCTGTATTTGATGGTATTCGCAATCCTGACAATACAGAGATTAACTACTATTATCCAACCAATGACTTAGTAACAGGTCCAGATATTATTTTCTTTTGGGTGGCACGAATGATTTTTGCAGGTTATGAGTTTCGAAAAGAAAAGCCGTTTACCAATGTTTACTTTACCGGTATTGTACGAGATAAACAACGTAGAAAAATGTCAAAATCATTGGGTAATTCACCAGATCCTATTGCTTTGATAGAAAAATATGGTGCAGATGGTGTGCGTGTAGGCATGCTATTGTGTTCTGCTGCTGGAAATGATTTGTTATTTGATGAAGAGCTCTGTGCGCAAGGACGAAATTTTTCTAGTAAGATTTGGAATGCTTTTCGTTTGGTTAAAGGCTGGGAAGTTTCAGATCAAATAGCACAACCAAAAGCAGCAAAAATGGCGATAGCTTGGTACCAATCAAAATTTAATCAAACATTAATAGATCTTGAAAAATCTTTTGATCAGTACAGAATTAGCGAAGCATTAATGACCATTTACAAGTTAATTTGGGATGATTTTTCTTCGTGGTTTTTAGAAATGGTAAAGCCAGCATATCAACAACCAATAGATAAACAAACCTTTGATAGCGTGATTGCTTTTTTTGAAGCAAACTTAAAAATATTACATCCTTACATGCCATTTATTACAGAAGAAATTTGGCATTTTATTGCAGATAGAACACCCGCAGAAGCCTTGATAGTTGCAACATATCCAAAACAAGGTGTTGTTGATACGCAGCTTATAGAAGACTTTAAAACAGCTTCTGAAGTCATTTCTGGTATTAGAAACATTCGTAAAGACAAAAATATTGCGTTTAAAAATCAGATTGAATTTTTGGTTTTAAATAATGAAAAATCTACTACAAATTTTGATGCGATAATCGCTAAAATGGGTAATATTTCAGCCATTAAATATGTAGAAGAAAAAGTAGAAGGTGCGTTGAGTTTTAGAGTAAAATCTAACGAATATTTTATTCCTATGACAGGTGCTATTGATGTCGCTGCCGAAAAAGAAAAGTTAGAAGAAGAACTTACCTACATTCAGGGTTTTTTAAAATCTGTTCAAAAGAAATTAAGTAATGAGCGTTTTGTAAGCAATGCACCAGAACAAGTAATTGCGAGTGAACGAAAGAAAGAGGCAGATGCTTTGGCAAAAATAGAAACCATAAAGGCTAGTTTGGCCGGAATGTAGTTTAAATATTACTTTTTAGAATTTTTAATTCTAACGCTTTTTGGTACCAGCAAGGTGTAATTACCATTGTTTCTTATAACATCTCTTACTATAGAAGATGAAATGTAAGAGGTGTTTGCAGCGGTGAGTAAGAAAACTGTTTCTATGGGTGCTAAATCACGATTGGTATGTGCTATGGCTTTTTCAAATTCGAAATCAGCAGGGTTTCGTAAGCCACGTAAAATAAAATGAACATCAATTTTTTTGCAAAAGTCTACCGTAAGTCCTTTATAACTTACAACACTTACTTTTGGCTCATCTTTAAAGGCATCTTCAATAAACTTTTTACGCTGTTCTAAAGAAAACATGTATTTTTTATCGGCATTGATGCCAATGGCAACAATCACTTCGTCAAAGAGCGTAACACCTCTTTTAATAATATCATAATGCCCTAAGGTTAAAGGATCAAATGAACCTGGAAAAATAGCTTTCTTCATGCTTGCAATGTAATCATTTTTTAGGAATCAATTTTTTTTTATGAAGCGCTTCTTCAATGGCATTCCCAAAAAGGGCTTTCAAAGAAATACCTGCTTGTGCAGCTTGTTGTGGTAAAATACTTTCTGCTGTTAACCCCGGCACCGTATTCATTTCTAGCATATAAGGCTGATTGTTTTTAAAGATGAATTCGCTTCTAGAAAAGCCTTCCATTTTTAAGATTTGATACACGTTCTTTGCAACAAGACTTACTTTATGCGCCATTTCTTCTGAAATTCTTGCGGGAGTAATCTCTTGTGATTTACCTAGATATTTAGCTTCGTAATCAAAAAAATCATTGTCGCTTACAATTTCTGTTATAGGAAGCACTTTTATTTTTCCTTTATATTTAAGAACCCCAACAGAAACTTCAACGCCATCTAAAAATGCTTCTATAATAATCTCATCATCTTCTTTAAAGGCTATATCTATGGCTTTTTGAAGTTCTTCTTTTTTATATACTTTAGAAATTCCGAAGCTAGAACCTGCTTTATTTGCTTTTACAAAACAAGGCAGTCCAACTTTTTTAATAATTGCATTTTCGTCAATGGAATCACCTAAATTAAGGTAATAAGAAGCTGCACATAAAATACCGTAGGGTTGTAATGTACTTAAACAATCTCTTTTGTTAAAAGTTAAAGCTGCTTGATACATTCCACAACTTGTGTGTGGCATATTAATCATGGCTAAATAGCCTTGTAGAAAGCCATCTTCTCCCGGAGAACCATGAATGGCATTAAAAACACAATCGAATGTGATTTTTTCATTATTAACATGCACAGAAAAATCACTTTTGTTTATAGGGTATTCTTGATTATTTGCAGTTACATACACCCATTTGTCTTTCAATAAATGAATTTTATAGACCTGGTATTTTGTTTTATCTAGATGCTCATAAACAACCTGCCCGCTTTTTAAAGAAATTTGATATTCACTAGAATAACCGCCCATGGCTATGGCTATGTTTTTTTTCATGCTTTGCTTCTCATTTTGAAGTTAGACAAATATATAAAATTATTAGTAGCCTGAGTTCGACCTAAACTTGCAATCAAAGTTTTCAGCCTTTTTCTTAGACGAGGCGTGGCTTTGAAGGACTATTTTTAGTTTGAAAAGACATAACGAAGTATAAGGAAAAGGCTGAAAATCCTTTAGAAAGCCTTCTAAACAACAAGCTTTGAACAATAAAAGCCTTAATTTAATACTAAATCTTCGTTTTTATTGTCCAAATCTCACTATTTATAAGGCTTCT
>CAMZLD010000103.1 GCA_947311635.1 uncultured Flavobacteriaceae bacterium | reverse complement strand
TCGAAAAGAATATGCTTTTTAGTAATATATTGATAAGGAATATTTGGGCATTTTTCTACATCAGGAAAGGTACCTAGTGGTGTACAATTAACAATGATTGAGTATTTTTTTAATATTTTTTTTGTAAGTTGATTGTAGGTAAGGTAAGGTTTCCCTTTTTTACTTCTTGAAACAAATTTAACTTTTAGCCCTTTCTTTTTAAAAACATAAGCAACCGCTTTAGAAGCACCACCTGTACCAAGAATCAATACTTTTTTATGATGCTTCTTCAGCAATGGATTTATCGCTTTTTTAAAACCATACACATCTGTATTATACCCTTTAAGTTGACCATTATATAATATCTTTACCGTATTCACAGCGCCTACCTTTTTTGCTGTTTTAGATAAACAGTTTAATAATGTAATTACTGACTCTTTATAAGGAATGGTGATGTTAAAACCTACAAGCTCTTTTGCTTTTGTCGATAAAAATAATTCAAGAGCAATTATCGTATCAAAGTCATAATTATCATATTCATAATTTTGCAAACCTAATTCCTTAAATTTATTTGTAAAATATTTTTTAGAAAAAGAATAGGATATATTTTTACCAATTAAGCCAAACTTAGCTGTTTTCATGAAGCCTTTTATTTTTATTACCAAAATAATCTAATGCCAATATTAGAACAATGCCTAACACAACAAAAAACAAAGCAATTTGAGTCTCTTTGTTTCCAAAATCCGGCATAAAACGGTGGTAATTCTCTACAATATAATGCCCTTTTATGTCTTTTAATTTAACCCCATTTTCTATCTTATACAGCTCTTTTTTCCAAGGCCAAACGATGCCTAATGAGCCTGTAATAAAACCAATAATTAATGACGTTATAATTGCATGCCAACGTTTTAATAAATAGCCTAAAATATGAGAAGTTACAACCAATCCAAACGCCGAACCTGCTGTAAAGGCGGCAATAATTTTTAAATAATGCATTTGAGGTAAATCATCTAGAAATGAAAAATCTCCTTTAAAAACTTGTGTTAAAGTCTTTGCCAATACATTAACAGAATCTACCAGTAACAACACATAATTTCCTAATAAAATGAGAATAAAAGATCCAGACAAACCTGGTAATGTCATACCAGAAACGCCTATAATACCACAAGCAAAAACAAACCATAAATTGTCATTTTCTTTTGCAGGACTCATAAAACTTATTGCAATACCTATAACAATACCTACACCAATAAAAAAGATGTTTTTTGCATTCCAATCTTTAAATCCACGTGCAATATAATAGATAGAGCCAATGATCATTCCGAAGAAAAAAGACCAAACAAAAAGTGCTGAACTTTCTGATTTGGTTAAAAAATAATCTAAAATTCTGGAGACACTAAAATAACTAAACATACTCCCAGCAAAAAGAACTACCAAAAAAGAACCGTTGATATATTGATAAAAAGATCTAAAACGGCCAGATAACAAAAGTAGGAATGCTTTTTTATTTATCTTCTGAAAAGAATAAATCATTTCTTCATAAAAATCTGCAACAAAAGCAACAGTACCACCAGAAACTCCAGGCACTTTATTTGCGGCACCCATAGCTAGGCCTTTTAAAAAAAGGAGTAATTTATTTGTAAAAGTGCGTTCTTTAGCCATGAGATTTTTTAAAAGTTGCTATTTTCTCAAGACCCAAAATAAAAGCAAAACCAATAACAGCAAGAAAAATAGCAGTTAGAAACTGCGCATCTCCATGAAACTGACTAGGCAAAACACTTTGTTCATTAAATGGCACTTTTACTCCATGAGAATTTAAGCGCCATGTTAAAGTTTGTTTCCATGGCCAAATTTTATTTAAAGAACCTATAACAAAACCTGTTAAAGCTGCTAATGTTAAATTTTTATGATGATCAAACAGCCATTTCAATAGTTTAGAAAACGTAAGCAAGCCTACAATAGCACCTAAACCTACTAGGGCTATCGTTTTAAAATCTCTACTATGTATAGCTTCTAACACTGGCTTATAAGCACCTAGTAACACAAGAATAAAAGCCCCAGAAATACCAGGCAGTATCATTGCACATATCGCTAAAGCTCCAGCTAAAAACATAAAAATCGAAGACGTGCTTTCAGAAATTAATGGTTCTAAAGTAGTAATGTAATACGCCAAAATTACACTAACAACAAGCGCTATTAATGTTGCAATTGACCATGTTGTAATTTGTTTTCCTATAAACAAGATACTTGCCAAAACAAGACCGAAGAAAAAAGACCAAACTAAAATAGGGTGCTCTTCTAGTAACCAAGAAATGCCTTTTGCTAATGACACAACACTAATGGCTATACCCGAAAGCAAAGCAATTAAAAAATTGCCATTTACTTTTTTCCAAACCGCAGCAAATCCATCCTTTTTAAACACACTAAAAAGACGCATATTTATGGCACTTATCGCATTTAAAAGCTCTTCATAAATACCCGAAATAAAAGCAATCGTGCCACCAGAAACTCCTGGAACAACGTCTGCAGCACCCATAGCAACACCTTTTAAAAGGACAGTAAAATAATCAAATAACGAGCGATTTTGCATAGATTTTCTTAGATTGTTAATAAAAACAAATGTACATTTTTAAAGATTAAATCCCTAAAAAAGCACAAAGAATAAAACATTAGTTATCTTTGTAAAACAACAGCTTTATTTGTTGTAAATTTCATAATCAAAACTAAATCATAATTTTAAATGATTGAATTTATTCTGAATGATAACATCATTAAAACTTCTAAAAAAACCGGTGTTACATTATTACAATTTATTAGAGAAAACCAGAGCTTGAAAGGTACAAAATCTGGCTGTAAAGAAGGCGATTGTGGTGCGTGCACGGTATTGATTGGCTCTTTACATAAAGACAACTCTATAAAGTATAAAAGTGTTACTTCTTGTTTAACACCTTTGGCAAACATACAAAACAAACATGTAGTAACTGTAGAAGGGATTAACTTAGAAAATACATTAACCGTTTGTCAAAAAGCAATGCAAGATTTTAATGGTACACAATGTGGTTTTTGTACGCCAGGCTTTGTAATGTCTTTAACTGCTTATTCATTAGAAAAAGATACTCAAATGACTAGTGTAGAGAATCTAGGCGGTAATATTTGTAGATGTACAGGTTATAAATCTATAGAAAAAGCAGCCCTTTCTGTTGAAGATTTATTACAAAACAATGCCGGTAATATGGATTGGTTAGTTGCTAATAATTTTGTGCCACACTATTTTAAAACCATAGCTAAAAAACTAAGCAAATTAAATACTAACACGCTAGCAAACAATAACTATGTTGGAGGCGGTTCTGATATTTATGTAAGACATGCAGATACATTAGCAGAGCAAAATGTACAAAGTATTGCAGCATTAACCACAAATGCCATTACTTTTTCTGAAAATGAATGCACACTTGGTGGAAGCACAACGGTAAATGATTTATTATACAATATAGACTTTCAAAACTATTTTCCGAAATTAAAAAAACACTTAAAATTAGTATCTTCTGCTCAAATTAGAAATATGGGTAGCATTGCAGGTAATTTTGTAAATGCCTCCCCAATTGGTGATATGTCCATCTTTTTTTTAGCACTCAATGCACAACTATCCATTGCTTCTGAAAAGGGTACTGAAAGAAAAATTGCCCTGAAAGACTTCTTTTTAGATTATAAAAAATACGACTTACAACCAACGGAATTGATACAAGAAATTACATTCAATTTACCACCAGAAAAACACCTCTTCAACTTTGAAAAAGTAAGTAAAAGAACGCATTTAGATATTGCCAGTGTTAATACTGCCATTTCATTAAATATGATAGACCAACATACCATTAAACAAGCACATGTTGCCATTGGTGGTGTTGCTGCTATTCCGAAGTATTTGCATAAAACAAGCAATTTTCTGAAAAATAAAAAAATTACAACAACAATGCTTCTAGAAGCGCAAGCAATTTTGCAAACAGAAATTACACCTATAAGTGATGTGCGAGGAACCAAACAATACAAAAGACGTTTAGCGCAAAATTTATTTTATGCACACTTCATTGAACTATTTTCGAATCAACTTAACATCTCAAAATTAATTGGAAATGAAAAATAAAGACTCATTTGGGCACGTTAGAGGCACCTCCATTTTTGTAGATGATGTCGCAACAAAACAAGGCACGCTACACGCCGTTGTATTTGATGCATCTGTGGCACACGGAAAAATAACTAAAGTGGACTACAGCAAGGCAGAGCTATTAAATGATGTTATTAAAATTATAACCTATAAAGATATACCAGGCATCAATCAAATTGGAGGTATTTTACCAGATGAGCCTCTTTTTGCAGAAAACGAAGTGCATTTTAATGGGCAACCAATAGCGTTAATCGTTGCAAAAACATTGGCAGCAGCAAAAAAAGCAAAACACCTTATCAACATTTCTTTTAAAGAATTACCTGTTATCACCACAGCAAAAGAAGCCTATGATAAAGGGCATTTTATTAATGCAGCACGCACTTTTAACCTTGGTGATACTAGCAAAAATTTCAAAAACTGCACTCATGTTTTTGAGGGAAAAACCTTTAGCAATGGTCAAGAACATCTGTATCTTGAAACCCAAGGCGCTTATGCATATCCGCTAGAAAATGGAACTATTAAAATACTTTCTTCTACTCAAGGACCAACGGCGGTACAAAAAATAGCTGCACAAGTTTTGGGCGTTTCAATGCACACTATTGAGGTAGAAGTTAATAGACTTGGTGGCGGATTTGGTGGCAAAGAAGACCAAGCCACTCCGTGGGCTGTAATGGCAGCATTGGCAGCTCAATTATTACACAAACCCGTAAAACTTATCTTAGAACGTCATGATGATTTACGCATGACCGGAAAAAGACATCCGTATGAGTCATACTATAAAATCGGTCTTGATAAAGATTTGAAAATCAAAGCTTTTGAAGTAAAATTTTTACAAAATAGTGGCGCTGCCGCTGACTTATCGCCAGCCATTGCAGAACGCACCTTATTCCATGCAACCAATAGCTATTTTATACCAAATGTAAAAACTACTGTTCATAGTTGTAAAACAAATTTACCACCAAACACTGCTTTTCGTGGTTTTGGAGGGCCGCAAGGTATGTTTGTTATAGAAGCTGCAATCGCAAATGCAGCAAACAAACTAAACATTGCCGCACACAGCATTCAAGAGGCTAATTTATTACAAGAAAACGATTCATTTTCGTACGGTCAAATAGCCAAACAAGTAAACATTGGAAAAACTTGGAAACAAGTTAAATCAGCTTATAATTTTGAAGAAAAAGTAAAAGAAGTAAAAAACTTTAACAACGAAAACACCTTGTTTAAAAAAGGAATTTCTTTAATGCCTATTACCTTCGGAATTTCGTTTACCAATACCATGATGAACCATGCCAGAGCCTTGGTACACGTTTACCAAGACGGAAGCGTTGGTGTAAGCACAGGCGCGGTAGAAATGGGACAAGGTGTAAACACCAAAATGCTTCAAGTTGCTGCAATGTGCTTCGGAATTGATCCTTCTAAAGTAAAAATTGAAACGACAAATACCACGCGTGTTGCAAACACCTCTCCTACCGCTGCAAGTGCCACTGCCGATTTAAACGGAAAAGCAGTACAAATGGCATGTAATAGCATTAAAGAACGCTTGCTAAAAGTTGCATCAAAGCAATTAAATAGCCTTGCGAAAAATCTTACTTTAAAAGATGGCTTTGTCTTTGAAGGTAATGAACAATCACCTATCAGTTGGCAAAAAATTGTACAAGCAGCTTTTGTACAACGCGTAAACTTATCAGAAAATGCGCATTATGCTACACCAAAAATACATTTTGATAAAAGCATTGAAAAAGGACACCCTTTTGCTTACCATGTCTATGGCACTGCACTAACAGAAGTCACTTTAGATTGTTTACGTGGCACTTATGAAATTGATGCTGTTAACATAGTACACGACTTTGGAAAATCTATGAATAAAGATATTGATTTAGGGCAAATAGAAGGTGGTTTAGTACAAGGAATTGGTTGGATGACTATGGAAGAAATTTCGTACGCAAAAAACGGACGCTTAGAATCAAGCACATTATCTACCTATAAAGTGCCCGATATTTTTTCTGTACCAAAAAAAATAAATACCATTGCATTAGAAACTAACGGTAGTGATTTAGCAATTTTAAAATCTAAAGCCGTTGGAGAACCACCATTAATGTACGGTATTGGAACCTATTTTGCATTAGAAAATGCTATTAAAGCTTTCAACTCTAATTATAAAATGAAATTTCACGCACCAATGACTCCAGAAAAGGCTTTAATGGGATTATATAGTTAACATCTTTAAAGTGAAATTAGCATATACCAAAAACAACATTCTTAAAGGTGCTATTATTTATAGTGCAGGAGACGCTATTGCCGCTTTACTTTTAGATCAGTTTTCAATCTACAGATTATTGGGTATGATGCTCATAGGTGCAACTATTTATGCTTTTGAAATACCAAATTATTTTAATTGGATTACCGCTAAAACAAAACATTTAATTGGTGCAAAACAAACTTTGGCAAAAACAGGCTTGGCCATTGCCTATTTTAATCCGTTATGGATTTTTAGACATTTGGCTTTTATCAAACTTTTTTCTGGTCATTTTCAAGATATCAATGCATCCTTATTTTACATTGCTATGTTATCATTTGCAGTAAATATTCCCATTTCATTTGGGGCAAATTATATTATTCAAAATAAAATAAAACTAGATTGGCGTTTTATGGCAAGCGCTATTTTTTCTGCCTTAATGGCAATTTATTATGCTATGAGCGAAACTATTTTTAATTAATGAAATTCTGGAAACACCTTTTATCTAAACTTAAAAAAAAGCAAAAAGTAATGCTCTTGGTTGTGGTTTCTCATAAAGGAAGCTCACCTGGAAGGCAAGGATTTAAAATGTGCGTATCAGAAGACAACGAATTGTTTGGGTCTATTGGTGGCGGAAAAACAGAATTTCAATTGGTAGAAAAATCCAAAAAAATGCTATCAGAAAATAATTTTATTCCGCAGCTAATCAATCAGGTGCATCGAAATAAGGATAAAGATGCTTCTGGTATGATTTGTACAGGAGAACAGTTGGTTTTATTATTTCCTTTAAATAATAAACAGCTAGAAATTATTCTTGAAATTACAAATTCAGAAAACGGAAGTATGCATATTTCTGAAAAAGGAATTGAAATTCATGCTAATACTTTAACGCCGTATAAATATCATTTTAAAAATGACATGAATGATTGGCTTTATCAAGAAAATCTATTTAAAAAACCCAAAATTTTTGTTTTTGGGGGCGGACATGTCGCTCTGGCTACTACCAAATTATTAAACGCACTAGATTTTAATATTACGCTTTTTGAATGCAGAAAAGGTATTAACACTTTTGAAGAAAACACCTTTGTTCATCATAAACAGATTATTGATTATCATCAAATAAAAAATATTCTTTTAGATCAAACAAATGGTTATGTGCTTATTGCAACGCATGGATATATTACAGATATTGTTATTCTTAAACAGTTGCTGTCAAGTAAATTTAAGTATATTGGCATGCTTGGCAGCAGGGCAAAAATAAAGCAAACATTTAATCAATTAATAAAAGAGGGGTTTTCTAATTTACAATTAGATAAAGTTGATGCTCCTATTGGTTTGCCCATAAATAGTCAAACACCAACAGAAATTGCTGTGAGTATTGCAGCTAAATTAATTGCAGTTAAAAATCAATAGTTGCTCACTTATAGACAAAAGACTGTTTTTCTATCATTTTATGTTATCTATCAATAACAATAATTTTCAAATAACAGTTTATAGTAATAGTTACAATCAAGTCTTTTATCTTTCGTCTTATAGTGAAACGGTCTTACGTCTTAAGACGGACACTACTATTTTTCTATTAAAAAAAATTCTTATTGGAATAAAATACAAATTAAAATGCCTTAAAAGATTTAATAATAGTTTGTACTTTTTTATCTTGAAAAACTACCGAAAATAAATCTATCATGACTTTATGGTATTCGAAATCTATGTGCAATGCTTTTATTAAGTGCTTCATTGCTTTTTTCTTTTTTCCTAAGATAAAAGATATGCCAAACAATCTATAGGCAATTTCTGCAAAGTTTGTGTAGTTTAATTGCGCTCTTTCTAAGGTTTCTAAGGCATCTTCAAAATCACCAATATAATACAATACATCTGCTAAAGACACCCAAACTTCTAGTGCTGTATCTTCTAGTTCTAAGCAATTTCGAAAAGCTTGAGCTGTTTCTTCAAACAGAGAAAGCTTTAAGTTTATTTCTGCATATTTTCTCCAAAAAAAAGTGTTTTTGTCATCAATTTGCAATGCTTTATTGATATAATATAATGCTTTATGGTAATTTTCTTGCTTTGAGTAAATTATTGCCAAAGCTATCCACCCTTTATCTAACAAAGGGTCTTCATCTACTGTTTTAAGATAGTATTGAATGGCTAAATCAAAATTAAATAGTTTTTCATGACAATCGCCAATTCTTAAATAAGCAAAAGCGGTTGGATCATCAATTTCTGTTGTTATCAAATAATTTTCAATGGCGTCTTCATACAGTTCTAATTGTTCTAAAACTTTTGCTTTTTCTAGATAAGCGCCTACAAAAAATTCATCTATCAAAATTGCAAAATCAAAAGCACGTAGCGCTTCTTGATGTTGTTTTAATATAAAGTACTGTCGCCCAAGCTGATGCCAAGCAACTTCACTGTAAGGATCTTTATCTATATATGCATTTAAATAGACAATAGCTTCATCATGTTTATCTTCCATGTCATAACAATAAATAATGTTATAAAGAGAAGAATAATCATCAAAATCTACTTCTAAACATTTAGCAAAATTTAAACGGGCAGCATCAAAATTGTCTAAAAAAAGATATTCCATACCTAACATTGCAAGTACATCTACTTCATCTGCAACATATAATAATGCTTTTTTTAAAAGTTCTATTGCTTTTTTATGCTCTTTATTTTTTGATAGAATTGTTGCTTTCTGAATAAAAATTTCTTCATTATGAGGCGCTATTGACAACATCTTATTTAATAATTTGTCTGCCTCAATAAATTTGTTTTCAAAAATATATAATTCTGATTTCAAGAGTTTTAACTGTATACTAGAAGGGTGCTGCTCTAAAGCAAGTTTAACCGCTTTTTTAGCCAAAGAATGCTTTCCGAAGTCAATATAATAATGAATAATCTCTTCAAATTCTGTAGCATCAAAGAAAAAAACATTGTTAGTTTTTAACATGGCTTCAAAACGTGTTAAAGGACGTTGATTTGAGTTGTCTGATTGTTGCATATTACAATTCTAATACATCTAAAATACAATGTCTTTAGCATAAATACGCTACTCATTATGAATCTTTTTAACAAACTAATTAACAATATGCTAGTAAAAAATTACAATACAGTTTTTTTATGTACTTTTGTTATCCAAACAAAGGTTTGGAACTATTATGAGCAAAAAATTGTTGCTTAACGCTAAAGAAATTGACATTATCATACACCGATTGGCGTGTCAGTTATTAGAAAATCACCTTGATTTTAACAATACTGTTTTGGTTGGGTTACAACCAAGAGGCGTATTTCTTGCCAATAGATTGGTAGCTCTTTTAAAAAAAGATTATGCTATTAAAGACATTACTTACGGAAGTCTAGATATTACCTTTTATCGTGATGATTTTAGAAGAAGAGAAGAGCCGCTAGAAGCAAGTAGTACAAATTTAAATGTTACCATAGAAAATAAAAAAGTTGTTTTTATAGACGATGTCTTATTTTCTGGCAGAAGCATTCGTGCGGCTTTAACCGCTATTCAATCTTTTGGAAGACCACAAAGTATTGAATTACTAGTACTTATTGACAGGAGATTTAGTAGAGATTTACCAATCCAGCCAAATTACAAAGGCAGACAAGTAGATGTTATTAACGATGAAAAAGTATTGGTACATTGGAAAGAAAATAATACGAAAGATGCCGTTTACATTCAAACAAATAGTTCAAAATGAAACAATTAAGCGTAGAGCATTTATTGGGTATTAAATATCTTACAAAACAAGATATCGACCTTATTTTTGAAACTGCTGATCATTTTAAAGAGGTTATTAATAGACCTATTAAAAAAGTGCCTTCACTAAGAGATATTACCATTGCTAATTTATTTTTCGAAAATAGTACGCGCACAAAACTATCTTTTGAATTAGCAGAAAAACGTTTATCTGCAGATATTATAAATTTTTCTGCAAGTCAATCTTCTGTAAAAAAAGGTGAAACATTAATAGATACTGTTAATAATATTTTATCTATGAAAGTAGATATTATTGTATTACGGCATCCAAACGAAGGTGCGGGTGTGTTTTTATCTAACCACATAAATGCCAAAATTATAAATGCTGGTGATGGCACGCATGAACACCCTACACAAGCCTTGCTAGACAGTTACTCTATAAGAGAAAAATTAGGAAGTGTAAAAGGAAAAAAGGTAGTAATTATTGGCGACATTTTACATTCTAGAGTTGCTTTATCAAATATCTTTGCACTTCAATTACAAGGCGCAAAAGTAATGGTTTGTGGACCTAGCACTTTAATACCTAAATATATTTCTAGTATAGGTGTACAAGTAGAAACAAATCTAAAAAAAGCGCTTCAATGGTGCGATGTTGCTAATATTTTACGTGTTCAAAATGAACGCATGCACACCAATTATTTTCCGTCAACAAGAGAGTACACCCAACTTTTCGGAATTGATAAAAAACTTCTAGACAGTCTTGATAAAAAAATAGTCATTATGCATCCTGGGCCAATAAATCGCGGAGTAGAAATTACCAGTGATGTTGCCGACTCAGAACAATCTATTATATTACATCAAGTAGAAAATGGTGTTGCCATCCGTATGGCAATCATCTATTTATTAGCTCAAAAAATCAATCGGTAATGCAACTACTAAAAGCAAAAAAATACACATTGGTTGTACAAGAAGAACCTAATGTATTGTCATTTTATAAAGCACTAACAAAAGAATTAAGCAATTTAGAAGAAGATCATTTAATACTTGAATTTTCTTCTGAAATTTCATTAAAAGATGCGCTTTTATTTCTTGATATTGCTAATACAAAACGAAACCAAAATACGTCTTTTATTATGTTGGGTAACGCTGTCGCTATTGATGATCTTCCAGATGAAATACAAATTGCGCCAACCTTAGAAGAAGCAAAAGATATTTTAGAAATGGATGCTATAACAAGAGAACTTTTAGGTGATATCGAAGAATGAGTATTAAACTTACAATTTTAGGGTGTCATTCTGCGACACCACGTGCTAATGCACATCCTTCATCTCAATATTTAGAGATAAATAATCGGCGTTTTTTAATAGATTGTGGAGAAGGAACTCAGGTTCGATTAAGAGAAAACAAAATTAAATTTTCAAAAATAAGTCATGTCTTTATTTCACATTTACATGGAGATCACTTTTACGGTTTAATAGGATTGATTTCAACATTTGGACTTTTAAATAGACAAAACGATTTACATATTTTTGGTCCAGAAGGCATCAAAAAAATTATTACTCTTCAATTACGATTATCTCAATCGTGGATACATTTTGAAATTATTTTTCATGAATTAACAAGTGCAAAAAGTGAACTTATTTTCGAAGATGATAAAGTAACAGTACATACCATTCCGTTATCACATAGAGTGTATACCAACGGATTTCTGTTTAAAGAAAAGCTAGGAGAACGTAACCTTATTATTTCAGAAATTAATAAGCATCATGAAATAGAAGTCTGTGATTATCAAAACCTTAAAAACGGAAAAGATTTTGTTAACAAAGATGGTACAATTATTAAAAACAAAAGCCTTACTAAAGACCCTAAAAACACTGTAAGCTATGCATATTGTAGCGATACACAATTTAAACCAGAAATTACAACTATAATACAACATGTAGATTTACTTTACCACGAAGCCACATTTTTAGAAGATAAAGTTGCTTTATGCATAAAAACAAAGCATAGTACAGCCAAACAAGCAGCGGCAATTGCAAAGCAAGCCAATGCCAAGCAGCTAATATTAGGGCATTTTTCTAACCGCTATAAAAACATTGAATTATTTAAAGAAGAAGCACAAACTACCTTTCACAATGTAAGTCTTGCCAAAGAAGGTAAAATTTATGAAATTAAAAATAAATGAACATTTTAAGTGAATTTTTTGTATTTGTTAAACACGACCTAAAAGACAAAAGACTGTTCTTATTAATACTCTTTTTAACAGGGCTTATTATTTTCAATTACACTATAGATTTTGAAGACAGCGTATTAGACAGTTATGTAAATACCCCTAAAGGCACTTTTTATTTTTCGCTCTTTTATAGTGTTGTTTTTTTAGGAGCTCTATTTTGCACCATACCGCTAACTACAATAAAAAAAATATTTCAACAAAAGTTGTTTTGGATGTTCTTAATGACTAGCATGTTTTTTGTGGCTTTGTATCAAAGCCAAAACCCAATACGTGTATTATTTAAAAAATCGGTATATAATTATTTTTCTCACAAACTAGTATCACAACTAGATTCCTTAATTATTGCCATAGCAATGATTCTTTTTTTAGGTATTTGGTTAGGCAAATCAAAATACAAGCTCTATGGTTTGCTAAATTTTAAATTTAGTGCAAAAATTTACTTTGTGTTTTTAGCGTTAATGATTCCTCTGCTAGTTTGGGCAGCAACGCAACCAGATTTTTTACAAGAATACCCAAAACTGAAATTTTCTCGGTTTCCTTCAGAAACATACACAACAAAATTCTTACAATACGAACCCTTTTACCTTTTAAACTTTATAGGTGTAGAATGGTATTTTAGAGGATTTATGGTCTTAGCATTTAGTCAATTTTTAGACCGCAAAGCCATTGCTATTGTGGCAAGTGTATATTGTGTTTTTCACTTCGGAAAACCAATGGCAGAATGTATTAGCTCCTTTTTTGGCGGTTATTTGCTAGGCTACATGGTGTATAAAAGTAAAACTATTTGGGGTGGCGTTATTGTGCATATGGGTATTGCCTTTTTGATGGATATTTTTGCACTAGGTAGTTTGTTTTGGTTATAATTTAAAATATACCTACCTCATCATCACAATAAAACAAGCGTTTTCTTAGTTAAGATTAATATAAAATCTAAAAACATGTCTCTTTTCAAAATGTCTTTGCTAATACTTATAGCTATTCTTAGTAGTTCTTGCAATGATACTAGTGGCAGTACAGATCATTCTCCAGCAACATTAATATTTAGTTCTGGCTTTGAAAATGACGTTTATATTGACAGTACGGTTTATCCAAATAATGAAGACTATAGATACATAAAAGGCAGTGATAATGATACAGGGTTTAGTTGGCCAATAGATATTTTAGGTTCATCAAATAGCGGCTTACATTATATTGGAGATGACAACCATCAAGCCATAGAATCTAATATTGCATCTGTAATAGGACATAACGGAAATATGACCAAAGCACTTTACCAAAAAGAAAATTATGAATATAGAGACGATACTCAATGTCCTTATGAAATAGTAGATATTGCAGAAGGTACTAAAGATTTATATATTAAATATTGGATAAAAATAGATAGCCAAAGTACAATACAACCTAACAAATGGCGTACTTTTTTTGAATTCAAGACGAAAGATTATGCTTTTGGTACAGGCTTTAGACTCATTTCGTTTATATACACAGATGCAACAGGAGCACCATATTGGCATTGGCAAGGTGATAAAGACCCGCAAAACCCTCTTTGGGAAATTGACAATCGTGACATAGCAGTACCGCTAAACCAATGGTTTTCTACCGAATTTTATTGGCATTGGAGCGAAGGATCTAATGGCAGAGCACTTTGGAAAATAAATGGTCAGACTATAGGAGACCATTACGGACCCACAACAAGAAATTCAAAACCTATCGACTTTATTATGTTAGCGCAAATTTACGGTAATAGCAATCCCAAACATCAATGGATAGACGATATAGAAATCTGGGATGGATTACCCTATTAAAAGCTTCCGAAGATAACAAAAACTAATTTACAGAATCTTTTTTCTTTTTCTTTTTTCCGCCTAAAAGTCCGCCTAAAATAGAACCCGCAGCATCTTTAATGATACCGCCAGCGCTTGGCGAAGTTGTATTAGGTGTAGCTGTAGAATCTTTTGCTATGGAAATTCCATTGTTTTCTAAGACCTCATTAATAGCATCATTTGCTTGATTTGTAGCTTCATTAAGTAGCTTATCTTTTTGATATTTAGCAACTTTTACAACCAAGGCTTTCATTGCCTGCTTAATATTAGCTTGTACATTAGGCTTATTTATAGAGCCATTTATCAATGCTTTTAAAGGGATTCTAATGGTATCTTTAACTGCATCTGTTAGTGTTGCCAATAGGTTTACCGCATCATTACCCAAATATTTTGCTGGCAAATCCATCGTTACATCATACGCTAACGTTTTATCAAAACCATGATTTCCGGAAACATGCATAGTAATATCTTTGTATTTAACATCAAATGGTTTTACCTCTACCCTACCATTTTTAAAAGTTAAAGCGGTTTTAAGCTTATCTAAATTTAATTTTGTTACATCTAAAAACTGTAACTGAGATCCTAAAGCAGTAAATAAGGGTAGATTTGTATTTAGATTCTTAACAAATAATTGCGCCAAAGCATTACCATCTATAGAATTTATATTCAATGAAAAATCGTCATTCAGGTTTCCTTTTATTTTAAAAGCAGAATTATAACTACCCTTTAAAGCAGTAGCGATTGGTATTAATTTCTGAAAAGTTTCTAACTGAGTAAAAGAACTTGCTATATTAAAACCATCAATTTTCATATCTACATCAAAAAGTGAAGGTGCTACTTGTGTATTTACCAAACCATTAAAAGCCACATCGCCTTGTAGCATGCTTGCCTTTACATTTTTTAAAATAGCTTGTTGATTTTTTAAAATCATGATACCGCTTACATTTTTCATTTCAACTTGATCATAGACCACTTTCTGGGCAGTCATATGAGAGGTGACGTCTAAAAACTTCGGAATTTTTAAGGATTCGGTTGTTGAAGAATTTTCGCTATCTGAAGCTGTATCATCTGTTAAAAAATCTGCTACCAGAAAATTTTCTGAAGTTACCTTAAAATTTCCTTTTAAATTTTTATCATTAAAAAGGAAACCATATAGGTTTTCAATAGTTCCGGTTGCCTTTATATCACTATCACCTGTTTTGGCATCAAAAGCAGTTAAATGTGTAGTAGTATTGTTAAAATTTACAGTGGCATTTTTTACATGTATAGGTTTTGCAACATCTTTTCCGTTGTACGAAAAATCTTGTAAGCTTGCTACGCCGTTTGTTTTAATTTTGTTAAAATTATTATTTTCAATTGCTTTTTGATCTGCATATGTTGTAAAATCTGCCTTTAAAATACCCGTAAGTTTGGTATCTAATTGTATTGGATAAGCCTGCGTTAAATTTGCTAAATTTAAAGTTCCTTTAAATGCGGTATCAAATAAGGGGTTGCTTGTAAGGTTTGAAATTTTTCCTTTGGTTTCAAAAACATCTTTGTCAATACGAAAGGTCATGTTTTCTATTTTCAGAAAAGCATTGTTTGCTTTGCTTTTATTGACAATAGCTCCTTTAAAGTGTATATTTTCTACAGCCTTAGGTAAATCTGGATATTTAAAACGCGCATTATTTGTACTAACATGTACCTCATATTGAGGTGTTTCTGTATCACTGCTTTTTCCCTTTACAAAACCCGAAACATTTGCAATACCATTTGCAGTAACTCCTTTAAAATTACTAGCATACGCACTAGGTATTAAAGATAGTAAACTTTTAAAATTTGCCTTAGGTGACTGAAAAGAAATATCAGTATCTACTGCTTTATCACTAACTTTTACAAACCCTTTAAAAGTCAAAGCTAAATCATTAATTTTTGCAGTATTCTCTTTAAAGGTATATTTATTATCATTAAAATCTATGCCAAGTACGGCGTCTAAATCTAAATTTGCTTTATTAAAATAGGCTATGCCATTTTGCTTAAAGGTAAAATCTTGAACGGTAGTTTTTGTTATTAAATCACTCGCTTCAGAAGAAAAATCTCCGCTGCCATTATGGTTTATATTCTTGAGCTTTAAAAAGGTTTTACTTTGAGCATCATCAAAAAGTATAGTACTATTAGTTAAGGTATATTTAGCAATATCAAAAGTAATGGGTTCAGCATTAGAAATATTTTTAGATTGCTTTATTTTCTTTTGAATCGTATAATTATTTACACCTTGTTTATTTACCATTAATTGCACAAGAGCATTATCAAAAGTAAGTTCTTTAATGGTAGTTTTTTCTGCCTTTTTATTAAAGGCGTCTTGGATGTTAATATCTAGAAAAACCGATTTAGAAAATAATAAAGTATCACCTTCAAAAGGTTTTTCTGTGGTGATTAACAAATTATCTATTGCCAAAGTAGCACTCGGAAAATGTTTAATGAGGCTTAAATTAACGTCGGTATATGAAATTTGAATATTATAGTCTTTGTTAAGTAAAGCCACATATTTTTTAATAAGTGTATCTTTTAATAAAAAAGGTAATAGCAATAGTAAGGCAAACAACAGTACTACAAAAATGGAAATTCTTTTAAATAGTTTCTTTTTTAACATTATAAATAGATTAGATGCATTATAATAATTCAAATTTACAATAATTTAGTAGCAAAAAGCATGTAATTATTAAAACAAACCTAATTATTAGGTTATTATTTTTCTCTAAAAAAAGACGTAAGACCGCTTTTCTGTAAGAAAATTGAATAAAGAATTATTTTCAACTTTTAAAAAAAGTGGAGCTGATGGGAGTCGAACCCACGACCTCTTGACTGCCAGTCAAACGCTCTAGCCAACTGAGCTACAGCCCCATATGAATTTTAAAAGTACAGGGTATTATCATCTAACAAATGCTCTAAAAATCTTGATCTACATTCCAAGCTTCTAAAGTTTCTTTTAATGTTTTAATAAACATGCCGCCAAGGGCTCCATTTACAACTCTATGGTCGTAAGAATGCGACACAAACATTTTACTACGTATACCTATAAAATCTCCTTCTGGAGTTTCAATAACAGCTGGTACTTTTCGTATGGCTCCTAATGCCAAAATAGCTACTTGTGGTTGATTGATAATTGGTGTTCCCATTACCGAACCAAAACTACCAACATTCGTTACAGTGTATGTTCCGCCTTGAATATCATCTGGTTTTAGTTGCCCAGATCTAGCTCTAGAAGCCAAATCATTAACGGCTCTTGTCATACCAACTAAATTTAGTTGATCAGCATTTTTAATAACAGGCACAATTAGATTTCCATCTGCTAAAGCTGCTGCCATTCCAAGGTTTATATTTTTTCTTTTAATGATGTTATCGCCATCTACAGCAATATTTATCATCGGAAATTTTTTAATTGTAGCAGCTACTGCTTGCATTAAAATGGGTGTGAAAGTTAACTTTTCTCCTTCTCGTTTTAAAAATGCATCTTTTACTTTTGTTCGCCATTTTACAATGTTGGTCACGTCTATTTCTATAAACGATTGCACGTGAGCAGATGTTTGAACCGAATCAACCATATGTTTGGCAACCAATTTTCCCATACGACTCATTGCTATTACTTCATCTTCAGCAATAACAGAAACAGGTACCGCTTTTGGTGTTTGTTTTTGAGGTGCTGGTACTGGTGTTGCTATTGGTGCTTTTGCTACTGTAGGTTGTATTGCTGTTTGGGTTCCTTTATTTTTCACATACGCAAGAATATCATCCTTTGTAACGCGTTCATTTTTACCAGAACCTGTAATATTTTCTAACTCTTGCATGGTAATGCCTTCAGAAGTTGCAATATTTCGTACTAAAGGCGAATAGAATTTTCCACTTTCTGAAGTTTTAGAAATTGGTGTAGATACAGTTTCTATTGTTTTTGTAACTGCATTTTCTATTGCTGCAACTTCTTTTTCTTGTGATTTTTCGACAGTACTAGAAATAGCAATAGCCGATTGAGAAACTGTAGATTCTCCTTCCGTTTCAATAACAGCAATGGTTGTACCTACAGGTACTACAGCATCTTTTTCAAATAAAATTTCGGTAATGGTTCCTTCTACTTCACTTGGCACTTCTGAGTCTACTTTGTCGGTTGCAATTTCTACAATTGCCTCATCTAACTCAATAGTATCTCCTACTTCTTTTAACCAAGAGGTAATGGTTGCTTCTGCAACACTTTCGCCCATTTTAGGTAATTTTAATTCGAATTTAGCCATAATTATTATTCTTAACGAATCACAAAAGTAATAAAAACCGTTGGTTTTTTAATATAAAAAATGTTGTAAATTATTAATATAATGTTTTATTAAATATACATTATTCGTAAAATAATCTTTCAACTTATCTATTATATTATTATATTACACGTTTATAGGTGAGTAAATTTCAAATAATCTAATAATAATTATTATTGTTGTCCGATTAAAATTTATAAAAACGCTAAAAAGTTATGTTTAATAGAGGTTCTAAG
>CAMZLD010000102.1 GCA_947311635.1 uncultured Flavobacteriaceae bacterium | reverse complement strand
TACTGTTAATACGAATGTTGCTGCAACGTATGTTGTAACATATAACGTTAGTGATGTTGCTGGTAATGCTGCAACTCAAGTAACTAGAACGGTAAATGTTAATGCAATTGCAGACACAACTGCGCCAGTAATTACCTTAACAGGTGCTTCAACTATCAATTTAAATGTTGGTGATACATATACAGAACAAGGTGCTACGGCTACGGATAATGTGGATGGTGATATTTCTGCCAATATCGCTATTGGTGGTGATACCGTTAATACGAATGTTGCTGCAACGTATGTTGTAACATATAACGTTAGTGATGCTGCTGGTAACGCTGCAACCCAAGTAACTAGAACGGTAAATGTAAACGCAGTTGCTACTGGAGGTTGTACAGGAGGTATTGCGGCTTTCCCTTATAGTGAAGGTTTCGAGAATACTTTAGGCGCTTGGACACAATCTACCGCTGATGATATCGATTGGACTGTTGATGCGAATGGAACTCCATCTAGCGGAACAGGTCCTTCAAGTGCAGCCCAAGGAACATATTATATTTATGTTGAAGCTTCTGGAAACGGTACAGGATACCCAAATAAACAAGCAATTATTAATTCACCATGTTTTGATTTAAGTGCTGAAACTTCGGCAACATTTACTTTCAAATATCACCAATATGGTTCTACTGATATGGGAACAATTAACTTAGAGGCAAGTAATGATAATGGAGTAACGTGGGCATCTCTTTGGAATAGTTCAGGAAACAAAGGAAACGCTTGGTTAACAGCATCTGTTGATTTGGCGGCATATTTAGGTGGTACTGTTCAACTAAGGTTTAATAGAATTACAGGCGGTACTTGGCAAGCCGATATTGCTATTGATGATGTAAACTTAACAACTTCTGGCGGAGGTGGTAGTTCTTGTTCTAATGTTAATTTATCAATATCATTTGACAATTACCCTTCTGAAACTAGTTGGGAGTTAAAAGACAACACAGGAGCAATTGTTGCATCAGGAGGAACTTATGGTTCACAAGCCAATGGATCAACTTTAAATATATCTGTTGGATGTTTGCCTAATGGTTGTTTTGATTTTATTATGAAAGACTCATATGGAGACGGCATGTGTTGTTCTTACGGTAATGGTTCTTATACTTTAACAAATAGTGATACTGGAGCAACTTTAGCGTCAGGAGGATCTTTTACAAGTACTGATACTACGAATTTTTGTTTAACTGCTGCTGTAGTTGCAGGATTTGGAGCAAATACTTCTAATGTTGCTACTTCTGAATCTGATAATATTTTTAGAGCTCAGTTATATCCAAATCCAGTAAAAGGTGATTTGTTAAACATTAGAACAACATCAGAAAATGTGAACTATATAATAACCAATATGATGGGACAACTTGTGCTTAAAGGGAATTTGAAAAATAATTCAATTAATATTAATGCTTTACAAAGTGGCCTTTACATTATTGAACTTTCTAGTAATAAAAATATAATTACTAAGAAATTCATCAAAGAATAATAACCTATCCTTTTTAATCTTAAAACCCAAGCAATTTTGCTTGGGTTTTTTGTTTCTTTGTACAAAATCATTTAAAGTGAATTACCTTTCAGTAGAAAACATATCTAAAAGTTATGGCGAACGTGTCTTGTTCGAAAATATTTCCTTCGGAATAAATAAAGACCAGAAAATAGCCTTTGTTGCTAAAAACGGAACTGGCAAAACATCCATTCTAAATATTATCTCAGGTAACGATACTGCAGATACCGGAAACATTGTGACACGTAATGGTATTCATATTGCTTATTTAACTCAAAAAGATGCTTTAAACGATAATCTCACCATAGAACAAACCATTTTTGATACCGACAGTGCAATATTAAAGGTTATTAAAAAATATGAAGATGCCATTAAAAATCCTGATGATGCAGAAGCTTATCAAGATGCATTTGACTTAATGGATAGACATAATGCTTGGGATTTTGAAACACAATACAAACAAATACTATCAAAATTAAAATTTGATAATCTAGAACAACGAGTATCAGATCTTTCTGGTGGTCAAAAAAAACGCCTTTCATTAGCTGTTATGCTAATTAGAAAACCCGATTTATTAATACTTGATGAGCCAACAAACCATCTTGATCTAGAAATGATAGAATGGCTAGAAAGTTATTTTGCAAAAGAAAAAATAACATTGTTTATGGTAACCCATGATCGTTACTTTTTAGAACGTGTTTGCACAGAAATTATAGAATTAGACGGTGGTAAATTGTACAAATATAAAGGCAACTATTCTTACTATCTTCAGAAAAAGGAAGAACGTATAGCTCTAGAAAAAACAACGCAAGAAAAAGCAAAAAATTTATTTGTAAAAGAATTAGATTGGATGCGAAGACAACCCAAAGCACGTACCACAAAATCTAAATCTAGAATTGATGATTTTTATAAAATAAAAGAAGTTGCAAACAACCGTAGAAAAGAACATAAAGTGCAACTAGAAATCAATATGGAACGCTTAGGAAGCAAAATTTTAGAGCTTCATAAAGTATATAAATCATTCGATAGCCTTGAGATATTGAAAGGTTTTGAATATGTTTTTAAACGTGGTGAACGTATTGGTATTATAGGTAAAAATGGTACTGGTAAATCTAGCTTTTTAAACATCATTACAAATAAAATTCCTATTGATGGCGGCAAAGTAATTGTTGGTGATACGGTAAAGTTTGGCCATTATACCCAGCAAGGTATCCGTATTAAAGAAGGTCAAAAGGTAATCGATGTTATTAAAGAATTTGGTGATTATATACCGCTAGCAAAAGGGCAAAAAATATCTGCTAGTCAGTTGTTAGAACGCTTTTTGTTTAACAGAAAACAACAATACGATTTTG
Source organism: uncultured Flavobacteriaceae bacterium (assembly GCA_947311635.1). Lineage (GTDB taxonomy): Bacteria > Bacteroidota > Bacteroidia > Flavobacteriales > Flavobacteriaceae > CAMZLD01. The sequence goes on along the minus strand of CAMZLD010000102.1, from coordinate 10,449 downwards.
TAGAAAAACTAAGTGGTGGAGAGCAAAAAAGATTGTTTTTATGTACAGTCTTGATACAAAATCCAAACTTTTTAATTTTCGATGAACCTACAAATGATTTAGATATTATTACCTTAAACATCCTTGAAAATTTCTTACTAGATTTTCCTGGAAACCTAATAGTAGTATCACATGATCGTTATTTTATGGATAAAATTGTAGATTCATTATTTGTTTTTAGAGGTCATGGTATCGTAGAACATTTTCCGGGTAATTATAGCGATTTTAGAGCCTACGAAAATTCTAAACCAAAAGAAGTTAAAGAGCTTGTTGTTAAAGAGATTCCGAAACAAAAACCGATTGAAAAGAAAAAGGTTTCTTACAAAGAAAAAATGGAATTTCAGAACTTAGAAAAAGATATTGAGAAGCTAGAATCAAAAAAGAAAAAAATAGAACAGTTGTTTTTAGACCCATCTCTTACTTCAGAAAAAATTAAAGCATTATCTATTGAATTGCAAGAAATAACGAACACTATTGACACTAAAGAAATGCGATGGCTAGAACTTTCTGCTTTGTTTGAATAAAAAAACAAAAGAAATACATTGCTTAAACTGATTGTATTTCTATTGATGTTAATAAAGGCTGATTATACAAACGCAACAACACTTGCGCTACAGCAATAGTGTCTTTTTCGCAATAAGTTATTATGCGTTGTATGTCATTTTGTAAGTAATAGGTTTCTCTTACTTGACTACCGTCTATATCATCTTTTGGAGATGGAATTCCTAAAATCTTCGTTAACAATTTTAATGATGTATAGTGTTTGTAATCGCCAAATTTCCATAATTCCAATGTGTCTAAATGGGCAATTTCCCATGGTTTTTTTCCGAAGAGGTTTAGCTTTTCTGGCAATGTTATTTGATGAATAATCATTCTACGTGCAATGTAAGGAAAATCGAATTCTTTACCATTGTGTGCGCATAATAGATGTTGAGGTTTGTTATAATGTGTATCTAAAAGCGTTTTAAAATCTTGAAGTATTTTTTCTTCGGAACCAGAAAAAGTAGTGACTCTAAATTTTCTATTGGCTTCTGAAATAACAAAAAACCCGACAGAAATACAGATTATTATACCAAACTCTGCCCAAATACCTGCTTTATCATAAAATGCCTCGGCAGTAATGTCATCTTTACGTTGGTATTGTGTTTTTAACTCGAATAGTTTTTGAGTTTCTGTATCTACATCTGAAAAACTTTGATGTTGTGGTACGGTTTCGATATCTAGAAATAGAATGTTTTCAAAATTGATTTTTGTATTCATAGCGTTTCATTTTTATAAATATACAAAGAATTCTAAATACAAAAAAAGCGCTCCTTACATTAAGAAACGCTTTTAAATATTTAAAATAAATGTTGTTATCTAATAACTACTTTTCTTGTTGCTACTTTATTACCTTCTGTAAGTTTAAGTATATAAACACCTCTTCTTAAGTTAGATACATCAATTTGTGACTGTGTATTTGTAATTGTTTGTGTAAGAACTTGTTTTCCTAAGACATTAAAAATACGAACGTATTTAATCTCATTGCTAAGAGTCTTAATATAGAATGTTCCGTTAGAAACTGGGTTAGGGTACAATTCAAAGCGCTCTATATTGTTTTTTGTAATTGGTAAAACTTGACCGTTATTATCTGCTCCTGGTGTTGCTGTTAAACCTGTTGCCCAAGTAAAATCTGTATATTGATTGCCAGTACCTTGTAATTGAATAGAGGTTCCTACTGGGTCGCTTCCTGTTTCTGAAACACCAATATCTGTTGCTGTCATTCCGTTTGCAGCACCTGCTGTTGCGGTTAAGGCACCTTCATAACTTAAAAATTGTACTACGGTTACTCCTTGTACTATAGCCAGTCCATCTGGTGCGCCATTTTGTAGGCCTGCATAAGGAAACCAAATACTTCCTAAGCCATTACCATTGTCGGGTAAAATACCCGATAAAGAAATAGTAGCATAAACACTACCGTCGGATCCATTATACAATTCTACAGTATAAACAGAAAGGTCAATCCCTGTTGCTCCTGATATTTCAAAACCCTCTCCAGTATCTGCTCCTGCATTGTCATAGTGAATTTCATTAAACCAAACTGCTTGTCCAAATGACATGTAAGTGGTTAATAAAAATAATAAGTAAATTTTCTTCATATTGTGTGTTTTAGCATTTTATTATAAACAAATATATATATTTATATTTAGAACTCCTTGTTTTCTAGATATTTTTAACATTTCTTAACAAAAAAACACCCCAATTATGAGGTGTTTTTAAAAAAGAATCAATGCTTTTTTCTTATTTTACAACTAATTTTCTTACAGCTACTTTACCTGCTTCTTCTAATTTAAGAATGTAAATGCCTGTATTTAAGTTTTCCAAAGAAACGGTATTGTTTGTACCTGAGATTGTTTTATTAAAAACTTGTTTTCCTAATAAATCAAAAATTTGTACTGTTTTATCTTCAAAACTTAGAGTATTGATTGTTAGTTGAGCATTCTCAACAGGATTAGGGTACATTGAAAAGCCTTCTATTTCATTTTTAGTAACTCCTAAGATACCTGCTGTGGATTTTGCTACTACTTGAGGCGTGCCGTTAAATTCTGCAACAAAAACTGTTAAATCAATATTTCCAGAAGGTATTACTGTACCAATATAATCTGCTTCACTAAAATTTGTTCTAAAATCCATGGTTGCTAACAATCTTGCAGAAGGATCGGTTAAAGGATAAACTGTGCTTACTGCAAATGTAGCTCCTGCATCTGTAAAGTTTGCTCCTAATATTTGCACTAATTCTGACTCATAATTCTCAGTATTTGCTACTATTTGAGCAATGGTTACAACTTCTGGAGTTACAACAGTTCCTGCAACAACATTTGCATCTTGCGATGGTCTAAATTGCATTACCGCATTGTATTCACTTACCGTACCTACTAATCCAGAAATACCATCTCCTTCAGCAAAAGTTGTAGTAATCATACCTGGATTATCATCAATTAAAATACCAGCAGTAGTATCTTGACAATACTTTTGATTTCTACTTGTTCTTGTATAAGTAATTGTAGGTGTACTCATTAATTCATAATAAATGGTTGAATCGTTACTACTTGCTACATATGCTGCTCTTAATGCTGCTAAATCTGCTACTTGAGTAGGAGATGCAACAGAAAATGTCACCGTTTGAGTATCAACTACACCGCCACCATCAACAAGTTCAACCGTAACATTATAAGTCATACCGTCAACGGTTGGTATTGAAAAAGGACTTGTTACATTGGTTGCTATTGTACCGTTTATTGTAATATCAACCGTTTCTGTTGTGGTATTTGTTGTTGAAAAAACGACGTCTACATTTGCTGTTCCTGGAGCAAAAACAGTATTGTTGGCTGGTGAAGTAATTGATACTGTTGGAGCGGCAACAAAACCATCTATAACTCTAATATTGTCTATCGCTATATCTTCATCTCCTGCAGCTAAACCGCTAAAAGTTAAACGAATATCTAACAAGTTTCCTGTGCCTAACACTACCGTATGTTCAGAAAAAACATCATTGATAATAGCACCGTCTCCAATACCGTCTAAATCTGTATCTACCATTGGTTGAGAAACATTAAAACCTGTTGCAGCATTTGCTGCTACTTGAAATACTTTTGTAAATGTTCCTGAATTGTCATAATCAACTTCTATTGAAAAAAAGTCCCCACCATCCCAATCAAAAGAAGATGTTGGTTGATCTTCTGCTAATAACATTGCTAAGGTTAAATTTGTATATCCTGTAATATTTACATCGTTAAAAAGGACTGTTTGAACAGTTGCTCCTCCAGAACCAGCTGCATTTGCGGCATCAATATCCATAGCTGCGAAGCAGAATGTTCCATCTAATCCACTAAGATTGTAATATGAACCAACAATTAAATCGTTAGCATCTTCTGCTGTGACGTTTAAATTGGTTCTACCAAAAAAATCTCCACCTCCATCACTAAATTCTACTTGAGAAGTTGTATAAGTAGTTCCGTTTGTGTAGGTTTCAAACGATTCTTGAAAAACCGTTGTTTGTGCAAACGTTATAGAGGTTATTAATAAAGTAAATAAAAAGTAAAGTTTTTTCATAATTAAAATTTATAGTATTGATATTAAGTGTTTTATATTGCATCCAAAGATACAAAATAATAAGAAATTATTATGTTTTTTTTAATAAAAAAACATTCTTAACTTTAACTTCATAAAGTAAAAACGCTGTTTCATTTATTATTGCTTATTTTTGGAAGGTATTTTAAAGATATGAAAAATAACGATATTAAAATATTACTTGTAGATGATGAGCCCGATATTCTAGAAATTGTTGGGTATAATTTATCTCAAGAAGGGTATAGAATTAGTACTGCAAGTAATGGCAAAGAAGCTATCATAAAAGCCAAAAAAGTAAAACCACATCTTATTTTATTAGATGTTATGATGCCAGAAATGGATGGTATTGAGGCGTGCGAAAAAATAAGAAATATAGATTTTCTTCAAGATGTTATTATCGCTTTTTTTACTGCTCGTGGAGAGGATTATTCTCAAGTAGCTGGTTTTGATGCAGGTGCAGATGATTATATTACCAAACCTGTAAAACCAAAAGTACTTGTAAGTAAGGTAAAAGCGTTGCTTAGACGTGTTAAAAACATTGCTGACCAAAATCATAAAATTGTTGTTGGAAATATTATTATTGATAAAGAAAAATATCTTATTTTTATTAAAGATCAAAAACTTTCGCTTCCAAAAAAAGAATTTGAGCTCTTTGCACTTTTAGCCTCAAACCCAGGAAAAGTTTTTAAACGCGAAGCCATTCTAGATGCTGTTTGGGGAAATGAAGTTATTGTTGGTGGTAGAACTATTGATGTTCATATTAGAAAATTACGTGAAAAAATAGGAGATCATTATTTTAAAACCGTAAAAGGTGTTGGTTATAAGTTTGTAATTGATGAAGTTTAAAAAAACATATGTCTTTGCATTTTGGTCTTCGCTTCAACTAAGCTTTTTTGTCTTAGTGCTTCTTTTTATTTCTATTGTATTTGCTAAGCTTTCCATCCCATTTTGGGGACTCTTAACCTTTACGCTTACCTTTTTTATACTCACTTTTTTTATTATTCAATACAGAGCAGAGAAATTTATTTTTAAAAGAATAAAGAAGATTTATGAAGAAGTCTCTTTATTAGATGTTGCAGACCTAAAAAAAGAATCCATCACAACAGATATCGAAACGCTTTCTAGAGAAGTTATCAAATTTGCGGAAGACAAGCGTGTAGAAATAGAATCATTAAACGTTAGAGAAAATTATAGGCGTGAATTTTTAGGAAACATCTCTCATGAGTTAAAAACACCTCTTTTTACAGTACAAGGTTATATTTTAACACTATTAGAAGGTGCTATGGAAGATAAAGATATTCGGTCTAAATACCTCAACAGAGCCAATAAAGGCGTAGAACGCCTCATAGATATTGTAAAAGATTTAGATTTAATTTCAAAATTAGAAAGTGATGATTTGCATCTAGAAATTTCATCTTTTAATGCGGTAGAGCTTGTTCAACAAGTTTTTGATATGCTAGAAATGAAGGCGAAAAAGAAACACATACAGTTGTGTTTTGACAAAGCGTACGAGTTTCCAATCTTTGTTTTAGGCGATATCAATAAAATAGAGCAAGTGTTTATAAACCTTATTGAAAATTCTATTAAATACGGAAATTTAAACGGAACAACAATTGTTAACTTTCATTACAATCCTGACAAAAACACCTATTTAATAACCCTTCAAGATAACGGAGAAGGCATCAAAAAAGAACATATTTCTAGAGTTTTTGAACGTTTTTACCGAGTAGAACAAAGCCGTACAAGACAACAAGGTGGCTCTGGATTAGGGCTTTCAATCGTAAAACATATTATAGAAGCGCATCAACAAACAATTACATTAAATAGTGAGTTTGGTAAAGGAACCTCTTTTTCTTTCAGTTTAGAAAAGGCTAAATAAATCAGTTGGTAATGCTGGTTTTTTATAAGAAAACCCTTTGTAATGGGCTATTTTTTCTATGTCTTTTAAGGTAAATTTTTCTTCAGAAGAAAAAGGAGCAATACGTTCTTTTTCTAAAAATAATGCCAAATATTCTTGTTCAAACTGCCCTTCTGTGGGTATAAAGAAAGCTTTTTTACCAAGTGAAGATAAATCCATAATGGTGCTATAACCAGAACGCGCAACAACGAGTTTACTTTCATTTATGAGTTGCTCTAATTGTGTTGTTAAAGCAAAGTTATAGACCGTACAATTTCTTTGTTTTGTAGTTTTTTGTGTTTCAGAAATATTTCCGCAGACAATGACAATATTTTTATCAGTATTTTTAAATAGTTGTAACATTTGCTTTTCAAAAATAGTACGCTTGGGCTCTGGGCCAGATATCAATACTAAAATATCATGCCGCAATACTGTTTCTTTTTTTTGAAACCTACTCAAACATCCTATATAACGTATTGGTAATGTTTCTTTTACGTTGTGTGATAAATTTCCTGAAAGGGTTGGTGTATGGGCTGTATCTGGCACCCAACACGCTTTAAAGTTTTTTATTAATTGCTGCTGAAAAAATGTACTTATTGCTGTTGTTTTTCCTGAAAATACCCGCAATTGATGTGTAATAATGACCGAAGGTATTGTTTTACTATACATACCGTAGCGATTGTCTGAAATGATACCATGAATGGTATTGTTTTGAAGCCAATGCTTTAAAAAATAATGCTCTTTTTTTATGGATTTCAAAAACTTTGGAAACTGTCTAAGTAAAGACCATTTAAAAGATTTATTGGACGTAGCATAGTGCACGTTGTAACTTGGTAACAGGAGTGTCTGTAGCTTCGGAAATTCCTTTTTTAACAATTCTAAAGCCTCTCCATCACTTGCAATAATAGGCTCAAAATTTTGCTGTAATAATTGATTAACAATTGGTATACAACGTGTTGCGTGCCCCAAACCCCAAGATAATGGTGCTATTAATATTCTTTTTTTCACATATTATTCTTAAAGATCAAAACCAATATCTGTTCTATAACACATGGCTTCAAAATTAATATGATGAATGCTTTCATAAGATTTTTGAAGTGCTTGTTTAAAATCTATTCCGAAAGAAGTTACCGCAATAACTCGACCTCCGTTTGTTTTAACTTCCTTATTATCCAACTTGGTACCTGCATGAAAAACCAACGAATTTGTTACTTTTTCTATTCCAGAAATAGGCATCCCTTTTTTATAAGATTCTGGGTAACCTCCACTAACTAACATTACTGTGGTTGCACTTCTTTTGTCTATTTGAAGTACCTTATTCTTTAGATTTTGATCTGCTACATCTTTAAATAATTGTAATAAATCTGTTTGTAGTCTAGGGATTACGACTTCGGTTTCTGGATCGCCCATTCTACAGTTGTATTCTATCACCATAGGGTTGTTGCCTACTTTTATAATTCCGAAGAAAATAAACCCTTGATATGGTATGTTGTCTTTTTTTAAGCCGTCTATGGTTGGTTTAATAATTTGCTGCTGTATCTTTTCTAAAAAACCATCCGAAGCAAAAGGAACGGGTGAAATAGCGCCCATTCCGCCCGTATTAAGACCTGTATCTCCCTCACCAATACGTTTGTAATCTTTGGCATTTGGTAAGGTTACATAGTTGTTGCCATCTGTTAAAACAAAACAACTCATTTCTATACCATCTAAAAATTCTTCTATGACAACTTTAGTACTAGCTGCTCCAAATTTATTATTAGACAACATTTCTGTAAGTTCTTTTTTAGCTTCTTCTAATGTAGGTAAAATCAACACGCCTTTACCTGCAGCCAAACCATCTGCTTTTAATACAAAGGGAGGTTTTAAGGTTTCTAAAAAACGCTGCCCTTGTTCTAAAGTAGCTTTTGTAAAACTTTGATACGCTGCTGTTGGAATATTATGGCGCATCATAAATTTTTTAGAAAACTCTTTGCTTCCTTCTAATTGCGCAGCTAATTTTTGAGGACCAATAACAGATACGTGTTTTAAATCTAAATCGTTTAAAAAAAAATCGTGTATACCGTCTACCAAAGGTTGTTCTGAGCCTACAATAAGCATCTGGATGTTATTGTTTATCACGACTTGTTTTACATCACTAAAATTAGTGAGGTTAAGATTTAAATTCGTAGCAATTTGTGCGGTACCAGCATTACCTGGTGCTACATACAATTTATTTAATAAATTGCTTTGCTTAATTTTCCATGCAAAAGCATGTTCTCTACCGCCTGAGCCTAAAATAAGTACATTCATTATTTTCCTTTTCCTTTAAAAACGACAACAATAGTTGCTAAAATAACTTTAATATCTGTCCATAAAGATAGGTTATCTAAATAGATTAAATCATATTTTGCTCTTATTAGCATTTGCTCTAAATTATCTGCATATCCATATTTTATTTGCCCTAATGAGGTGATTCCTGGGCGCAACTTTTGAAGTTCTTTATATTTTGGAAGTCGGTTTATGACTTGATCTAGAAAAAATTGACGTTCTGGTCGTGGCCCAACAATACTCATTTCTCCTTTTAACACATTGATAAACTGCGGAAACTCATCGATTCTATATTTTCTTAGCAAACTACCCAATGCTGTTATTCTTGATGCCTCATCTAACGAAAGTAATGGGTCGTTTGTTGGCGCAACGCCTTTCATGCTTCTAAATTTTAGAATATAAAAAGGTTTTCCTTTTTTACCAATACGTTTTTGTTTAAAAAAAACACTTTCTTGTGTTGAAATAAAAATAATGAAAGCGATTATGGGCACAAGCCATGATAGAATTATTAAAATAACTACAACAGCAAAAAGAATATCAAAAAGACGTTTCCCTAAGAGCTTCAAATCAACTTGTCTTTTTATCTAGTGCTTCGTATTGAGAGTTTTGGGATTTATATTCTGGCACAATAGATTTGATTTTTTTTACAATTTCAATTGCATTGCATGATTTGCTAATTGTACATAATTCTATTATTTCATTTTGCACACTGTTTAAATCAAACCCTCTTACTTTAGCAATCATAATTTTATCATTGTAGGTCTGAACTGTGTTTTCATCATTCGCCAATAACTCTTCATAAATCTTTTCTCCTGGGCGTAAACCTGTAATTTTTATATCTATATCTTCTGGATATTTTAATCCAGATAATTGAATCATGTTTTGTGCTAAGTCAAATATTTTAATAGATTTTCCCATATCAAACACATAAATCTCACCTCCTTTACCCATTGCTCCTGCTTCTAAAACTAATTGGCAAGCCTCTGGAATGGTCATAAAATAACGGGTGATCTCTTTATGAGTAACGGTTAAAGGACCTCCTTTTTCTATTTGTTTTTTAAATAATGGAATTACAGATCCGTTAGAGCCAAGAACATTACCAAAACGTGTTGTTATAAATTTTGTTTCGCCTTTGTTTTGAATGCTGGTTGCATACATTTCTGCAATACGTTTTGTTGCTCCCATAACATTGGTTGGATTTACGGCCTTGTCTGTAGAAACCATAACAAACTTTTCTGCGTTGTATTTTAAAGATAAATCCATAACCAAACGGGTTCCACAAACATTAACATTGACAGCCTCATAAGGGTTGTTTTCCATCAAAGGCACATGTTTATATGCTGCTGCATGAAAAATGATATCTGGCGTATATTCTTTAAATATAGAGGTCATTCTTCGTTCTTCTCGAATGTCTGCAATTATAAAGGCTACTTCCTTTTTCTTTTCTTGTTTAAATTCTTGTTGTAAATCATATAAAGGAGATTCTGCTTGATCTACGAGTATCAATTTAGTATAATTATAATTTGATACTTGACGTGCTATTTCGCTTCCTATAGAGCCTGCAGCACCTGTAATTAATATAACTTTTTGATCAAATTCATTTTTTAATAAAGAATTTTCAATATTAATAACCTTACGTCCAAGTAAATCTTCAATTTTAATTTCTTTAATCTGAGCTGCTTCTAAGGTGCCATCAATCCAATTTTTTACTGGCGGAACTATTTTTACTTTTAACGATTTTGATAATAATTTATCTACTTTTTCTAATAAATTACTAGAGCTAATGTTTTGAATGGAAACAATCACTTCGTCTATGTTGTTTTTCTTAACAAAAGCATCTGTGATTTGATGTGGACCGTAAATTGTTACTTGATTTATTTTTTTGCCTATTTTACCTTTATGGTCATCTATAAAACCAATAACTTCTACTTTGTTTTGACTTTCTTCGTTTAATGCAGAATAGGTAATGATTCCTGAATCACCAGCACCATAAATTAAAATTCTAGATGTTGGCTTGTTGTTTTTTTGTTTGGTCTATTTGTTTGTTTATTTGTTGGTTGGTTGGTTAGTAAAATACTACTTCCAAGAATTCTTAG
>CAMZLD010000101.1 GCA_947311635.1 uncultured Flavobacteriaceae bacterium | reverse complement strand
TTTTTCTTGGTTTAATAAGTTATGCCCCCCGCTGCCGCACGAATCCCTTCGTGTGGCACTAATTATTAATAATAAAAACAGTACTTTTAATAAATATTTTGATTTATTAAATCATCATAATAATTCAGCAACAGCTTGTGAAAACGCAATGAATGTCTTAACATTCGCCTCACAAAATGTAGGTAACCCCCAAGCTCAAGCTTTTGCGGTGTTTGCAATACAAGCTTTAGGTGAAGTTTTTCATTCGACTACTACTTTTGGAGAATTACTTGAAATATTAAATTATGAACAAGATTACAGAGGACAAATGTCGAATAATGAAATAGCAATTTTTGATAGTATTAATAGAACAAAGCAATTAAAATATCTTCAAAGCGCATACAATGCAATAACATTGATGGAAAGCTTATATCCATCAACAACAGTAAATCCTTGTAGTTTCCATAATGGACAAGGAGATGCGTTTAGACACGCTTTATGGAATGCACTATCAACAGTTAGATTAGGAGAAATATTGACTGAACAATTAACTACAGCACATGAAAATAAACCAATACCAACTGGTTATACCGCATCTCAATATAATAAAGAAAAACAAATGGATTTGTACAATAATGCAAGAGGAAGAGAGTTAGCATTTACATCTGGTTTAGTATGGCAAGCTGTAAAAGATGCAAAAGAGAATGGCAATTTGAGGTATTTATCTAACTTAAATTTTAATTGTTTACCTACCTCAAGTTCAAACCTTACATTTACAAATTAATATGAAATATATATATTTAACATTAATTAGTGTATTATTCTTTTCTTGTATAGGAAGTAGTATTGAGAAACGTATAACTATAAAAGATTTTTCACATTCTTTTATAGACAGTTTAAAACCAAATGCAAGAATGGTAAAGGCAGGTTACATAGCACATTCAGTAGAGATAAAAGGTTATACTAATGATACAATAATTGTATATTTTTCAATGAGGAAGAAATATTTTGAAGATAATAAAAAACATCCAACTTATTTAAGTGGCGAAATTAATGAACGATATTTTGAAGAGTATTCAGGAAAAACTCAAAAATATTTACAAGTTGAGCCTTATAAAGCGACAAAAGGAAAACTTAAAATCAAATATGGTTTGTATAAGTAATATACTACACTAGGATGCTTGGCCCCCGCTGCCGCACGAATCCCTTCGTGTGGCACTAATTATTAATAATAAAAACAGTACTTTTAATAAATATTTTGATTTATTTAAATCAACATGTTAATTCAGGAACAGCTTGTGAAATAAAAGACACTACATGTTATTTTAGCAGATTTAAACTCTAAAAAGACAATAGTAATTAACAACACTCAATTTGGTAATGACTGTCCTTAAAAAAATATTGATTTTAATTATTCTGTTTTTATTTATTTCATGTAGAAATAAACAAAAAAGCATAAAATATTATCCTTCAAGAAAAATATTTGAAACAAGTAATGTACTCGTGATTAATGCTAAAGGTTTATTGTTTAGTGAAATTATTAAAAATGCAGAAAATGCATACATGAAACAGACGAAACCATATTTAGTATTAAATATTAATAAAACAGAAAGACATATTATTTTACACATCAAAAATGAAGGCTTGGTCAAAGGGCGAAATATATTACTGTTAGACAAAGATTCTATATATAAAGAGAATAATTTTTCTTTAGTAGAACTTAATAGAATAATGAAAAAACATTATTTTAACAATAATAAGTCAATACAATATTCTGAAAATCAGGAGAAAGCGGTAATAGAGTTATATTTAAACAAAGATGAAAGTTATGATACAGTAAAAGCCTTAATAGATAAAATAATAATAGAATTTGATACTATAAATAAAGAATCAAAAAAGCCTTTGCAATTGTTTTTAATAGTAAGTTCAAAACCGTCAAAAACAGACTACACCCCTCCAAAACCTTAGAATTAATGAGTATACCAAAAGCATTTACAGGAGATTCTATTACCTGGAAACCACACCAAGTGGTGTTGAGATAGGTTAAATTCTACTTAAACGTAGTTGCCAACCTAATTTTTTCTTCTAACTCTAAGCGGTGCTTTTGGGTCGTTGAAGCATCCCAATTAAAAGCAGCAGCAAAACTTTGTATGACCCTATTTTTGTGTTGTAAAACACTTTCTATGTCAAAAAATAAACGCCCAGTTCTACGCATTAAAAAATCGGTAGGTGTACACGCCATTTCGTGGTGTATAGCAAACCAAATTTCTGCTTGTAGTAGTTTTTCTTCTGAAGTGCCATTAAAAATTGCTTGTTTTTCTAAAATAAGATTGGTTTGTTTACCATAATTATGCACTAAATATTGAGCAGTATGCTTATTAAAACCCAAAGGCTGTAATTGCTCAAAAATAGCTTTACTATAATTTTTTACCGCTTTGGCATTTTTAAAAGGCCCGCCAGAAAGTAGTAAATGTTCTGTTTTAATCGCTGTAAATGTTTTATCAAAGCGGTGACTGTATTTTTTACAGACCAAATCTACAATGCGTTCTGCCATTTTTCGGTAGCCAGTTAGTTTGCCACCAGCAATCGAAATAAGTGCTGTATCCGAAACAAAAATTTCATCTTTACGAGATAATTCAGAAGCAGATTTACCTTCTTCGTGTATTAAAGGGCGCAATCCAGCCCAAGAAGACTCAATATCATCCAAACTTAAATCAATGGCAGGAAACATGTTGTTAACAGCCGAAATTAAATAACTAGCATCTGCCAAATCAACCCCAATACGATCTTTATCAAGCTGATAATTAGTGTCTGTAGTACCAAAATAGGTGACTTTTCCGCGCGGAATAGCAAACATCATTCTACCATCTGGAATATCAAAATACACCGATTGTTTAACAGGTAATTTATGGTGTTTTACCACCAAATGTACACCTTTGGTTAAATGCAGTCGTTTGCCGGTTTTAGAATGGTTTATTTGGCGTAATTCATCTACCCACGGCCCTGCAGCATTTACTACATATTTGGCGTTAATTTTAAATTTTTCTTCAGAAAAAATATCGGTAACATAAGCGCCAACAACACGATTGTCTTTGTAAATAAATTGGGTTGCTTGCACATAATTTAATGCTGTTGTACCATTTTCTACAGCAGTTTTCATGACCTCTATTGTTAAGCGTGCATCATCTGTTCTGTATTCTGCGTAATAGCCTGCACCTTTTAAAATTTTCTTCGGAAGTAGAGGTTCTTTAGCAAGACTTTCCTTTTTGTCAAGCATTTTTCGTTTGTCATCACCTTCTACACTTGCCAAAATATCGTACACTTTTAAACCAATAGAAGTTAGCCAAGACCCGTAAGACCCACCTTCTATTAAAGGCAAAATCATTTTCTCGGGAAGCACTAAATTTGGTGCTAATTTGTGTACAATAGCCCGCTCTGTACCAACTTCTTTAACCAACCAAAAGTCGAATTGTTTTAAGTAGCGCAAACCACCATGAATGAGTTTGGTAGATTTAGAGCTAGTACCAGAAGCAAAGTCGTTTTTTTCTACAAGAGCGACTTTCATACCGCGCGTAGCTGCGTCTAAAGCAATGCCAGCACCTGTAATACCTCCACCAATAATTAATAGGTCAAACGTGGTGTTTTGAAGTTTTTGTAAATCTTTTTTTCTGTTAAAATAAGAAAAGTCATTCATTGTACTACAAATCTATACTTTTTGAAGACAAACCATAACTAGTTGTTTATTTTTTTTCTGAATAAAATGTTGTTATAGGCATATTTTTATTTTTCCCAATCGAGTGTTCTTTGTACCGCTTTTTGCCATTTTTGATACAATCGGTTTCGTTTTTCGAATGTAAATGAAGGACTAAATAATTGATCTGTTTTTTTGAAATTTAGAATAGCCTCTTGATTCCATAACCCTACACAAAGACCAGCTAAATATGCGGCTCCCATTGCTGTAGATTCAATAATTTTTGGACGATTAACGGCTATATTTAAGATGTCTGCTTGAAATTGCATAAGAATATTATTAGCACATGCACCACCATCTACTTGTAATGATTTAATGGTAATACCACTATCTTGTTGCATAGCATTTAATACATCTTTGGTTTGGTAAGCAAGCGACTGAAGTGTTGCTTTAATGAGGTGGTTTTTACCTGTATCTTGTGTCAATCCAAAGATAGCTCCACGTGCATACATGTTCCAATAAGGAGCGCCTAATCCAGCAAATGCAGGCACAACATAAACGGGATTTTCTTGGTTGACTTGACTTGCAAAGAGCTCACTATCTTGCGCTTTTTCTATGATTTGTAAACCATCACGCAACCATTGTATGGCAGCACCTGCAATAAAAACACTTCCTTCTAAAGCGTAGGTCGTTTTATTGCCAATTTTCCATGCAATGGTGGTAAGCAATCCGTTTTTTGAATACTGTGGTTTTTCACCGGTATTTAACAGCATAAAGCAACCTGTTCCGTAGGTGTTTTTTGCGGTTCCTTTTTCAAAACATGTTTGCCCAAATAAGGCTGCTTGTTGATCGCCAGCAATGCCTGTTATTGGTATTTGATGTCCGTCAATTTCATAATTTCCGAAGTGAAAAGAAGAAGGTTGTACTTTTGGTAATATTTTTTTCGGAATATCTAATGCTTTTAACATTGTTGTATCCCATTGAAGTGTGTTAATGTCAAACAACATGGTTCTTGAGGCATTGCTAACATCTGTTGCATGTACGGCTCCTTTGGTAAGATTCCAAAGCAACCATGTGTCAATGGTTCCAAAAAGTAAATCCCCTTTTTTTGCTGCTTCTTTGGCGCCAGGTATTGTGTCTAAAAGCCATTTTATTTTTGTTGCAGAAAAATAAGCATCAATGACTAATCCCGTTGTTTTTTTAACGTGATTTTCGAAACCTTTTGCTTTTAAATCTTCACAAAGAGCTACGGTTCTTTTATCTTGCCAAACAAGTGCATTGTAGATTGGTTTGCCTGTATTTTTATTCCAAATAACAGTAGTTTCTCTTTGATTTGTAATACCTATTGCAGCAATTTCAGAAGCGTTAACACAGGCTTTTATAAGAACATTATTTAGCGTTGCTAGTTGGGTTTCTAAAATTTCTTCAGCATTGTGTTCTACCCAACCAGATTGAGGAAATAGTTGTGTAATTTCTTGTTGATCTATTGCTAGAATCTCACCTTTTTGATTAATAACAAGTGCTCTAGAACTAGTTGTGCCTTGATCTAAGGCAATAATATATTTGTTTGCCATTACTGTGATTAGATGCCTAATTTACAAAAATTTTAGCGTATTAAGACAGGTAAATGATTCTTCAAAATTAGCGAAGTTCGAAAAATTTCATTTTTTAAGATTGTTGTCCGATTAAAATTTATAAAAACGCTAAAAAGTCATGTTTAATAGAGGTTCTAAGAACTTTTTTAATTTTATGTTATCTATCAATAACAATAATTTTCAAATAACAGTTTGGCGAATAGTTACAATCAAGTTTTTTATTTTTTGTCTAATAGTGAAATGGTCTTGCATCTTTAGACAGACACTACTAATTTTTTAAAAGGAATGGTTTTCCTAAAAGTAAGGATTTTATGCCTCTTTACAAAGCATTCCTCTTTTGTTAAGAATTTTTAACATGCGTAGCGCACTTTCTTTAACCGTATTTGCTTTAAAAAGATAGGTTTTTTCGTAAAGCTTATTATCTGCAAAAAAAGTAACTTGAAACCGATTGTTGAGTTTAAAAAGTTCGGGTTGCATAAACTCAATTTTAGCAAAAGATTGTTTTGGTAAAAGTTCTAATTTTTTTCTGAATAAAGAGGTGGTTTTGGTATCGCTAAACCCTTGTGAAACAATAACGACCATTTCTAAATCTATGTCTTTTTTATTGATGATATAAACATTCCAATCGTTAGATTTATACAAATCGTTGTATTCATAGGCAATGGCAATATCTACATCAGAAACGGTTGGTATTTGAATGTCTTTTTTCATGAAAAGCGACTATAAAAAGTTTTCGACTATGCCCGAACAACAGATTAAAGTACCGACTTAAATTGTTCTAAAAATCGCACATCATTTTCATAAAACATACGAATGTCTGGTATTTGGTATAATAACATTGCAATGCGTTCAATGCCCATTCCAAAAGCATATCCAGAATATTTTTCAGGATCAATTCCGCAGTTTTTAAGTACGTTAGGGTCTACCATTCCGCAGCCCATTATTTCTAACCAACCAGTACCTTTGGTGATTTTGTAATCCACTTCGGTTTCTAATCCCCAATAAATATCTACTTCGGCGCTTGGCTCTGTAAACGGAAAATAAGAAGGACGCAAGCGTATTTTAGACTTACCAAACATCTCTTTGGTAAAATACAAAAGGGTTTGTTTTAAATCGGCAAACGAAACATCGGTATCAATATACAAACCTTCTACTTGATGAAATATACAATGCGCTCTAGCAGAAATATCTTCGTTTCTAAAAACGCGCCCAGGAGAAATGGTACGTATTGGCGGTTCGTTATTTTCCATATAACGTACCTGTACAGAAGATGTGTGAGTTCTTAATAAAACATCTGGATTTTTTTCTATAAAAAAAGTATCTTGCATTTCGCGTGCAGGATGGTGTTCTGGCAAGTTCAAGGCAGAAAAATTATGCCAATCATCTTCTATTTCTGGACCTTCAGAAACCGTAAAACCAATGCGATTAAAAACGTCAATAATTTGATTTTTTACAATAGATATTGGATGTCTAGAACCTAATGAAATAGGCTCAGAAGGTTTGGTTAAATCCCCATAAATATGGTTTTCTTCTGTGGTGTTTTCGAAAGCATTATTTAATGCGTTTACCTTCTCTGTAGCCGCATTTTTTAAGTTATTTAAAGCCTGTCCAAAATCTTTTCGCATAGAAGCGTCCACATTTTTAAATTCTTTAAATAATTCTTTAAGTAAGCCTTTGCTTCCTAAATATTTAATTCTAAAAGTTTCAACTTCTTCTTTGGTTGTTGCTTTAAATGCTTTTACTTCACCAATAAGCTCTTTTACTTTATCTAACATTGTAATATCACAAAAATGAACTGCAAATTTACGCTTTTTTATGGAAAAACAATTGCCTGTTTTGAGCTTTGACAAAACACTATAAAAAATACTTAAAAATAAAATCAAAACTTCGGAAAATACTTATATTTGCATAGTTAAATTGTTAAAAAATATAAATAAACAATCAAATTATGACTTCAAAAATAAATGCTTTTATGGATTACGTTAAAGCACGTAATGCAAACGAACCAGAATTTTTACAAGCGGTGCATGAAGTTGCAGAAACGGTTATTCCGTTTATTGAAAAAAACCCAAAATATCAAGGAAAAAAATTATTAGAAAGAATGGTTGAACCAGAGAGAACCATGCTGTTTAGAGTACCTTGGTTAGATGACAATGGAGATATTCAGGTAAACAGAGGTTACCGAATAGAGTTTAACTCTGCAATAGGCCCTTACAAAGGAGGTTTACGTTTTCATCCATCAGTAAACTTATCTATTTTAAAATTCTTAGGTTTTGAGCAAGTATTTAAAAACTCTTTAACAACATTACCAATGGGTGGTGGAAAAGGAGGGTCTGATTTTAACCCAAAAGGAAAGTCAGATAACGAAGTAATGAAATTTTGCCAATCTTTTATGAGCGAATTATTTCGTCATATTGGTGCAA
This sequence comes from uncultured Flavobacteriaceae bacterium, assembly GCA_947311635.1. Taxonomy (GTDB): domain Bacteria; phylum Bacteroidota; class Bacteroidia; order Flavobacteriales; family Flavobacteriaceae; genus CAMZLD01. The sequence continues at coordinate 1,688 of CAMZLD010000101.1, read as the reverse complement.
ATACCGATGTTCCTGCAGGAGATATTGGTGTTGGAGGACGTGAAATAGGATTTTTATTCGGTCAATACAAACGTTTACGTAACGAGTTTGTAGGAGTATTAACAGGTAAAGGAGCTTCTTGGGGAGGTTCTTTAATTAGACCAGAAGCTACAGGTTATGGCGATGTGTATTTTGCACAAAACATGCTAAAAACCAAAGGAGATTCTTTTGAAGGAAAAACCGTAGTCATTTCAGGATCTGGTAATGTAGCACAATATGCTACTGAAAAAGCAACTGAATTGGGCGCAAAAGTAGTAACCATGTCAGATTCATCTGGATATATTTATGATGCAGATGGGATAGATGCTGATAAATTGGCTTTTGTAATGGAATTGAAAAACGTAAAACGTGGTAGAATTCACGAATATGTTGCTAAATATCCATCAGCAAAATTCTTTAAAGGCGAAAGACCTTGGTCTATACAATGTGATGTTGCCTTACCTTGTGCTACTCAAAATGAGTTGAACGAAGACGAAGCAAAAACATTGGTTGCAAACGGAGTTATTTGTGTGGCAGAAGGAGCAAATATGCCTTCTACACCAGAAGCGATTGAAGTATTTCAACAAGCAAAAATATTATTCTCACCAGGAAAAGCGTCTAATGCAGGTGGTGTTGCCACTTCTGGATTAGAAATGAGCCAAAACTCTTTACGTTTAAACTGGACTAGAGAAGAGGTTGATGCTAAACTACATACAATTATGAATGATATTCACGCTTCATGTGTTGAATATGGTACACAAGCAGATGGATATGTAGATTACGTTAAAGGAGCAAATGTTGCAGGTTTTGTAAAAGTAGCCGATGCAATGTTAGATCAAGGTATTGTGTAAATACCTCTCTAACCTTTTTTAAAAGAAAGAAAACTTTAATAAAATTATATTTATGAAGCCTCACAAGAATTAATTCTTGTGAGGCTTTTTTATTCCTTCTGTCATTGTGCAAAATTAATACTATATAAACTTAGGGTTGTATAAAAGGGTTACAATTTCCTTGTCTATTACGCCTAATCTTTCAATAATTTTTCTAAGAAAGCAGTGTTTGTATTATCAACCACTTGCCAACCAAAAGTTTTTGATAATCGATATATTTTAGACAACTCTTCAAACAACCGTGTTTTTGCTTTTTCTTTAATTCTAGAAACTTCTATGGTTTCTTTAATTTTTTCGATACTTTTTTTGTTGATTTTATTCAATTCGTATTTAGAAAAGGTGTTAAACTGACTTTGTTGTAAGTCGAAATATTTAACATTGGGTTGTATCGTTACAATTTCTTTAGGTATTTTACGGATGATAAGTTTCTTAGCAACCGAATCAATTTGAATATCTAATTGAGATAAATCATACCCGACCTCAACTTTGGCATTTACCACAACCACGGCTTTTTTATCGAACGAAAAATAATTGTAAAAGTATTTTTTAGAATCGGCGTAACTGTACATTTCAGAAAAAGTACCCTCTGAAACGACTAACTTACTAAGGTTTTTAACACCTGTAAGAATTACCTGAATTTCTTCTTTGGTGTGTTGTTGTTTTTCTTTTCTTTCATACCAAAATTTAGCAATTAAAAAGCCTAAAACAAAAATGGCTGTGTATTTTATAAAACGTGTCATACTTTTTTGTTGTTTATAAGATTGCTACGGCGTTTTTTCT
>CAMZLD010000100.1 GCA_947311635.1 uncultured Flavobacteriaceae bacterium | reverse complement strand
TTATCTCTCTCTTGTTTAAAATGTAAGCGACAAGCATCTTCATTTCCGAAATTTGCTGTAAAATTAAAGATATTCATATTGACTTATTTTCCTCAAATATAAGACTTTATTTTTAATTATGAGTATTTACGGATATACAATAAATTATTTCGAAATCATTAAAAGCAAAATAATAAGGTTGATTTTTAAAAACGGGTAATGCTACACTCTCTGCATTGGCAATTGCAATATATGCTAGCCATATTTTCGCATTGCTTTTTAAAGCATGTTGTTTAAAGGTTTCTAACCAAATTCTGTTGTGTTTTTCTGGCTGCTGAATATTATTTGAAGTCTTTACCAAAACAAAAATAGTTGGTTCTCCTTTTTTATGCAATACAAATTGTGGGTGTTTTTTTAAAGTGCTATTTACTGCTACAAACTCATAACCCATTTTTTGCAATTTTTTTCCAACAAAGTTCATTCCTAAGTTGTGAAGTTCTTGTGGTGTTAACACTTGCATTTTTTTATTTTTTATTACGTCTATTGTAATTTTTATCGCCCCTTGTTTTGGGTTTTTTATACTTTTTCGCCAATTCTCTACGGTAAGAACCGCCTTGATTGGTTTTGCTATTCTTTTCACTTTTTTCATGAAAAGCAGCACCTGGTGTATAATCAGACGACTTTCTTTTATGTGGATTACTTGGTTCTAACTCAATAGGTCTTTCATCTGGCGTTAATTGTTTAGATATTTCAACTTCCTTCGGAAATAGTAGTTGTTTTATTGCAACTTGCATTAAATCTTCAATAGATTTTTTAGCTTCTAATTCCTTTTCCGTAGAAAATAAAATGGATATTCCTGCGCGTTCTGCTCTACCTGTTCTACCAATTCTATGCATATAATTTTCTGCAAATTTTGGCGTGTCAAAATTAATGACATGCGATACATTATCAAAATCTAAACCACGTGCCATAACGTCTGTTGCTACCAAAATACGGTTAGCTCCTGCATCAAATTGACGTATAGACCTGATTCTGTAATTTTGTGTTTTATTAGAATGAATCACACAACTTTCTGCTCCATATACTTCTTCTAATTGCTCAAAAAGACGGTCTGCACTACGTTTATTAGCTACAAAAACCAATACTTTAGAAAAGGTTTCTTTATCTTTTAATAAATGAACAAGTAAATTAACTTTTGTATAAAAATTTTCTACTTCATAACTACATTGAAAAATATTATCTAATGGCGTACCACTTACGGCAATAGAAATTGTAGTAGGCGATTTAAAATAATCTTGAATTAATGCATTTACATCTTCTGTCATGGTTGCAGAAAACATAATATTCTGCCTTCTTTCTGGCAATACATCAAAAATATTTAAGAGCTGAAACCGAAAACCTAAATCTAACATGACATCTACCTCATCAATGACTAGTTTTTGAATACTCTTTAATTTTAGAGCACGACTTAAAGCTAAATCATACAGCCTGCCTGGCGTTGCAACAATAATATCGGTGCCATCTAAGATGGCTCTTTTTTGGGTATTAATATTGGTACCTCCATAAACTCCTAAAACCCGTATGGTTATATATTTTGCAAGCTTTTCTATTTCATCTACCACTTGTAAAACCAATTCGCGTGTTGGTACTAATACTAATATTCTAGGGTGCTGCTGTTTAGAAAATTTGAAATCTCTTAAAATAGGCAACATATAGGCAAATGTTTTTCCTGTACCTGTTTGTGCTATTCCAACAACATCTTTACCAGAACGTACCACAGAAAAAGCTTCTGCCTGAATAGGAGTTGGCAGATCAAAACCTAAATCGGAAATGGCATTATTTAAAGATGTTGATAAATTTAGGTCGTCAAAAGTGGTCATTCTAAAATTTTAGGCAAAGGTAAGGTATATAATTAGATTTTGTTTTTATTGCTTCGGAATAAAAAAGCCAACACAAATGTGTTGGCTTTGAAAAATAGTATGAACTATTTTATTGTTTTACTAATTTTTTGGTAGATCGTTTTCCTTTACTTTCTACATTTAATAGATACACACCAGAAGCTATACTTCCAAAGTTTATTTCTGTATTAAAAGTTGTCGCATTATTGTTAAACTCTTCTTTATATATTATTCTTCCTTGAATATCATATAAAGATACTTTAACGTTGTCTTGTGTACTTAGAACAATGTTTATTTTTCCATTGGTTGGATTAGGGAAAATTTCAAATTGTTGAAATTCATTTTCATTAACACTTAGAGCCAAATTAATAACATTTAAGGTATAGTCTTCTACCTCACCATCTGCACCATTTTCACATGGTGTTGGATAGTCTGTATTTGCTGTAGCTGTATATTTAGAAGAAACCCTCATGGTTGTTGGCCCTGTCATTGCACTTGCTGGTGGTGTAATGCTTAGTGGAGAGAGTGATGTTGACCCGTCACTTACATTAGACGCTGATCCTAAATTATATTCTTCAGAAGGAACGTCAAAAATACAGTTATGATTCCAATCAATCCAGACCTTAGTTTGAACGAGATAAGCTCCATCTGTATTAACATTTATGGTTAATGGATACGCCTGACCGATATTTACATCTGTAGTCATTGCTGTATAATCACTATAGCCAGAGGGTTTTGCAGAACTATTATTTATAGTACCAATATTTACCAATGTTGTACTTGTTTGAAATGTTGTATTTGCAACAGAGCTACAAAGCCCAATAGACAATATTACATTTACTGTATTTGTTAAACTTGGCGAAGTACCTGTTACAGTTATTGTGTAGTTACCATTTGCGGCTCCAGATAAATTACCGATAGTTACACTAAAGGTACCATCTGTGTTTAAATTTGTAGGGACAATAGTTACTGATGAACCTGCTGGGTTTCCTGTTACAGTAAAAACTGTATTTTCATTAAAACCATTTAGTTGAGTATATGAAAAATCAAATATGGCATCATTTCCGCAACTAGATTGATTGCCATTTGTATTTGTCATTGTAAAATTTGGAGTATTGGGTGCATTACAAACTGTAGATGAGTTTAATTCTACTCTTCTTGGCGAAACTGCCATTACCGCTTGAATTCTATCTTTTTGATTTTGTGTGAAAGTATCCATACATGAATCATTAGAATAATCCATGTAATTTTGAACCTGATCATTACCTAAACCATCTGCAGTACAAGTATCATAGGTTGCACAATCATAATGCGCTGTGGTAGCATCTGGCGTGTCTGCACAAAAATCATCATTAGAACAGGTTGTAGAGTCTCCCCAAATATGTCTTAGACCTAACCAGTGGCCTACTTCATGTGTCATTGTTCTACCTAAATTATAAATCGCATTTAATATAAAAGTACCATCATCAGAAGCAATGGTTCCAAAAGCATCATATGCAGCTACAACACCATCTGTATTGGCTGCACCACCACTAGTACTTAATCCTGGCAAACCAGAATTACTTGGGAATTGCGCATAACCTAATAACCCATCAAGACCTCCTAGATTTAATGAATTACCACCTGGTTTAAAGGTCCACATATTTAAATATAAAGTTGGATCCCATTGGGTATTTGCTTTCATCGTTTCTACATCTGACTGTAATTCCCAGTCATCAACAATTGCAGGTGTAGCAGTATTAGTATAAGGTGTTATGTTTTGTCTATCAACACCATTTGTTAAGTTACCATTAGGGTCAGTTTGTGCCATGCAAAAGTTTATTTGTACATCTACAGCAACTCCTGTTGTATTAGCCCCTCCATTAGTACCTGCCATTTTTCTGTAATCTTCGTTCATTACATTGATTTGTGATAGTGCTTGTGCGTCAGAAATATTTTCATTACCAGCAGCTCCACTATTGTTTATTGGGTCTCCATTGTGAATAACATGAACAACAACTGGGATATTATAAATAACTTGTTGCGCTCTACCGGCTTGTCTATCAGCTTGAATACGCGCAACTATCGGAGCTAACATACGTTCAAATGCTTCTGTAGTTGCTCTATTTGGGTATTTATTTTGAAGTTCTATTTCATTTTCTACAGTTAAACACCTTGCAAAACCTGTTTGTCTAAGAGATTCTAAAGTGCCATCTGTAATATTAAAAGAAGAGTGATTGTTTGTTTGTGAATTTTTTGTAGGACTTTGAGCATTAACAGTTGCTACTGCAAAAAGGAAACAAAAAATTAAAGAAATGTTTAAAGTAATGGTTTTCATGTTTTTAGTTTTTTTTTATTTAACACTCTAAATATATGCTTTTTAAAACAATAAGTCAAAAAAAAGAGTGAAAAACATTATGTTTTCCACTCTTTTAATAGAATAAAGCATTTTTTTATCCTCCAAAATCATCGAAACGGATGTTTTCATCATCCAATCCAAAGTCTTCACCCATTTTTTGAACTGCTTTGTTCATTAATGGTGGTCCACAGAAATACAATTCTAAATCTTCTGGTGATTCGTGTTTTGATAAATATTGGTCAATAACAACTTGGTGTATAAAACCTACAAAACCATCTCCTTTTTCATCCTGAACATCTGTTTTTACAACCCAATTATCTTCTGGTAATGGATCTGATAGTGCAATAAAGAATTTGAAATTAGGAAAATTATTTTCTAGATGTCTAAAATGGTCTACATAAAATAGTTCTGCTTTAGAGCGCCCACCATACCAATAAGTTACAGTACGTCCTGTTTTTAAGGTTTCGAACAAGTGATATAAATGCGAACGCATTGGTGCCATACCCGCGCCTCCGCCAACATATAACATTTCTGAATCACTTTCATTGATAAAGAACTCTCCATAAGGTCCAGAAATAGTTACTTTATCACCTACTTTACAATTAAATATATACGAAGATGCTACCCCTGGATTTACATCCATCCATCCACCTTTAGCTCTGTCAAATGGTGGTGTTGCAATACGCACATTTAACATAATGCGTCTTCCTTCTGCAGGATATGAAGCCATAGAATAAGCTCTTTCTACCGTTTCTTCATTTTTCATGACCAATGGCCACAATTTAAATTTATCCCAATCGGCTTTAAATTTATTTGGTTCTCCTGGATGTTCTTCTGGATGCGCTGTAATATCCATGTCTGTATATTTTATAACCGTGTTTGGTATTTCAATTTGAATATAACCACCCGCTTTATAATCCATGTCCTCTGGAATTTCTACAACAAATTCTTTAATAAATGTTGCTACATTGTAGTTTGAAACTACGGTAGCTTCCCATTTTTTAATTCCGAAGATTTCTTCTGGAATAGAAATATCCATGTCTTGTTTTACTTTTACTTGACATGCTAATCGTACGCCCTCTTTTAACTCTTTTCGAGAGAAATGAGGAGTTTCTGTTGGTAATGCTTCACCTCCACCTGCATTTACATGACATTCGCATTGAATACATGTACCTCCACCTCCACAAGCAGACGGTAAGAATATTTTTTCATTACCAAGGGTTGTTAGTAATGAGCCTCCTGATGCTACCTCTATGGTTTTTTCTCCATTTATGGTGATTTTAACGGGCCCAGAAGGAGCTAATTTTTGTTTTACAAACAATAATAATGATACCAATAAAAGGGTAATTACTAGAAAGGCTAGTATTGTAATGATGATGGTTCCTGATGTGCTAGCTGCTAATATCATACTACTGGTTTATTGCTGTTTTATTTTCTCCGTTTTCGGATAACTTATTTATTTCGTTTTCTTTTACAGTGTCTTTTTTCAAAATGGCTTGTTCTGTTTTGCTTTCTCCTTTATCTTCATCACCACCTGTTAACATACCGCCAAAACTCATAAAACCGATTGCCATAAGACCTGTTATAATGAAGGTAATACCTAATCCACGTAATGGAGCTGGTACTTTTGAATACCTTATTTTTTCTCTAATGGCTGCGATGGCTAATATGGCTAAAAACCAACCAATACCAGAACCGACACCATAGGTTAATGCTAAGCCTAAAGTTGGTATTTCTCTTGATTGCATAAATAATGAGCCTCCTAAGATAGCACAGTTTACAGCAATTAATGGTAAAAAGATACCTAATGAATTATATAATGATGGTGAAAATTTTTCTACCACAATCTCAACCAATTGTACCATGGTTGCAATGGTTGCAATAAACAGAATAAATGATAGAAAACTTAAATCGTAATCTGCATATTCTGGTCCTAATGTTTTTGCAAGCGCACCTGGTTGCAAAATATACTGATCTAACAGCCAGTTTAAAGGTACTGTAATTGCAAGTACAAAAATTACAGCTGCTCCAAGACCTACTGCGGTTTTGACTTTTTTAGACACTGCTAAGTATGAGCACATTCCTAAAAATGTGGCAAATACCATATTGTCTATAAATATTGATTTGAAAAATAATTCTAAATGTTCCATATATGATAGTTTTTAGTAGTTAGTGATAGTAGTTAGGTAGAACTAATTACTTTTATACTTACTACTAGTTACTGGTTTAATCTTCTATTAAAGCTTCGTTTCTACTACGTTGCACCCAAATGATAATTCCTAAAACAATCAATGCCATTGGTGCTAATAACATAAAGCCATTATTTTCATAGCCAAATGCATAGACACCTGTTTTCTCAATTGGGTCTCCTAGTACTTTGTATCCTAAAAGGGTTCCTGAACCTAAAAGTTCTCTAAAAAACCCTACAATGATTAATATAATACCATAACCAGCAGCATTTCCAATTCCGTCAAGGAAAGATTGCCATGGTCCGTTTGCTAATGCGAAAGCTTCAAAACGCCCCATTATAATACAGTTTGTAATAATTAACCCTACAAATACAGAAAGGGTTTTACTTAGATCATAAGCATAGGCTTTTAAAACTAAATCAACCACAATTACCAATGCAGCTACAACTACTAACTGAACAATAATTCTAATTTTAGAAGGTATTATATTTCGCATTAAAGAAATAACTACATTTCCCATTGCCAACACAAATAGTACTGCTATTGCCATAACTATAGATGCTTTTAATTCTGCCGTAATTGCCAAAGCTGAACATATACCTAATACTTGAATTGTAATTGGGTTGTTATCTGCTAATGGATCTGTAATTAATTTTGCGTCTTTTTTTGATAAAAGTCCCATACAATTAATTTGTTTTTAAATTTTTAAAATAAGGCACATAAAGTTTAAGCTCTGATTTTATCATTGCTGTAACTCCATCTCCTGTAATTGTTGCGCCTGCAATAGCGTCTACTTCATTATCTGTTTTATCTATATTTTTTGGGTCTGCATTTCCTTTTGCTACAGTTATTCCTTTAAATATTTGGTTTTTCATAAGATGTTCTCCTGTAAAATCATCCATAAAAAAACGTTGTTTTATGTTGGCACCTAAGCCAGGAGTCTCACCCTTATGGTCAAAATACACTCCTTGTACTACCATGTTTTTATCCATAGCTACATAGCCCCAAATAGCATCCCATAACCCTTTTCCTCTAATAGGAGCTACATAGATTGCTTTTCCTTCTTTTTCTCCGATAAACAAAGGTAATTTTCTTGCTTTACCTGCCTTGGCATTGGTTTGTTCTTTTTTAATGTCAATAAGGTAAGCGTTGGCGTCTTCAGTTACATTATTGCCTTGAATGATAATTTGCTTTTTTATTTGTTTTGAAAAAACATCTGCAACTTTATTTTTAGCGATAAATTGTACGCTTCCTTCTTCATTTTCATTTACACCGATGGCGTATAAAATATTTTGTTGCTTTTCTATGCGTTTATTTTCTTCAATCTTCCCTTTTAAAGAGGAAGCGGCAAAGGCTAACATTGCGCCAACAACGAATACCATGCCTATGGCAAATAATATTGTGTATGAATTTTTATCTGTTCTTTTTTCCATCTTTTAAGCAGTTTTAGCTTTTATTCGCTTTAATCTTCTTTTTACATTTCCTTGTACCACATAATGATCTATAGTTGGAGCAAATACATTCATAAGTAATATTGCTAACATAACACCTTCTGGATAGGCTGGATTAAATACGCGAATCATAATTGAAATAAAACCAATTAAAAAACCATAAATCCATTTTCCTTTTGTGGTTTGTGATGCTGTTACAGGGTCTGTTGCCATAAATACAACTCCAAAAGCAAAACCACCTATTAATAAGTGTTGCCAAAATGGGGTGTTCATTAATGCGTAAAATTTACTTCCTTCACCTATCCAACCTGCATTTGAAATACCGTTAAACAATAGACCCATTACTAAAGCTCCTACTACTGCACTTAGCATGATTCTCCAACTACCAATTTTACTAAATATTAAAAATAAGGCACCTAAGAGTATTAAGAGTGTAGATGTTTCTCCTACAGATCCTGGTATAAAACCATAGAACATATCCCAAATTGAATGGGCAATTTCTTTTCCTTGTGCTAAACTTCCTAAAATTGTTTCTCCAGAAATGGCGTCTAATTGCGCTCCATCTGCAATTTCTTGTGTTCTTTTTACGGCTCCTGAAACCCAAACTTTATCGCCACTCATCCATGTTGGGTATGCAAAAAATAAGAATGCTCTAATAATTAAAGCTGGATTCATAATATTCATTCCTGTACCTCCAAAAACTTCTTTACCGATAACCACTCCAAAAATTACGGCTACGGAAAGCATCCATAATGGAATATCTATTGGTACTATTAAGGGTACTAACATTCCTGTTACCAAATAACCTTCTTCTACTTCGTGCCCTTTAATGATAGCAAAAATAAATTCTACTCCTAATCCAACTACATAGGAAACGATAACTAACGGAAGAATTTTTTTAAAGCCTACCATAAAATTTTGAAGATTCCAAAAATCTCCACTTAAAAAAGACATTCCTTCTGTATAACCATTTATAGCAGCAAAATGTTGATATCCTGCGTTAAACATTCCGAAGATTAAACAAGGAATCAACGCCATAATGACGGTATTCATTGTTCTTTTTAAATCATCTGCACCTTTTATATGAGTTCCTTTAGAGGTTACTTCATTTGGTGCATATAAAAACGTATGGAATGCACTAAAAAGTGGTAACCATTTTTTGTCTTTATTTTTTTCTTTGAAATTATGTAAGTTTTGTTTTAATCCCATTTTCAAATTTTCATTTCTCTTCGTTCAATGAAGAATTAACCTATTTCTTTTAACATTAAATCTAAACCTTTTCTAATAATTTCTTGATGTGGTTGTTTAGAAACACATACAAATTCTGTCAAAGCAAAATCTTCTGGAGCCACTTCGTACATTCCTAATGCTTCCATTTCGTCTAGGTCTTGGTACATACAAGCTTTTAAAATTTGCATTGGCAAAATATCTAACGGAAATACTTCTTCATATTGACAGGTCAATACAAAAGCCCTATGTTCTCCATTAGTATTGGTATTTAGGTTGTATTTTTTCTTTGGAAACAACCATGAAAAAGTCATGGCTCGTGTGGTAGAAACTTTATTAAAAACAGGTTTATTCCAACCAAACAATTCGTAATCATTTCCTTCTGGAATAATGGTAAGGGTATTGTCATAATATCCTAAATAACCATCTGGTGCTATTTTTGTTCCTGTTAATACATTTCCTGAGATAATACGTGCATTGGCATCTTTTTCAATACCATTGTCATAAATCATCGTAGCAACTTCGCTACCAATTATGGTTTTAAAATAGCGTGGCTTTTTTACCATAGCGCCTGCCATAGCAACAATTCGTTCTGCATTAAACTTACCTGTAAGCAATAAGTCACCAATAATTACTAAATCTTGCGGCGCAATAATCCAAACCACTTCTCCTTTATTAACAGGATCTATCTTGTTGATTTGCGTACCTACATTTCCTGACGGATGTGGTCCAGAAACAGTATGCAAAGTAATTTCTTCAATATTATTAAAAGCTGAAACAGCTTTTTTTCCAACAGAAACATGTATTTGCCCGTCGGTCAATTTTTTTATTGCTGTTATTGCTGCTTGTAACTGCGCCTCTTTACCTTGTAAAATAAAATCTGTATCTGCTACCAAAGGTGCTGTAGCATGCCCCGAAACAAAAATTGCTTTGGGTTGTTTTTCTGGATTGGCAATGACATCATAAGGGCGTTGCTTAATAAAAGGCCAACAACCAGACGCAAGCAAATGTTCTTTTACTGTTTGTGCAGTTGCATTGTTAAAATCAAACACTCCAAAATCTTTAAAGACTTGTTGTTGGTCTGCTCTTAATTTAATACTTAGTATTTTTCTTTTTTCACCTCTTCGAACCTCAATTACCTCACCACTTACTGGAGAAACAAACAGCATTTCTTTGTTTGTTTTGTTGTAAAACAAAGGCTCTCCTGCTTTTATTTTAACTCCTTCTTTGGTTACTAATTTCGGAATAATACTATGAAAATCGGAAGGTTTTACGGTACAAAAATTACTGAATATTGCAGTGCTTATTGCCTTTTCTGCTTCTCCTTGTAATTTAATGTCTAGACCTTTTTTTATTCGAATGTCGTTTGACATATTATAAATATAAATTTGATTGTTTTAAAACGCTGCAAATTTATTAATTTTGAAGCGTAACAAAAAGAAAACATCCTTTTATTCTAAGAAAACATTTATTTATAGAGATTCTAAATAATATTGGTAATTTTCGGAACAGTTATTGAATCCTTTTACAAAAATCATTCATGAATAAACTGCATTTTAAAAATACTTTTGGGCTTTTGTTTTTTTTCTTCGGAAGTATTTTAAACACAAACGCTCAAGTCGCTACTACAAACGATGCCGACTATATAAAAACAATTTCTGTACGGCCATTGCTTACAAATGTATTTGCTCCTTTTATTAAATTAAACGAAACCCTTGCGGTTTCTTTTGACGATTTAAATGCAGACATGCAAGAGTATACCTACCAAATTACACATTGTGATTTTGATTGGAATCCTACAAACTTAACAGAGACAGAATATATTGTTGGCTATGCCAATGACCGCATACGCAACTACGAAACTTCTTTTAACACATTACAACCTTATGTGCATTATCAATTTCAAATTCCAAATCAAAATACACGCATACGTATAACAGGTAATTATTTAATTTCAGTTTTAAACGAAGACGAAGAAATTGTTTTTAGTAGAAAATTTGTAATCTATCAAAACAAAACCAATGTTGGTGTAAGTATTCATAGAGGTAGGAGTTTGATTGACAGACAAGATAAACAAAGTGTTCAATTTACGGTGTACCATCCTAATTTACGTATCAACAACCCAAGTCAAGAAATAAAGACGGTGCTGCTACAAAATAATGATTGGAAAACAGCAATTACCGATGTTAAACCTCAATTTATAAGAGGTGACCAGTTGCTGTATAAGTATGACAAACAAACTAGCTTTTGGGCTGGTAATGAATTTTTGTTTTTTGATTCTAAAAGCATTCGTACTGCTGGACCTAACATTCATTCAATAAAGCAAGGAGAAGATCTTTACGAAACGCTTCTTTACACAGACGAAGAACGTAAAAACAAACCTTACACCTTAGATCAAGATATTAACGGAAATTTTGTGGTTAGAATTTTAAATGGCGATGGCAACTTAGAAGCAGACTATACTTGGGTGCACTTTTCTTTAGCAGTTTCTGAAGAAAACAAAAACAAAACTATTTTTGTCAACGGAAACTTTAATGATTGGCAGCTCATCAATAGTAACAAAATGATGTATAACAAAGAAGCAGCGGTTTTTGAAGCGAAAATACTATTAAAACAAGGTTTTTACAATTACAATTATGTAAGTTTAAATACAGAAAATTTAGTGGATCCAACTACAATTGACGGTTCTTTTTACCAAACAGAAAATGAATACACGGTACTTGTTTATTACAGAAAAACAGGAAGCAGATACCAAGAAATTATTGGCCTCGGAAAAGGAAATTCTATCAACATACGCAACTAAAAGCAATTTACAACATCTACACTTAAAGATTGGGTTCGTTTTTTTTAAAAAAAAGTTTATCTTTGAATATTAGAATTGCTAGATAAAATGGTACAACAGGTCACAAATGGTATTAAAATTTCTGTAAAAACAAGGTTTGAAGGCTCCATCATTCGAAACCTTAAAAGGTATTATGCTTTTACTTACAAGGTGACTATTGAAAATCAAAGCAATGATGCCGTGCAATTGTTAAACAGACATTGGAAAATTTTTGATTCATTAAATAATACAGAAATTGTTGACGGTGCAGGCGTTATCGGTATCAAACCCATTTTAAAACCTAGGCAGAAACACACTTATGTTTCTAAAAGTATTTTATCTTCACATATTGGTGCTATGAAAGGTTTTTTTAAGATGGTTAACTTTACAACTACAAAAACTTTTAAGGTTTATATTCCTACATTTCAGTTAATGGTTAAAAAAATATTAAACTAATCGTTACAGAAAATAGTTGTACTTTGCTTTAAGAAAATAAAGCAGTGAAATCCAACACACGATTTAATAAAAACAAAAGAGGTATTGAATGCCTTAATTGCTACCAACCAATTTCTCACAGAGATAATTTCTGTTCAAATTGTGGTCAAGTAAACGACACCAAACCACTAAGCATAAAGCAATACATTACAGAGCTACTTGGTGGTTTTTTTGCTTTTGATACCAGAACACTTAAAACCCTCAAACCTTTACTCCTTAAACCTGGTAAAGTTACCAATGCCTACATTCATGGTTCTAGAATGAAATATGTAAATCCATTTCAATTGTATTTACATACAAGCATTATTTTCTTTTTAATTACAGGTCTCTTAATGAGTATTGACAACTACGATAATATGGTTGCAAATAGCATTAAAAAAGAAAAAATAACAACTAAAAAAACGATCACCGAAAGTGACTCTAGTGTCTTTACAGATGCGCAAAAAAAACATCTAAAAAAGACAGCATAAAACAAAATAATAAAACAAGGCACATTATATTTTCCTCATCAAAAAAATACAACAGTTTTATCAATGCAACCACCAAAGATCCCGGAAAAGCCTTAGACTCTTTAGGTTATAAAAAAACAGCCAAAAATTTCTTAATGTACACCAAACTACAAGAAGTAAAAAAAGTAGTTTACGACAAAAAAGCAAGAAGAAAATATTTAAACAAAATGATTTCTAAATCATCCTTAATTATGTTCTTCTTGCTTCCGTTATTTACTTTATTTGTAACATTATTTTACATAAGAAGAAACACAAATTATACAGAAAATCTTATTTTTGTTTTCAATGTTCAAACAGTTTTCTTTATTTTTCTTTTAGTGACAATTCTTGTGAACAGAATCTTAGAAAGCGATATTGGCATTCCAATATTTTTAATAGCATTTTTGATTTACCTATACAAATCTATGCGTAATTTCTACAAACAAAGCAGGTTAAAAACATTTACAAAATTGATATTTTTAAACCTCATTTATTTTTTATTATCAGCTATAGGTGTTGTATCTGTAGCCTTTTTAGCCATCCTTATGTAATGGCATGATAAGCCATTGCAATATCATTTTCATTTTTACAAACCTGTGTAATACTTACGGTACCACCAATGCCACGGTTCATCATAACATCGATATTTGAATCACCTACACCCGCAGTCTTATGAAAATTTAAAATATTTTCTTTAGAAAATGCATTCAAATTTTGCCAATCTGCAAACCAATCTTTTCTTAATTGTTTTACACTTTTGTCATACAACGTTGATGAAGACCAAATATGAGGCTTTTGTGGTAATTTTTTTATGTGTTTATCATTCCCATCCCAAACAAATTCAATCAATTGCAAACCCTTATTCCAATCAACAATAACCAAAGTAAAAGACTCTATTTCTTTTAAAATAATGGTTTTTAAAGCACTTTCAATTGTACTTACTGAAAGTAATTCTTTTACAATAAGCCCTCTACTTTTTCGGTACGTAGATCTAGAGGTGTGAAACTCAAAAGCTCCATTTAACAAGCAAATTAACCTGTTTTTAGAGCTAGTGCCTATCCACGTGCCACCAGCTTTTCCGTCTTTAGGATAGGTTAACTCAACATCATCTTCTCTGTATTTCTTCGGAAACAATGCTTTTGCTCTCGCAAAAGGAACATCTCTACTTGAAGTTAAAATAAAATCGGTTTTATTAATTGGCAAATACGTAACGGTACACATAATTTTTTTAGTTTTCAGAAGTAGAAAATATGTAAATTCAAACAAATAAATTCGTAACTTCGCACTACAAATTTAGTCGAAACTTTTAAAAAAATACAACAATATGGCAACAGGATTTTATAATGTACCCCCAGCAATTAACGAACCCGTGAAATCATACGCACCAGACAGTGCAGAAAGAAAAGAGTTACTTGCAATGTACAAAAAAATGTACACCGAAAAGGTAGATATTCCTTTCTATATTGGAAGCGAAGAAATTAGAACAGGTGATACCGTTTCAATTCACCCACCACACGACATCAAACATAGTGTTGGCGTATATCATAAAGCAGAAAAAAAACACATAGAACTTGCTATTAAAAAAGCTATGGAAGCTAGAAAAACATGGTCTAAAATGCCTTGGGAAAGTAGAGCTGCCATCTTTTTAAAAGCAGCTGATCTATTAGCAGGGCCTTACCGTGCAAAATTAAATGCTGCAACCATGATTGCACAATCTAAAAATGTAATGCAAGCAGAAATTGATGCTGCTTGTGAGCTGATCGATTTTTTCAGATTTAACGTGCAGTTTATGACAGAAATCTACCAAAATCAACCTATTTCTGCACCAGGTATTTGGAACAGAATGGAATACAGACCTTTAGAAGGTTTTATTTATGCCATTACACCTTTTAACTTTACTTCTATAGCCGCAAATTTATCTGCAGCACCTGCAATGATGGGTAATGTTGTCATTTGGAAACCTGCAAGAACACAAGTATATTCTGCACAAGTTTTAATGGAATTATTTAAAGAAGCTGGCGTTCCAGATGGCGTAATTAATATGGTAACCGGAGATTCTGCCATGATAACAGATGTACTTCTAGACCATAAAGATTTTGGAGGCATTCATTTTACCGGATCTACAGGTGTTTTTAATAGTTTTTGGAACAATATAGGTACCAATGTAAATAAAGGAAAATACCGTTCATACCCAAGAATTGTTGGTGAAACAGGCGGTAAAGATTTTGTATGGATGCACCAAACAGCTTGTGCAAAACAAGTTGCAACCGCATTATCTAGAGGCGCATTTGAATACCAAGGCCAAAAATGCTCTGCTGCTTCTAGAGCCTACATTCCGAAGTCAAAATGGAATGCCGTTAAAGAATTTTTAGAGGCCGATATGAAATCCATAAAAATGGGAGCACCAGATGATACTTCTAACTTTGTAAATGCTGTTATTGATAGTCGTGCCTTTGACAAACTATCAAACTTTATAGATGATGCTAAACGTGATCCAGATGCAGAGGTGATTATTGGCGGAAATTATGACAACTCTAAAGGTTACTTTATAGAACCTACCGTTATATTGGCTAAAGACCCAAAATTTAAAACAATGTGTACAGAATTATTTGGACCTATTTTAACCATTTATGTCTATGAAGATGATCAGTGGAAAGAAACATTAGAACTAGTCAACAACACATCTCCTTACGCATTAACAGGTGCTATTTTTAGTGCAGATAGACATATTATTGACTTTGCTACAGAGGCATTAGAAGATGCTGCTGGTAACTTTTATATTAATGACAAACCTACAGGAGCTGTAGTAGGTCAGCAACCTTTTGGTGGTGCCAGAGGCTCTGGAACCAATGACAAAGCAGGTTCAGTTTGGAATTTATTACGTTGGGTAAGTAACCGTACAATTAAAGAAACATTTGTACCACCAACCAATTATAGATATCCATTTCTAGAACAGTAATTTTTAAATTATTTCAACATAAAATGCATTCTTATTAGCAAGAATGCATTTTTTTGTAATTAAATTGTATTTTTGTATATTGTCATTAATAAACAAACAACATGAAAAAGACATTACTTTTCACCCTCATTCTTTCAATAACAATTTCTTTTGCACAAAAGAAAAAAGATTTTTTAAAAAAGTTTGACAAAACAGGTATGGAAACTTCTATTCTATACCAACCTTCGCCACTTATTGATATTCAAAAATACACTCAAAATCCAATAAATATATATGCGTTTTATCAAGTTTACAAAGATGTTTTCCAATTTGACACTCAACAAAGGTTTCCTTCATTAGAGCTCCTTAAAACAAAAACTAAAAATAGCCATATAGATAATATTATTCCTTTGGCAATTATTCATTCAGATTATGAAACACTTAAAAAAGATGCTTTTGTAAACCACACCTTAACGCAAGACAACGAAGGTTTTTTAATAAGAAATAATACTTCGGAACCCATTTTTGAAAAACATACTATTACCGTTGCAAGTGCACTTCGTTTGAGAAAAAAAGGGTTACGCACAATTTACAAATTAGCTTCTGAAGACATTTACAATACAACAAATAATACGATTGCTAATATTGTTATTGATTTTGGTGACGGTAATGGTTTTCAAAAAATTTCTGAAAATAAAAATATTGAAATCAACTATTTAGAAGCAGGTATCAAAGAACTTACATTTAAGCTTACTTTTGCTAACGGTATTATAAAAACAACACATGCTACTATCGATATTCGCTATGACAGAAGTGATAGTCAGCGTCTATTTAATCAAGCAATCAATACCATTACGGCAAGTATCACACCAGACTTATCTGTTTATGGCGAAGCAACATCCTATCCAGGAGAAGCCGAATATGAAATTTTTATGAGTACAGAAGCTGGTGCTTTTTTAGACAAACCTTTAATTATTATTGATGGTTTTGACCCAACAGATGGCAGACCAATTACTGGTTTTACAGATGCTACAACGGGCAATTATGTACCTGGTATTTATGATTTGTTAGATTTTACAGACAGCAGTGGAAATACCTCAAACCTTGGCGATATGGTAAGAGCCGAAGGCTTTGATGTTGTTGTATTAAATTTTCCAGAATACACAAGAGCTGCCGATGGCGCTTTGATAGATGGAGGGTCTGATTTTATAGAGCGTAATGCTATGATTTTAGTTGAATTGATAAACACTCTAAATGCCCAAAAAATAGGCAACGAACAAAATGTAATTATTGGGCCAAGCATGGGTGGTTTAATTTCTAGATACGCATTAAATTATATGGAAAATCAATCCATGAGTCATGACACACGTTTGTGGTTGTCTTTTGATTCTCCACATCATGGTGCAAATGTACCTATTGGTTTTCAACATCAATTTAATTTTTTAGCGTATGGGTTAAATGACTTTACATTTATTGGCAACCAAAATGTTGTAGAACTACAAGTAATTGTAGACGGAATGCTTAAATCTGCAGCTGCAAGACAAATGTTGGTAGACCAATTTGAGCCGCATTTATCAGCTGGCAGTGCTGTAGATTTTGATAGTGCAAAAAAATTACCATTAAAACATGCTTTTAGTGATATTTTTTATAACAGATTAAATGCATTAACCCCTTCTGGATATCCAGAAAACCTTCGAAAAATAGCTATGATTAATGGTAGCGGTATCAATGCCAGATACCAAGACATTAATGGTGTAGATTTACTACCCGCAAGACGTATTGTAAATACCACATTTAACGTAGCTGCTGGTACAGACATTACTTTAAGTATTAATTTTACCCCTCTTGCAGGAGCCGAAATCAATGTAAGTCATGTGTATTTAGACTTTGCTTGGTGGGTACCTGCTTTTGATGTAACAAGCAACGCAAGATCAATAGCACATTCCTATTCTGACGGTGTAGATGCCGCTTCTGGCGGTTTGTTTGATATTGGAGGATTAACTGCAAATTTAGGTACTACCGGTACGGTTGGTAATTTTTTAGCCGCATTAGAAACAGATTATTTTAATTTTATTCCATCTGTTAGTGCCATGGCTTTAGAAGTTACTAATAACGAAATAAACTGGTATCATACACCTACTAATTTAGTAACAGCAAGAGCCATTAATAATATTACACCGTTTGATGCTTGGTATATGCCAGATGCAAATGAGCCTCATGTTACCTTAACGCAGGGCAATGTAGATTTTGCTTGGAATGAAATTGTATTAGCAGTTTTAAATACACCAGACACAACAATTTCTGAAGGTATTAGCATCGCTAACAACCCAATGAAAAACACATTAACTTTACTTAATAAAGAGATTAGTGCCGAAAATTTACATGTTAGCATTTATGATACAAC
>CAMZLD010000099.1 GCA_947311635.1 uncultured Flavobacteriaceae bacterium | reverse complement strand
GAAAGTACTAAAAAATGGACCATGCCAATTAGGAATTGGGGAATAATATTAAACCAATTTTTAACTATATTTGAAAACAGGATTAAGTTATAAATAACTCAATCCCGAATTTTAAACTTACACAGATTTTGAAAGAGTGTCTAAGTACTAAAAAGCAGTCTTCTATTTTTTTTTAGACAGTAATAAAACAGTATTATTTACCACTTCTACGTCCTCTCGTATTTCGATCTCTGCCAAAACCTCTGTTTCCAGAGCGTCCTTTGCTTTCAAAGCTATCAGAGCGTCTTCCGCCTTTTCTGTGTCCAGATCCACCGCCGCTACGTCTTTTTCTGCCACCACCGCCGCCTCTTCCAGAGCGTTTCTTTTCGGTAACTTCTACATTTACGTTTCTACCGCCAAAATCTACATCTCCGCCAAAGGCATCAATAGTTTCTTGAGTAAAGTTTTTATCTAATTCAAAAAATGAAAAAGTATCTAATATTTCAATCTGACCAATGTCAACATTATTTCCAATTCCTTGCTCATTAATCAATCCAATTAATCGTGCAGGATTTAATTTGTCCTTTCTACCTATATTGATAAAAAAGCGTGTCATGTTTTCGTCATTTCTTCTTTTGCCTCTACTATCACGATCACTACCCGTATCATTATTTAAATCGCCCGCATTTTCGTAATACGATAAAAAGGCATTAAACTCTACAGATACAAAACGTTTAATAACTTCTTCTTTACTTAAATCTTCAAATTTTGAAAAAATAGCAGGTAAAAATTCTTTAATTTCGGTTTCGTTCACTTCAATGTCATGTACTTTGTCTATCAATCTAAAAAGCTGGTTTTGACAAATTTCTTTTCCTGAAGGAATTTGAGTTTGCACAAATTTCTTTTTTAGAATACGTTCAATAGGCGAAAGCTTTCCACGTTCTCTACGTGTCACAATAGCGATAGAAGTTCCTTTATTTCCTGCTCTACCAGTTCTACCACTTCTATGGGTATAGTTTTCTATTTGATCTGGTAATTTATGATTAATTACATGTGTTAGGTTATTTACATCTAGTCCACGTGCTGCCACATCTGTAGCTACCAAAATTTGCAATGTTTTGGCTCTAAATTTTTTCATTACATAGTCACGCTGAGCTTGTGATAAATCTCCGTGTAAAGCATCTGCACCATAACCATCTCGTATTAGTTTTTCTGCAATTTCTTGCGTTTCTCTACGTGTTCTACAAAAAACAATACCATAAATATCTGGATTTACATCAACAATACGTTTTAGTGCTGGGTATCTATTTTTTTCTGAAACTAAATAATATTCATGGTTTACACTATCTGCTCCTTTATTTTTTTGACCTGCGCTAATTTCTATAGGATTGTGCATGTAGTTACGTGCAATGGCTTCAACTTCTTTCGGAAATGTAGCAGAAAATAATAAGGTTTGTTTATCTTCTGGAGTTACAAATAGTACTTTATCAAGCTCATCTTTAAAGCCCATGTTAAGCATTTCATCTGCTTCATCTAAAATTAACCATTGTACATCTTTTAAAATCAACCGTTTACGATTAATAAGATCTACAGTTCTACCTGGCGTACCTACAACAATATGTGCACCTCTTTTTAAGTCTTTTATTTGATTTTCTATGCTAGATCCACCATATACAGCAGTTACTCGAAAGCCTTTAATATGTGTTGTAAATTCTGCTATATTTTTAGCAATCTGTATCGCAAGTTCTCTGGTAGGAGATAAAATAATTGCTTGCGTTTTTTTAGAATCGATATCAATTTGCTCAATAACGGGCAAACTAAAAGCGGCTGTTTTACCAGTTCCTGTTTGTGCAAACGCTTTTAAATCTTGTGTAGAAGATAAAATTTGTGGTATTGCTTTTTCTTGGATTAAAGTAGGTTTTTCGTAACCCAATGCATCTAATGCACTAATAATTTCGGGTTTTAAACCCAATTCTTTGAATGTCGACATGTTCTGTGTTTTATAGACTCACAGAAGGCCATCAATTCTGTAAACCCAATTAATAAAGGCGCAAAGATAGACTTATTAATTGATTGTTTTGGTAAAAGATGTTAAAAAGAAAAAAATAAGTTATTCTTTTTCTAATTTAGCTAGTTGATTTTCAATTGTATGAGAATCTAAACTTGTAAAACTATTGACTACTTTTCCTTGTCTGTTAACAAGAATAGTTCTTGGTAAATTAGATTTTAAAAACCGATACGCTTTACAGTCTTTAGGTAATTGGTATTGATGATGTAATCTTGCTTTTTTAGCAAAAGGATTTTTGGTAGGTTTATCAAAATTTATCCCTATAAAGTGAAGCTTACTAAATTTTTTCTCTAAATAATGTATGCGTTTTGATAGCGCTTCAGAAGAAACATTTGCAGGAGACCAAAAATAAACAACGGTATTTTTATTTTTTATGAGCGGTTTTATTTTATGCTTTTGCCCATTAGAATTTGTAATTATAAAATTGGTGAGTGGGCTTCCTACGGTAATTGTAGTACGATCATGTACTAAATTTTGAATGGCTTTTTTATGTGTATCATCAATAACGTGTTTATAATAAAAATCTAATACTTCATTAGAAATTGTATAGGTGTTATCTGCATAAAAGTCGTCAATCATGATTCTATAAAACAATTCGTCTTTAAATGAAGGCAACGTAATTTCTTGATTTATTTTCTGAAGTATTTTTAAAGTTAAACCCTCTGTAGGTTTTTCTTTTAAAGCACTATAACTACTGTTGTATAAATAGTTAATAATGTAATTTTGGTATCTAAAAAAATTGAGAAGCTTCGTGTTATTAAGATCTACCTTAGTACGATAATTATAATAAGAAGTACTTAATTTAGGATGTTCACCATGAGTTACAGATTTATTATAATGCGGGTATTTTTCTTTTTTGTTATTAGAATACAATATTTTGTCGGCTTGTATGATAGCATCAAAACCTTTTGAAAATGTTTTTTGATTTTTTTTAAATTCTTTATATAAAATTTCTTTTTGAGCTTCTATGTCTTTTAACTTCTGAAGAAATTCCGTTTCTGGCAATTTGTAATTTGGGTAAAAATTGGCGTCAAATTTTTCATTTTCAAGAAAAAGGTTTAATAAAAATTCATTTTTATTGCTTCCTTTCCCATTAAAAACAAGTGATTCATCAAAATCCCAGGTATTTAAACGGATTATGATACTATCTTTAGGTTCTAAATATACGTATTGAAATTCTGGGCCATGTTTAAATACATAAAGCCCCTCATTTAGATTGTCAAACTTTTTTAAAAACATATTGTTTTTATCCAAAAATAAAGTGTCAATTTCCGAATTATTTTTCATAAAAAAAACCATATTTGACTTCGGATTGATGATCTTTCCGCCAAAATAAGTAGCCGTATCTTTAAGCTGCTCTTTTTTTGAGCAATTTGTTGTAAAGATAATTAAGGAGGTAATAAATATATATTGAAAAAATTTCAAAAAAATGGTATTTTAAATGCGTAAACAAACTTAGAAAGATTAGTAGCTATTTCTTGTTAATGAGATGTTAAATTAAAACCAATAGATTCGTGCATTTTTTTACCTTTTATTTATACAAATTGTATAGTTTTGCACAAAATTATATTCTACTATGTTATCAGTATCAAATTTATCTGTCCAATTTGGAAAAAGAGTCTTGTTTGACGAGGTAAACACAAAATTTTTACAAGGTAATTGTTATGGTATTATTGGTGCCAACGGTTCTGGTAAATCTACGTTTTTAAAAATTATTTCAGGAAAACAAGATCCAACATCGGGTCATGTTTCTTTAGAAAAAGGAAAAAGAATGTCGGTTTTAACACAAGACCATAATGCTTTTGATGAACATCCTGTTTTAGAAACCGTAGTAATGGGTAACAAAGAATTATTTGCAATTAAAAAAGAGATTGATGCTTTGTATGCCGATTACACAGATGAGAATGCAGATAAAATAGGCGAATTACAAGTAAAGTTTGAAGAAATGGATGGTTGGAATGCAGATGCCAATGCAGCTGCAATGCTTTCTAACCTTGGTATTAAAGAAAATTTACATTATTCTTTAGTTGGTGATTTAGATGGAAAACAAAAGGTACGCGTGTTATTGGCACAAGCATTGTTTGGCAATCCAGATGTGCTTATTATGGATGAGCCTACCAATGATCTAGATTTTGAAACCATTGGTTGGTTAGAAAACTTTTTAGCAAATTATGAAAACACTGTTATTGTGGTTTCCCATGATAGACACTTTTTAGATGCGGTGTGCACACATATTTCTGATATTGACTTCGGAAAAATAAATCATTACTCTGGCAATTATACTTTTTGGTACGAATCTAGTCAGCTAGCAGCAAAACAACGCGCTCAACAAAATAAAAAAGCCGAAGACAAAAAGAAAGAATTAGAAGAATTTATACGTCGTTTTTCTGCCAATGTTGCAAAGTCTAAACAAGCAACAAGTAGAAAAAAGATGATAGAAAAATTAAATATAGGCGACATAAAACCATCTAGTAGACGTTATCCTGCTATTATTTTTGAGCGCGAAAGAGAAGCTGGAGACCAAATTTTAAATATTGAAAATCTTAGTAAAACGGTAGATGGAGAAGTGTTTTTTGATAAGGTAAGTTTTAATTTAAATAAAGGCGATAAAGTAGCCTTAATATCTAGAAACTCTAGAGCAGTTACAGCTTTGTATGAAATATTGAATGGAAATGATAAAGCAGATGCAGGAAAATTTTCTTGGGGAGTAACAACAACACAATCGTATTTACCCTTAGATAATTCAGCTTTTTTTAAAGATGCTTCTTTAAATCTAGTTGATTGGCTACGCCAATATGCAACCACAGAAGAAGAACGAGAAGAAGTTTACCTACGTGGCTTTTTAGGGAAGATGATTTTTAGTGGTGAAGAGGCTTTAAAACAGTGTAATGTATTATCTGGAGGAGAAAAAGTGCGCTGTATGATGTCACGAATGATGATGATACGTGCCAATGTTTTAATGTTAGATGAGCCTACAAACCATTTAGATTTAGAATCAATACAAGCCTTTAACAATTCACTTAAAAACTTTAAAGGAACCGTTTTGTTTACTACACATGATCATGAATTTGCACAAACGGTAGCTAATAGAATTATTGAAATTACACCCAATGGTGTGATTGATAAGTATGCGACTTTTGATGAATATTTATCAGATCCAAAAGTGAAAGAGCTACGTGCTAAAATGTATGTATAAAAAAAGGAAGCCTTTGGCTTCCTTTTTTTATGATTATAATTTTAATTATTTTCTTTTGGTACAACCAAAAAGGCGTTGTTGTTTTATCATTTCTGAAATACCTTCTGGCAGCATATCTTCCCAACCTTCTTCATTGCAGGAAATCATTTTTAATACTTTTCTAGAAAAGATATTAAGTACTTTGGCATCAAAATCTTTTATATCTACAACTTTTCCGTTGTATTTAAAGAATTTATATAATTCTTTCATACGAGGATGTACTTTTAAGTTATCAGAATTGATATATTCTCCTGTTTCTGGATCTTTTATAGGATATAAGTAAATTTTAATGTCTTTAAAGAACAATTTTCCGAAGGCTTCTAAAATACCCCCACTTAAATTACGGTAATATTTTTCGTCAAATATTTGTACAAGATTTTGAACTCCCATTGCAAGTCCCATGCGTCCTTTAGTAAATTCAGAAAAAAATTCTACCAATTTGTAGTATTCTTTAAAGTCGGTTATCATTACATTTTGCCCTAAAGAACAAAGTAATTCTGCTCTATCTAAAAAGTCTCTTTCATCAATATCACCACTATCTGCTCGTAAATTTGATAATGTAATTTCAAAGATAATTTTGGTCTTATCTTTTTTAACTTTTTTCTCATTTAAAAACAATTTTTGTGCGTTTTTAAACATATCCATGTTTACTTTTGTTACAGGTCTAAAACTACCTCTAAGCGTAAGTATATTGGCTTTGTAAAGCTGCTGGGCTGGTAATAAATTGTTACCGTCAGGGCCAAACATTACGGCATTTGTCATGCCGTTTTTAACCAAACGCAAACTCATTAAACGATTGTCTACATAGCGAAAACGTGGGCCAGAGAAATTAATCATATCAATTTCTATTTGGTCTTTATCTAAATGATCGTAAAATGATTTTAATAAGTCTTTTGGATTATCATTTAGGTAAAAGGCGCCATATATTAAGTT
>CAMZLD010000098.1 GCA_947311635.1 uncultured Flavobacteriaceae bacterium | reverse complement strand
GGAAAGCCTTCTAAACAACAATCTTTGAACAATAAAAGCCTTAATTTAATACTAAATCTTCGTTTTTATTGTCCAAATCTCACTATTTATAAGGCTTCTTTGATGTAAGTTTAGGTCGAACTCAGGTTACTAGAAATAGATAATTACATCTTCTTGTAAAGCTTCAAAAGTAAGTTTATATTTGTAAAAATTCAGAATTCATGTTCAATTACGGAATTGATAAACTTACAGTAAAAAAAGTATTACAAATAGCAGATGGTAACCTTAAAGCAGTACTTAATGATAAAGCTATAAAAAAAGTACACCATTGCAGAGCCAAAGTAGAAAAAATGGCAAACGGTAATAAAGCGGTTTATGGAATTAATACCGGTTTTGGACCTTTATGCGATGTACAAATAACACCAGAGCAAACCAGCCAATTACAAACCAATTTATTAATTACCCATGCCGTTGGTGTTGGAAATCCTATAGATAAAGAACTTTCAAAAATCATGATGATTTGTAAAGTACATGCTTTGTGTCAAGGTTATTCAGGAATCCGTTTAAAAGTTATTGAACGCATTTTGTTTTTCATAGAAAATGATTTGCTACCCGTTGTTCCAGAACAAGGATCTGTAGGTGCATCTGGAGATTTAGCACCATTATCTCACTTATTTTTACCATTGCTAGGAGAAGGAGATTTTTGGGTTGATAACCAAATAGTTTCGGCCAGTAAAGTGTTAAATAGCCATAAGTTAACACCAATTACGCTTCAAGCAAAAGAAGGTTTGGCGTTGATTAATGGCACACAATTTATATTAGCACATGCCATTAAAGGTTTGGCTCATATGAAATATGTATTAGATCTCGCAGACGTTGCAGGTGCTATGAGTATTGAAGGTTATAAAGGAAGTGCATCTCCATTTAAAAAAGCATTGCATACTATTAGACCTTTTAAAGGAACCCAAAAAACAGCAAAGCGAATGCGGATGCTATTTCAAAATTCGCAAAATATTATATCACACGAAGATTGTGAGCGTGTACAAGATCCATATTCTATGCGTTGCATACCGCAAGTACATGGTGCTTCTAGAAATGCCTTTTATCATTTAAAGGAGTTGGCAACTATTGAAATGAATGCTGTAACAGATAATCCTATTGTGTTGAGTGAAACAGAAGCTATTTCTGGCGGAAATTTTCATGGGCAACCTTTAGCAATGGCATTAGATTATGCTGCTTTAGCCGCTTCTGAAATAGGAAATATTGCAGATAGAAGATGTTACTTGTTATTAGAAGGAAAATATGGTTTGCCAAGATTATTGACAGCAGCTGGTGGATTAAATTCTGGTTTTATGATTCCGCAATATACAACAGCGGCATTGGTGACAGAAAATAAGACCTTATGTTTTCCTGCTTCTGCAGATAGTATTCCTACCTCTTTAGGGCAAGAAGATCACGTTTCTATGGGAAGTATATCTGGACGTAAATTCAATCAAATTTTAAATAATATTGATAAAATATTAGCCATAGAGTTAATGTATGCAGCGCAAGGAATTGAATTTAGAAGACCTCTAACCTGTGGAAAAATTATTGAAGAAAATTATGCAATCATAAGAAGTAAAGTAAACAAATTAGAAGAAGATAGAATTTTAAAAGATGACATTAATGCAATGATTGTATTGGTGCAAAATAAAAAATTAATAGTAAAATAATGTTTTATACTGCGTTAGGGATAGCAGCGGTATCTCCCGAGTAACGGGAATATAGCGAATAGCCCGGCCGTTTTGTTTGATAACAGAACGGAACGCCCAAAATAAAAATAGCAAATGACCTTTCACGAAGAAATACAACAAGGAATACCTGCAAAATTACCTTTAAAAAGGACGATTTTAAATGAAAATTCTGCACCAAAACGTAAAGATATTTTAAGCAAAGCAGAAAAACAATTGGCTATAAGAAATGCATTGCGTTATTTTAAACCAGCATGGCATAAAGAGCTTGCAGAAGAATTTGCAGAAGAATTGCAATCTTATGGGAGAATTTATATGCTTCGTTTTAAGCCAAGTTATAAAATTTATGCGCGCCCAATAGAAGAATATCCTGCAAAATCACAACAAGCAGCAGCTATTATGTTGATGATTCAAAATAATTTAAACCCTGCAGTGGCACAACATCCAGAAGAGTTAATTACCTACGGTGGTAATGGTGCCGTATTTCAAAATTGGGCACAATATTTAGTTACCATGCAATATTTATCGCAAGTAACAGATACGCAAACACTTCATATGTATTCTGGACACCCAATGGGTTTATTTCCATCCTCTAAAAATGCACCACGTGTTGTAATTACTAACGGTATGATGATTCCTAATTACTCAAAACAAGACGATTGGGAAAAATTCAACGCTTTAGGAGTAACTCAATACGGACAAATGACTGCTGGTTCATTTATGTACATAGGTCCACAAGGTATTGTTCATGGAACTACCATTACAGTAATGAATGCCTTTCGAAATAAATTACCTAAAGGTGAAACCTCTGAAGGAAAAATCTTTTTAACATCAGGTTTAGGCGGCATGAGCGGCGCACAGCCAAAGGCAGGAAATATTGCACGTTGTATCACGGTTTGTGCAGAAGTCAATCCAAATGCAGCTAAAAAAAGGCATGCTCAAGGTTGGGTAGATGTGCTGATTGACGACTTAGATCTTTTAGTTACTCGGGTGCGTACTGCCAAAGCCAATAACGAAGTTGTTTCAATTGCTTATATAGGTAATATTGTAGATGTTTGGGAACGCTTTGATGCTGAAAATATTTTTGTGCATGTAGGTTCTGATCAAACCTCATTGCATAACCCTTGGTCTGGCGGTTATTATCGTGTTGGTTTAAGTTACAAAGACGCTAATGATTTACTTC
>CAMZLD010000097.1 GCA_947311635.1 uncultured Flavobacteriaceae bacterium | reverse complement strand
TTATCTCTCTCTTGTTTAAAATGTAAGCGACAAGCATCTTCATTTCCGAAATTTGCTGTAAAATTAAAGATATTCATATTGACTTATTTTCCTCAAATATAAGACTTTATTTTTAATTATGAGTATTTACGGATATACAAAAAAATTATCTTTTGATTTTAAACCCGCAAAAAAAGTTTCTTGTACCAAATCTTTAGCTACCTCTACTTTGCTTACTCTGCTAATTGCGTAATTGTATAAATAATCTGCATGTAATTGCACCCAAGATTCTGGATTTAATGTATGTTTTTTATGAGACATTGAGACAAATATATACTATTTAAAAATAATAACAAGGTGATAAAAAGGGAGTCCTTATTTTTTTCTATTTTTACACTTTACATAAAAAAACAAAAAATGTCTGTAGCAAAAAAAGAATACAAAAGAGTTACCGTAAAATCATTGATAGAAATGAAATCTAACGGTGAAAAAATCTCGATGCTTACCGCTTATGATTATACCATGGCAAAAATTTTAGATCACGCTGGTATTGATGTTTTATTGGTGGGCGATTCTGCCTCTAATGTAATGGCTGGCCATGAAACTACATTACCTATTACTTTAGATGAAATGATTTATCATGCTAGCTCTGTAGTACGCGCCATAAAACGCTGTTTGGTAGTGGTAGATTTACCCTTCGGAACCTACCAAGCTGACACTAAAGAAGCCTTGCGTTCTGCCATTAGAATCATGAAAGAATCTGGTGGTCATTGTATTAAATTAGAAGGTGGAAGCGAAGTTAAAAACTCTATTAAACGTATTTTAAAAGCAGGAATTCCTGTAATGGGGCATTTGGGTTTAACACCACAATCTATTTATAAATTTGGTACATACACCGTACGTGCAAAAGAAGCCGAAGAAGCAGAGAAACTTAAAAAAGATGCTTTATTACTTCAAAAGCTTGGTTGCTTTGCTTTGGTATTAGAAAAAGTGCCAGCAAAATTAGCCAAAGAAGTTGCAGATAGTTTAACAATCCCTGTTATTGGTATTGGCGCAGGTAGCGGTGTAGATGGTCAAGTACTTGTAACGCATGACATGTTAGGTATGACCCACGAATTTAATCCACGTTTTTTACGCAGATACTTAGATATGTATAATGGAATGAACACCGCTGTAAAACAATATATAGATGATGTTAAAACTGTAGATTTTCCAAACGAAAAAGAACAGTATTAAGAATAAAATTTAGATGAAAATTCTACATATAGATCGTAATCATTCCTTGCTATTAGATCAACTAAACAATTTGGGTTTTGTAAATGAAGAAGATTATACGTCTTCTAAACAAGAAATTGAAACTAAAATTCAAAACTATCAAGGCATTGTTATTAGAAGTAGGTTTGCCATTGATAAAGCTTTTATAGACAAAGCCAAAAACTTAAAATTTATTGCACGCGTTGGTGCTGGATTAGAAAATATTGATTGCGCGTATGCCCAAAGTAAAGACATTATACTAATTGCAGCGCCAGAAGGCAATCGTAATGCTGTTGGTGAACACACCTTAGGCATGATACTCTCTTTATTCAACAAGCTTCGCAAAGCCGATACCGAAGTACGGAATGGCAAATGGTTACGAGAAGACAATCGTGGTATTGAATTAGACGGTAAAACAGTTGGTATTATTGGCTACGGAAATATGGGCAAAGCCTTTGCAAAAAAACTACAAGGATTTGATGTTTCTACAGTTTGTTACGATATCAAAAACAATGTCGGCAATACAAATTGTAAGCAAGTTTCATTATACGAGTTTCAAGAAAAAGCAGACATTGTTAGTTTGCATACTCCAGAAACCAAATTAACCATCAATATGGTAAACCAAGATTTTATCAACGCATTTAAAAAACCTTTTTGGTTGTTTAATACCGGAAGAGGAAAAAGTGTAGTTACCAAAGATTTGGTTGCTGCTTTAAAAGCTAAAAAAATATTGGGTGCAGGTTTGGATGTCTTAGAATATGAAAAATCTTCTTTTGAAAACCTTTTTACTTCCGAAAAAATTCCAACAGCATTTCAATATTTATTAAACGCTCAAAACGTTTTACTAACACCACATGTTGCTGGCTGGACTATTGAAAGTAAAGAGAAGCTAGCCCAAACCATTGTGAATAAAATAAAGACTGCTTTTAAAAACGAAGTGATTTAGAAACCTGTGACTACGGAAAGTTTGCTTGGATTTTAGATACTGATGCAAACAAAGTAGAGCTTTGGAAGCCCAACGGTACGCCTTTAGAGTAGCTTACTCATTTTTTAACTTTTCTGCCTTCGCTAACAATTCTGCTTCAAATTCTTCCATAACAGGGCGCACAGTGCTTTGTGGTATGTCTGCTATTTTCAAGAAAATAAGACCATCTATAGCATTATTAAATTTTGGGTCTACATTAAAAGCGACTAGCTTGGCATTTTGCTTGATATATTTTTTAATAAGTACAGGCATGCGTAAACTTCCTGGTTCTATTTCATCTATAATACGATCAAACTTATTTAAATCTGCCTTGGTGCTATCAAAAACAAAATCTTTATCGGCATCTTTCAACTTTACTTTGTATTCCTTTTTAGGATGAATGTATTGCGCAATATAAGGATCGTAATAATGCGATTTCATAAATTCTATCATCAACGATTTAGAAAAATTTGAAAATTGATTGCTAATACTAACACCTCCTGTTAAATATTTATGCTCTGGATATCGTAAGGTTACATGTACAATTCCTTTCCAAAGTAAAAATAAAGGCATGGGTTTTTGTTGGTACTCTTTTACAATAAAAGCACGCCCAATATCTATGGTTTGACTAAGCATTGCGTGCAACTCGGTATCAAATTTAAAAAGGCTTTGTACGTAAAACCCTTCAATTCCATATTTTCTATAGATTGCATCACCAAGACCCATTCTGTAAGCGCCCACAAATTTGTTTGCTGCATTGTCCCAAAGTAACAAATGGTGGTAATAATTATCGTATTTATCTAGGTCTATGGGTTGGTTTGTGCCTTCTCCAACATCTCTAAAAGTAATTTCTCGTTGTCTTCCTATTTCATGAATTAAATTTGGAATTTCTTTCTTTTTAGCAAAAAACACTTCGTAATTTTTTGTTATCAAAAGCCTTCTGTCATTCTCACGTAAATTATCAATATCCTCAATAATTTTTTGGTTACTTTTTGGTAATGCTATCTTTTTAGGTGTTTTTGTCACTTTTAAATGAGCCGTAGAAATGCGTGTTTTATCTTTTTCAAAAGGATTTGCTAGCATGTACGTTTTCTTACGTATATACTCGTGAAAATCATTAATATTTGGGTATTCTTCTTGGTTTTTTACACTTATTGGCCTTCCTATACGTACTTTAATAACACGCCCTTTTTGGCTTAATAATTCTGAAGGTAATTTTGCTGTTCTTAAGGTTCCGCTTATTTTAGAAATTAAGTAAAAAGATTTGCTGTTTTTTGCATGAAAATAAATAGGAATAATTGGTACTTTTGCTTTTTTAATAAGCTTTATAGCGCCTTCTTCCCAAGGCTTATCAACAACCAATTTACCATCTTTATAGGTCGATACTTCTCCTGCCGGAAAAATACCCAAAGGTTTGTTTTCTCTTAAATGCAACAGCGCTGCTTTTAAACCTGCCATGCTAGACTTTACGTCTTTACGGTCTTCAAAGGGATTCACTGGCATGATATATGGTTTCATAGGTGCAATTCTATGCAATAAAAAATTTGCTATGATTTTATAATCAGGTCTTTTTTCTACTAATAGTTTAAGTAATAAAATACCGTCAATTCCACCTAAGGGGTGATTAGAAATGGTTATAAAAGCACCGTCTTTGGGGATTCTTCTAAAATCTTCTTCTGGAATTTCGAATTTGATTTGCAAATCATCTAGAAGTGCATTTAAAAAACCCGTTCCTTCTAGATGCTTGTGCTTGTTATACATTTTATTAAGTGCAGAAATACGCAAAACTTTCATTAAAAGCCACCCAATAAAGGTGCCGATAAATCCGTATTTATCAACATGTATTGCTTTTGCTACTTCTTTTGCGGTAACTAAACCCATAAAATTGTTTTTTCAAGAATAAACAAATGTACAAAATCTATTTAAGTACAATTTGTGTTGTTTCTCTACTTTGCTGTGTTAACAAAACAGTACCGCTTTTAGCGATT
>CAMZLD010000096.1 GCA_947311635.1 uncultured Flavobacteriaceae bacterium | reverse complement strand
AATATTATATCGATAATTTGTCTCTCAAAAAAAATTAATGCGGTCCTAAAACCACATAGTTCTACTCTATTATTACGCTGTCAATTTCAAATTTTTCAATGAACTTTTTAACGCTTTGTATACAGCTTCACGCTTATTACAATTGGTTAAATATTTTGTAGAAATGTTAGACTCGAACTAACTCGTTTTTTATTAAAAACAATTCCAAAATTTCTTACTGAACGTCTGCTTATTTTTCTAAGCGGTTGCAAAAATACAAACTATTTTTAATCTACCAAACTTTTTTGATTTATTTTTAAATAATTTTACTTTTTAATGAACGTTACTAAGTTTAAAATCTAATTGACTTATTGCTTAGCGGGTGCAAATATAGAATGCTTTTTTACTTTGACAATGTTTTTTTTCAGTTATTTTACAATTATTTTTTAAGACACTATTTATAAAGGTTTTAACATTTCATTATAAAGGGTATTTATTCTATTCTAAACACAAAATGACAAATAGTGAAAGCTCAAAATCGAAAAAAAACTGACATCAATTAATTCAATAAGGTAAATAATGATTCCAAATTTTTAATTAAACACTTCTAATATACTGCAGCCTTAGGGTCATTTCACTCTAAAAAGAAAAAAGAGGCTTGATGATGTCTATATAATTATAGAAGCATATAAAAAAGTCTACTTAATTAATCTTAAAAAAAATTATTATTGTCCGATTCAAATTTTCAAACAACTGTTTTATGGTATCGTTACAATCAAGTTTTTTATCTTTCATCTAATAGTGAAACGATCTTACGTCTTTATACGGACACTACTAAAAAAATATCTTAATTGATTATTGTGTTAGCGATAGGCAGCGGCATCCCCGATATTTATCGGGATACAGCAGATAGCGCAGTTGTTTTGTGTTTTTAGCACAAAACAAAACACCCAAAATATCTTTACTATATATTATTGTATGTGTAATGCTTTTCTAATATCTTTGCAACTTATATATAATTATAATTGAATGATTCAAATTACATTACCAGACGGAAGTATTAAAGCTGTTGCGAAGAACAGTACAGCTATGGATGTGGCTAAAAGTATTAGTGAAGGGTTTGCTAGAAATGTTATTTCGGCTAAATTTAACGACGAAACTGTTGAAACCACCACGCCTTTACAAACCGATGGTAGTCTTGTTTTATTTACTTTTAATGATGATGAAGGTAAAAAAGCGTTTTGGCATTCTTCTGCTCATGTATTGGCTCAAGCTATTTTAAAGTTATATCCGAATGCAAAATTAACAATTGGGCCAGCGATTGATAACGGATTTTATTATGATGTTGATTTTGAAGGTGTTTCTATATCTGAAACTGATTTTAAACAAATTGAAACCAAATTTTTAGAATTAGCAAGAGGCAAGCATAACTTTACAATGCGTTCTGTTAGTAAATCTGACGCTTTAGCTTTTTACAAAAAAGAAAATAACGGTTTTAAGGTAGAATTAATTGAAGGGCTCGAGGACGGAACGATTACTTTTTGTGATCATGATGATTTTACAGATTTATGTCGTGGTGGGCACATACCAAATACTGGCATCATTAAAGCTATAAAAATTATGAATGTTGCTGGTGCTTATTGGCGTGGTGACGAAAACAATAAACAATTAACACGTATCTACGGAATTTCTTTTCCAAAACAAAAGCTATTGACTGAATATTTAGAGCGATTAGAAGAAGCTAAAAAACGTGATCACAGAAAATTAGGAAAAGAATTAGAATTATTTACTTTTTCTCAAAAAGTAGGTGCTGGCTTGCCTTTATGGTTGCCAAAAGGCGCTGCTTTACGTGACCGATTAGAAAATTTTCTAAAAAAAGCTCAGAAAAAAGCAGGTTACGAAATGGTGGTAACACCTCATATTGGTCAGAAAGAACTCTATGTTACTTCTGGGCATTATGCTAAATATGGTGAAGATAGTTTTCAGCCAATTCAAACACCCAAAGAAGATGAGGAGTTTTTATTAAAACCCATGAATTGCCCGCACCATTGTGAAATTTACAACAATAAACAATATTCTTATAAAGACTTACCTAAACGTTTTGCTGAATTTGGAACTGTATATCGTTATGAACAAAGTGGCGAATTACATGGATTGACAAGAGTACGTGGTTTTACGCAAGATGACGCACATATTTTTTGTACGCCAGACCAACTAGACAATGAATTTAAAAATGTAATAGACTTGGTCTTATACGTTTTTAAAGCTTTAGGGTTTGAAAACTTTACAACGCAAGTATCTTTACGTGACCCTGATATTCCTGAAAAATATATTGGAAGCGATGAAAACTGGGAAAAAGCAGAAAATGCGATTAAAAGCGCAGTAATTGATAAAGGTTTGGATTATGTAATTGAATATGGTGAAGCCGCTTTTTATGGTCCGAAATTGGACTTTATGGTAAAAGATGTACTTGGTAGAAGTTGGCAATTAGGCACTATACAAGTTGATTATAATTTACCAGAACGTTTTAATTTAACCTATAAAGGCAGTGATAACGAGTTACACACACCTGTAATGATACATAGAGCTCCTTTTGGTTCTATGGAGCGTTTTATTGCTATTTTAATTGAACATACGGGCGGTAATTTTCCGTTATGGCTTACTCCAGAGCAGGTTATTATACTGCCAATCAGTGATAAATATCAAAAATATGCCGAAAAAGTTTCTAGTCTGCTAGAAAATTACGAAATTCGCGCCCTAATTGATGATAGAAATGAAAAGACGGGTCGTAAGATTAGAGATGCAGAAATGCAGAAGATTCCGTTTATGATTATTGTTGGTGAACAAGAACAAGAAGCTAACACAATATCAGTTAGAAGACATGGTGGAAATGATTTAGGCACAATTAGTGTAGTAGATCTTTCAACCCTTATTAAAGAAGAAATAAATAAGAGTATTTAAAATAGTTAACCACCTTTTAAAAAGGTATAAAATTTAAAGTTATAGCAATACGTAGACGCAGAGGACCTAGAAAACCTTGGAGAGTAATTAAAGAAGATCAACACAGAATCAATGAAAAAATTGTGCGTGTTGACGAAGTTCGACTTGTTGGAGACAACGTTGAAGTTGGTGTATATCCGTTGGCTAAAGCCAAAGAGATAGCCCGTGATTTAGAATTAGATTTGGTAGAAATATCACCAAAGGCTAAACCGCCAGTTTGTAAGGTTATAGACTATAAAAAGTTTTTATACGAACAAAAGAAGCGTGAAAAGGCCATGAAGTCTAAAGCAACAAAGGTGATTGTAAAAGAAATCCGTTTTGGACCACAAACCGATGAACATGATTATGCGTTTAAAAAGAAACATGCTATTAAGTTTTTACAAGATGGTGCCAAACTAAAAGCTTTTGTATTCTTTAAAGGACGTTCTATTATTTATAAAGAACAAGGTCATATTTTATTATTAAAATTAGCCCAAGAATTAGAAGAGTACGGAAAAGTAGAGCAATTACCTAAGTTAGAAGGTAAACGTATGATTATGTACATAGCTCCAAAGAAAAATAAATAGTCGCTAAAAATAAATTTAGCAGAAACAATAAAGCAAGTAAAAAACAATAAGAGATGCCAAAAATGAAAACAAAATCTAGTGCTAAAAAGCGTTTTAAGCTTACAGCATCTGGAAAAATTAAAAGAAAGCACGCTTTTAAGAGTCACATCTTAACAAAGAAGTCAAAAAAGCGTAAGTTAAAATTAACGCATGATGGTTTGGTTCACAAATCTGACAAAGCGAATATTTTACAACAATTAACGTTAAAATAAATCAACGTTTAGGGAAATTAAATTATTTAACCTTGGAGTTGTGCAAAAAAGAATTACGAATTACAATTTATTAATTACGTTATCGCCAACTACAAAAAAAACAAAACAAAATGCCAAGATCAGTAAACTCAGTTGCCAAAAGAGCACGTAGAAAAAAAATATTAAAACAAGCCAAAGGTTACTTTGGAAGAAGAAAAAACGTTTATACCGTAGCTAAAAATGCAGTAGACAAAGCAATGTCTTACTCATACAGAGACCGTAGAAACAAAAAACGTACGTTTCGTGCGTTGTGGATTATGCGTATCAACGCAGGTGCACGTCAATACGGAATGTCTTATTCACAATTTATGGGAAAAGTAAAAGCGAATGATATCGAATTGAACCGTAAGGTACTTGCAGATTTAGCAATGAACAACCCAGCAGCTTTCAAAGCAATTGTAGAGAAAGTAAAATAAATTAAAACATACTTGCTTAAAAATCCCAAACAGAAATGTTTGGGATTTTTTTATTCCTTATTTGTGAGTGTTTAACTGTTAAACTTCAAAACTATAATAGCCCTAATTTTTATACTTCTTTTCTTTGCTTGTTCAAAGAAAACGAAACAAAAGAAAAGACCTTTTTTCGAGGTATTTTTAGCCTTGTAAAAACCACAAGGAAAACTTCGCGACACATTTGTGCTTGAATCTCGAAGATTTGTCTTGTTATACTGCGAAAAAGATTGCTAAACATCTAGTGTTCTAATAAAATAAAAAAATTAAATTGCTAAAATGTAATTGTGATGCTTCGGTTTAATAAAAATGGCATATCTAAATTATTAATTTAATTAACTTTGGTACATTGTTTGTAAATAACTACCTATAAAACAATTATTAATGAAATATCTAAGCTTTATTTTCTTACTTTTCTTCGGAATGACCAACGCACAAAATACACCAACCATTGATACACTAGCAACAGGACATGGGCCACTAACTATCAAACCTATCAAACACGCTAGCCTTGTACTGGGCTTTAACAATAAAACCATTTATGTTGATCCAACAGGAGGCAAAGAAGCTTATAAAGATATCGCAAAGCCAGATATTATCTTAATAACAGATATTCATCCAGATCATTATGATATTGAAACTATCAAAGCGCTAGACGCAAGCAATACCATATTCATGGTACCAAAAGTAGTTTATGATCAACTGCCTAGTACGTACAGAAAAAATGCCATTGATTTAAACAACCGACAAGGTGTACATCGTTTAGATTTTTATATAGAAGCAGTTGCCATGTACAACGTACCAGAAAGTCCAAATGCGTATCACCCAAAAGGACGGGGTAATGGTTATGTAATAAACATTGAAAATTTTAATATTTATATTTCTGGTGACACTGCTGTTACTTCTGAAATGAAAATGTTACTTGATATCAACCTTGCTTTTGTCTGCATGAATGAGCCATTTACTATGACGGTAAAGGAAGCTGCTCAAGGTGTGTTGGCTTTTAAGCCGAATATTGTTTATCCTTATCATTACAGAAACAAAGACAAAAGCTTGTCAGACATTAAAGCATTTAAAGCTCTTGTTTTAAAAGAAAATATAGGTATTGAAGTACGGTTAAGAGATTGGTATTAAAGTGATTTTTAAACATAAGAAAACCAAACTTAAATGTTTGGTTTTCTTATGTTTTGTAGCTATCTACTCCTTACATTACCTCTCCTAACTGCTTCAATTTTTCGGTATTTTCTGCAAGCATCAGTTCATCTATAATTTTTTGAATGTCACCGTTTATAATGTTTTGCAAATCATATAAGGTAAGACCTATTCTATGGTCTGTAACACGTCCTTGCGGATAATTATAGGTGCGTATTTTAGCACTTCGGTCTCCAGAGCTCACCATAGAACCACGTTTTAAG
The DNA here is from genome assembly GCA_947311635.1 of uncultured Flavobacteriaceae bacterium. Taxonomy (GTDB): domain Bacteria; phylum Bacteroidota; class Bacteroidia; order Flavobacteriales; family Flavobacteriaceae; genus CAMZLD01. The sequence goes on along the minus strand of CAMZLD010000096.1, from coordinate 13,209 downwards.
GCATCTGCTGCATTCTTTTTTGCTAATTCCATATCATACAAACGAGAACGGAGTACTTTAAAGGCTTTTTCTTTATTTTTATGCTGCGACTTTTGATCTTGACATTGCGCTACCAAACCTGTTGGAATATGTGTTAAACGCACAGCAGAATAAGTTGTATTAACCGACTGCCCTCCTGGACCCGATGAACAGAAAAAATCAATACGAACATCTTTTGGATTTATTTGCACATCAAACTCTTCGGCTTCTGGAAACACCATTACTGTTGCAGCACTTGTATGTACACGTCCTTGTGTTTCGGTTTGTGGCACGCGTTGTACACGATGCACGCCAGCTTCAAATTTTAAGGTTCCGTAGACATCGGCGCCTTCTACCTCAAATTGAATTTCTTTAAAACCGCCATTGGTACCTTCACTGTAATCTACGGTACTTACTTTCCAACCTCTGTCTGAACAGTATTTAGAATACATTCTAAACAAATCACCTGCAAATATACTGGCTTCGTCCCCACCCGTTCCGGCACGCAATTCTACAACGGCATTTTTAGAGTCTTCTGGGTCTTTTGGAATCAACATAAATTTGATTTCATCTTCTAACTTCGGAAGGGCTTTTTGTGCATCATCCAATTCCATTTTTGCCATTTCTACCATTTCGGCATCGCTGCCATCTGCAATGATTTCTTTGGCTTCTTTTATTGAATCAATATACGTTTGGTATTCCTTTCCTTTAGCAAGTACATCGCTTAGGTCTTTGTATTCTTTATTTAATTTTACGTAACGTTTTTGATCTTTGATAATGTCTGGCTGAATGATTAAATCTGACACCTCATCAAAACGTTGTTGTATAATTCTTAGTTTATCTATCATCTTCCGTTGTTCTTAAAAAACAAAAATACAAATTTATTATAGAAAGTAATCCTTGTTGAAAGAAAACAGTTAGAAATTAGTGAATAGTGAATAGTGAATGGTGAATGGTGAATGGTGAATGGTGAATGGTGAATGGTGAATGGTGAATATAAGAAAACCGCTCTTTTAATAAAATTAAAAGAAGCGGCCTTCCAAAATACTAGGGAAAATTAATTAGTTTACGAATTTCATTCCGAAGGAAATAATTCCAGCATCCAATCCGTTAGTTCTTGTATACTTATTATATCTTATGTCTATAGATTTTATTCCGAAGTCCAAAACCTTTGCCTTTGCAAAAATATCTGTGTATTTAATACCCATTCCGTATTGGTTGCTATTAAAGGCTGACAAATCATAATCTGATGTGTAATATTTTGATGTTGACAAATGGGTGTCAAAGGCACCAAAATACGTGGCTGCATTTTGTTGATAAAAGCGATAGGTTGGATACAAAGTAAATTGATTGCTTACCTTTATTGGCAGTTCGATACTAGCAGTGTGAGCACGCACGCCCCAATCGTCAAAATAGTAACGGTAATAGGTTCTTACAGAAATTATTTCGTTTACAAAATAATTGAATCGCATGCCTATTGGTAGTTTAAATCGAGAAGACGGTAGGCGTTCAATATCATCTGCCAATTGAAATACCGTTGTGTTTGTTTTATTTGTGTAATTATCAATAGCTACAACACTAACAGGATCTGCAGATACAAAAACACCCGATGCATTAAAACGATGTGTACCACCTACATAAAAATTTGGTTTGTCTGCAAAATACACACGTTGCATTGGGTTTGAAAGCCATCCTTTTTGTAATACAATATCTGCAAACAAAGAAAATTGTGCTTTTTTGTGTACTATTTGAGATAGGTTTAATGAAACCGAATACGTATTTCTGCCTTTGTCTTTTATTAAAGAAAAAGCATCTGGACTCCAAGCTTGAGACAGCTGATAATTTTCATCTAAAATATTTATTTTACTAAAAAATCCGCTTGTTAAATTCTTTCCGGCTTCTAAATATGAATCTAACTCTGTGGGATAAACTGGTAACCAAGTGTCTAAATATAGTTGGGCTTTAACGCCTATTTCTGTATTCTTTTTATTAAACAATTTTGTAAGTCCTCCTCCAAAACCAATAGAAAAATAATCGAATTCTGCAGCAAATCCAGCGTTTGCAGACCAAATGGTATTGCGATCATCTGTATTATGCGCATAGCTAACATTGCCGCTACCCCATACATCTTGTTTTGAAGCTCCAGAAGATGCTATCCATGGACTTCCTGATGTTTTATCATTGGGGATTCTTCTATCATCATCATCTCCTCCATTTCTTGAAGCTCCAGAAGCATCAAAAGGGTCTAAGTTACTTGAAGATGCAGAACTATAAGCAGAAATACCGGCATCTACCGTTAAAACATCATCATCATTTATTGGTATAGATACAATGATATCTGATGTAATGTCATTTAATTTTTCTGTACCTACACCGCCTGTTACAGATGCATGGTCACCTTTTTGAGCGTAATAACTCATAACCAAATCGACTTCTGCCGTTTCTAAAACACGCTTTTTAAAAATTTTGGCACTCTCTTTTTTATTTTGTGAAAAAGAAAAAACAGCGCTAAATAAACTTATCAATAGTAAAAAATTTCTCATATCATTGCTAATTAATTGCATCCACATCCTCCACCAGCTTTACCTCCATTGGCACCAGAGGCAGCTTCTCTATAAACCTGAAAATTAGTTTCGAATTTTTCTATTTTATTTGCAGATAAGACCATATCTGGGTCATTGATATTGACTTTTTCGTATTCTTTAACAGCAACGCAAGAGCTCAATAGTATGAGTATTGAAAATGCAAAAATTACTTTTTTCATAAGTGGTAATTTGGTTTGTTATAATAAAACGAGGTTTCAATAAAAAACCCTACTTTATTTTTATTATTTGGTTATTTTAATATTTTTTGAGGTGCTTATTTTTCCTTTATCATCTACAATGATACATTCTACATCTTTAAGTTGATTGATGAAATTTAACCCAACTTCTTTTCCCATGACAAAAATTGAGGTTGCTAATGCATCTGCTAATTCTGCTTTTTTAGCAAAAACACTCACGCTTACAATTCCGAAGCTAGGATAACCTGTTTTAGGATTGATAATGTGTGTATATCGCTTGCCATTAAAATTGACAAATTTTTCATAATTACCAGAAGTCACAACAGCACTATTGTGTATGGGCAGCAATGCAAAGACTTTGTTTTTATTTAAAGGATTGGTAATCCCAACTTGCCAAGGGTTGCCGTTTTGTTGTACTCCCCAAGTATTCAAATCGCCCGATGCGTTGATGATCCCTGCTTTTACGCCCTTTGCAATCAATAAAGCCTTTGCTTTATCTGCAGCATAGCCTTTGCCTATTGCGCCAAAGCCAATTTTCATTCCTTTTAGCTTTAAAAAGACTGTGGTTTCTTTTGGATTTAAAATGATGTTGTTATACCCTACTTTTCGTACAGAATTTTTAATTTTTTCTTCTGAAGGCATTGTTGTCATGCTTCCGTCAAATTTCCAAATACGATCCATCGAAGCATAACTAATATCGAAAGCACCATCTGTTAACCTAGATAGTGCTTTGCATCTGCTAATTAATTCAAATAATTCTTTATCAACTTTTACAGGTTGAATTCCTGCATTTTTTATAATCAATGAGGTTTGTGAATTTGGCTTCCATGAAGAAATAATGGTTTCTATACGCGTAATTTCTGCAACGGCTAAATCTATATACGTTTTTCCTTTTTTTTCTGAATTTGCAACTACAGTAATATCAAACCTACTACCCATTAATTTGAGAGTACGTGTAAATTTTTTGTTTTGCGCTTGACAAGAAAGGAATAAAAAAATGAAAGGAATTAAAAGGATTGATTGCAATTTCACAATTACAAGTTTTTTAATTCTTCAATATATGCTTTTGGAGAAATGTTCTTATAACTGGTTTTTCCTATTTCATTTCCTTTAGCATCTAAAACCAATACTAAAGGGAAATAGCCGTAAGAATTGTATTTTTCTGCTAAAGCACTATTTTGAGCTGCTAATTCTTTAGAAAGCTGGTGTTTTTTTTTTCTAGGAAAATCTGCTTTATACAGCACCCAATTTTCATTGGCATATTCTATAAACTCCTTACTTTTAAAAATGCTTTGATCTAATTTAATACAAGATGTACACCAATCTGATCCAGCAAAAACTAAAACAATGTGTTTGTTGTCTTTTTGAGCTTCTAATTTAGCTTCTTCAAAATTGGTTTTCCAGTTTTGTGCAGAAAGCGTTAGACTAGCAATTAAAAACGCAAAGAATAAAAATTGTTTTTTCATGTTAAATTTATTGTTGTTCAGTCTTAAAACGATTAGAAAATAAAATACCCTATTAAAAATTGAAAGATTTTTTAAGGGATGCTACAGAAAGCGAAGTTAAAAGCAAACCTACCAAAACTAAATTAATTTTTACAGTTTCTTTTTGTAACATGTTTTTAGAATGAATTGCTCTAAAATATTCTCGTTGTGTTCTATAAACAGAAGTGTCATCAATTTTAGCGTTTTTTACATACAATAAGTTATTACTAAAAAGTACTAATACAATTACAATGATGGCTTTTTTCATAATTTCAAGGTCTTAAAGGGTCTATAATTAATACGAAAAAAAAGTGCTTTTATTACAAAAAATCATTTTATAACAGATTTTTAACGCTCATAATTAAACGTACCATAGCTACTTTTAATCGTTAATTTCTTTTCTTCTGAAGGCAATACATGACCTATTATTTGTGCATCTACATGAAATGATTTAGAAATTTCAATAATATCTGTGGCAATGGCTGGTGGTACATACAACTCCATTCTATGTCCACAATTAAAAACTTGATACATTTCTTTCCAACTTGTTTTTGATTGTTCTTGAATTAATTTAAACAATGGCGGCACTTCAAAAAGGTTGTCTTTAACAATATGTAAGTGGTCTATAAAATGAAGAATTTTTGTTTGTGCACCTCCGCTACAATGCACCATACCATGAATATCTTTTGAACTGAATTTAGCTAGTATCTCTTTAATAATTGGCGCATAGGTTCTTGTGGGTGACAATACTAATTTTCCAGCATCTAATACTGTGTTTTCAACAGAATCTGTTAATTTTTTCTTGCCTGAATAGACAAGATCTTGTGGCACTTCAGCATCATAACTTTCAGGATATTTTTTTGCTAAATAATTATGAAAAACATCATGCCTAGCAGATGTAAGACCGTTGCTACCCATACCGCCATTATACTGTGATTCATAAGTTGCTTTACCAAAGGAAGCCAACCCTACAATAACATCGCCTGCTTTAATATTGGCATTGTCTATCACGTCTTTGCGTTTCATACGTGCTGTAACTGTAGAATCTACAATGATTGTACGTACTAAATCACCAACGTCTGCTGTTTCTCCTCCTGTAGTATGAATTTCGATTCCGAATTTTCTTAAATCTTGAAGCAGTGCTTCGGTGCCGTTAATAATTTCAGAAATTACGGCTCCAGGAATTTTGTTTTTATTACGCCCAATCGTAGAAGAAAGCATAATATTACTTGTAGCTCCTACACAGATTAAATCGTCTATATTCATTATTAAGGCATCTTGCGCAATGCCTTTCCAAACAGATAAGTCGCCGGTTTCTTTCCAGTACATGTATGCTAACGAAGATTTAGTGCCTGCTCCATCTGCATGCATTATTAAACAATAATCGTCATCATTTGTTAAATAGTCTGGTACTATTTTACAAAATGCCTTCGGAAAAAGACCTTTATCAATATTTTTTATGGCATTATGAACGTCTTCTTTTGAAGCTGATACACCACGTTGTGCATATCGTTTTGAAATTTCTTGACTCATATTACAGTTTTAGTCATGTATATAGCAAAGATATTTAATATTGAAAGGCGTGCAAATAAAAATTTAAAGACCAAGATATTATTCATTTTTAGTATTAATATAAAGGGTGTTTTGTAGCTAAATTATTTTAAAAACAATTGCCATATACCTCTTTTTGAGTTGCGTTACGAATCATAGAATGTGAAAATAATTATTTTGTAAATAACAATTCTCTGTACTTTGTCAATGGCCAAAGCTCATCATCTACTAAAATTTCTAACTTATCGCAATGGTAACGTATTTCTTCAAAATAAGGTTTTACTTTATTGCAATAGGCATCTGCTGCTTTTTGACCATGTAACTTGTTTGCCTTTTTTCGTTCATTAATCATCTTATCAACTTTGGTATTGATTCCTTCTATATGTGTTGATATTTGGGTAATTAAATTAATTTGTTCTTTGGCGTGCTTTTTATAATCTTTTCCGAAGATATCTTTTAAGCCTTTTACATTTTCTATCAAAATATTTTGATATTTAATGGCTGTTGGCACAACATGGTTTCTTGCAATATCGCCAAGCACTCTGCCTTCGATCTGAATACGCAAAGTGTATTCTTCTAATTCTATTTCATGCCTTGCTTCTACTTCTACTTTACTCATCACATCCATTTCTTCAAACAGCGCGATGGTTTTTTTAGAAATACGTGCTTTCAACGCTTCTGGTGTTGTTTTATTATTGCTTAGTTTTCGTTTTTTTGCTTCTTTTTCCCAAGCATCACCATAACCATTTCCTTCAAACAATACATTTTTAGAGGCTTTAATATATTCTCTTAATACATTAAAAATAGCTTCATCTTTTTTCAAACCTTTAGCAGCGATTAATGCATCTACTGCTACTTTAAAATCTTTTAATTGCTTGGCAACTATGGTGTTTAAAACCGTCATAGGATTGGCACAATTTGCTGTTGATCCTACTGCTCTAAATTCAAATTTATTTCCTGTAAATGCAAAAGGAGAGGTTCTGTTTCTATCGGTATTATCTAGCAATACATCGGGTATTTTTCCAACAACGTTTAGTTTTAAGTCTGTTTTTTCTTCTGGAGAAAGTTTTCCTTTGGTAACACCTTCGAGTTCATTTAATACGTGTGTTAATTGAGAGCCAATAAAAACCGAAATAATTGCTGGTGGCGCTTCGTTTGCTCCCAATCTATGATCATTACTAGCACTTGCAATAGAGGCTCTAAGTAATTCTTCATGATCATAAACTGCTTTAATTGTATTTATAAAGAATGTTAAGAATTGTAAGTTACTCATTGGTGTTTTACCTGGACTTAACAAATTAATTCCTGTATTTGTAGACAACGACCAATTATTGTGTTTTCCAGATCCATTTATACCTTCAAAAGGTTTTTCATGAAACAAAACTTTAAAATCATGACGTTCTGCAATTTTCCCCATCACATCCATTAATAAGGAGTTGTGATCTACTGCTAGATTTGACTCTTCATAAATAGGTGCTAGTTCAAATTGGTTTGGTGCCACCTCATTATGACGTGTTTTTACTGGAATGCCTAGGTACATACATTCGGTTTCTAAATCGCGCATGTAAGAAAGCACTCTATTTGGTATGGTTCCGAAGTAATGATCATCTAACTGTTGCCCTTTTGCAGAGGAATGACCTAGCAAGGTTCTTCCTGTTAAAGAAATATCTGGTCTAGATGCTGCCAAAGCGCTGTCAATTAAAAAATACTCTTGCTCCCAACCCAAAGAAGCGGTTACTTTCTTTACATTTTTATCGAAATATTTACATACAGCTGTTGCTGCATCGTCAACGGCACTTAATGCACGTAGCAATGGTGTTTTATTGTCTAGTGCTTCACCTGTATAGGCTACAAATATGGTTGGTATGCATAATGTGGTGCCGTAAATAAAGGCTGGTGATGTAGGATCCCAAGCGGTATATCCACGTGCTTCAAATGTATTTCGAATACCTCCGTTTGGAAAACTTGAGGCATCTGGTTCTTGTTGCACTAATTGTCCACCTCCAAATTTTTCGATAGCCTTTCCATCACCAATGGTTTCAAAAAAAGCATCATGTTTTTCTGCTGTTGCGCCGGTAAGTGGCTGAAACCAATGTGTATAATGTGTTACATTTTTAGACAAAGCCCAATCTTTCATGGCAGAAGACACTTGGTCTGCAATATTTCTATCAATTTTAGATCCATTATCTATTGCGTCCTTTACACCATTATAGGCATCTTTGGTTAAGTATTGGCGCATGGTTTCTTGATTAAAAACATTTTTACCAAAAATGGCTGACCTACGTTTTTTTTCAGAAATTTTTACAGGTTTTCTGCTTAAAGTTTTTTCGAGTGCTTTGAATCTAATTTTAGACATTTTGACTTGTTTTTATGATTTTAATAGGGCAAAAGTATGAAAATATATCAAATACAACAAGTTGACCCTAAAAAAATAGGGGTCATATTTAAATTTATACAAATTATTTAGTAGTGCCCGTCTAAAGATGTAAGACCGTTTCACTAGTAGACGAAAGATAAAAGACTTGATTGCAACTATACGATAAACAGTTATTTGAAAATTGTTATTGAAATGCCAAAAAGATGAAAACAATATAAGCTGCTAAAAGCAAAGCGCCTTTTACTCTTCCTATTTCAAATTTCTTAGGAATAAAAATAAGAGGTAACAATACGGCGGCTATAGCCAACATCCAATACATGTTATCAAATACTTTTATATCTATTACATGAATAGGTGTTATCATTGCCGTTAAACCAATCACCGAACCTATATTAAAGATGTTAGAACCTATTAAGTTACCTAACGAGATGGCTTTTTCTCCTTTTAATGCAGCAATAACAGATGCTGCTAATTCTGGAACACTTGTACCAATAGCAATGACTGTTGCGCCAATAACGGCTTCACTAATACCTATTTGTTGTGCAATATCTTTTGCGCCTGCAACCAACCATTCTGACCCAAAATACAAAGCAGCTGCGCCAATCACTAACCATAAAAATATCTTGGGATAGCCAACATCTTGCAATGCATCATCAACATCTTCTACTTCAACTTTTTTATTTCTTTTGGCTTTTGCAATCATAAAATATATAAATACAACTAAAAGGAGAAAAAGTATACCTCCTTCTAACCTACTAATTAAATGATCGTTAAGCAACATACCATAAAATAGCACAGAAAAAAACATCATTGCAGGCCAATTCATTTTGTAAAAATCTTTATCGACCGCTAATGGCGCAATCAGAGCGGTAATTCCTAAAACCAAAGCTATGTTTGCAATGTTAGAACCTATTACGTTGCCTAAAGCCAAATCTGGAGAGCCTTGCAAAGCTGCTTTTAAACTCACTAACAATTCGGGTGCCGATGTTGCAAAGGACACCACGGTCATGCCAATGATTAACTTAGATAGGTTTAACTTAAAAGACAAACCTACAGAAGAACGTACTAAAAACTCTCCTCCAATTACCAATAACACAAATCCTATTATTATTAATGCAATACTCATATCTATATTTTTTGGCGAAGATAACACTTCTTTAAAAACTATGAAAAATGTTAAATAAACTATAAAATTCGTTGTATAACTAATTTTATAGTTGTGAAACTAAAAATATAGTTGTACGTTTGTTTCAGAAATACATCACTATGGAAAAATTAACCTTTAAAGAAGAAGAAATCTTGCAAGCACTTTGGAAACTAGACAAGGCGTTTGTAAAAGAAATTGTTTCGGTATTGCCAAACCCAAAGCCGCATTACAATACCGTTTCTACGGTGATTCGAAAAATGGAAGAAAAAGGGTATGTTAAACACAAAGCCTTCGGAAAAACACATCAATACTTTCCTGCGGTTTCTAAAGAAGCTTATACAAAAAAGTTTATGCAAAAAACCATTTCTAACTATTTTGAAAATTCGTATAAAAATGTGGTTTCATTTTTTGCGAAAGAAGAAAAGATTTCTGTTGCAGAGTTAAAAGAAATTATCGCCTTAATAGAAGAAAAAAAATAAGCCATGATGTATCTACTAAAAACAAGCGTCCTTATCCTTCTTTTCTACCTATTTTATAAGGTGTTTTTAGAAAAGGAAACTTTTTTTACTCAAAACCGTTGGTTCTTAATTTTTGGAATTTTTGCTGCTTTTACAATCCCTTTGGTTACAATACCAATTTATGTAACAGCAAATACAAGCTATTTTTCTGAATTTGTAGTTGTAGGAACGACTTCCGAAGTAGTGACAAATAGTATTTCAATCTTTTTAGTTGTAAAATATCTATATCTTTCTGGTTTGGTTTTCTTCGGAATAAAACTTTGCATAGAACTTGTTGCTTTGGTAACAATAATTCGTAATGGAAAACAGCGTAGACATAGAAAGTTTATTTTTATAGAAACAACTAAAGAAACCGCGCCTTTTTCATTTTTTAAATGGATTGTTTACAATAAAAATCAATTTAACAAAGAAGAGCTACAACAAATCATTACGCACGAAAAAATTCACGTAAACCAAAAACACAGCCTAGACCATTTATTGATTCAAATTACAAGTGTTGCATTGTGGTTTAATCCATTTATTTGGCTGTACAAAAAAGCTTTGCTACAAAATCTTGAGTTTATAGCAGATTCTTTAACGCAGCAACAATTAAAAAACAAAAAAAGCTATCAAAGATTATTATTAAAAACAAGCCTAAACAACACGCAATTGGCTGTTGCGACAAATTTTTATACATCAATCATTAAAAAACGCATTCTTATGTTACACAAAACAAATTCTAACAAGACCAAACAATGGATTTATCTTGCCATTTTACCTGTATTGGCCATCTTTATGATGAGTTTTAATACAAAAACAATTACCGAAAACAACCTTACGCTTACTATTCTTAAAAATGATACAACAAGATTAATGATTACGAAAGACACTAAAGAAAGCGAATTTAATCATTTCATTGAAGTGCTATCTAATAAAGGTGTTACGGCAAAATTCAACAATATTAAACGCAATAAAAAAGGCGAAATTATTGGCATTCAAATTTCTTTAAAAAGTAAGCATGCAAGTAGTAGCTATAGTGTAAAATCTGACAAAACGATAAGCCCAATTCGTATTAACATAAAAGAAAATGGAAAACATATTTCTATTCTAGCTAGTAATCGTATAATGAAAACACAGTATTTTAGTGCTAAAAATAAGACCTATGTATTATCAGAATCAGATGATGCAAACAATATTATTATACTAAAAGCCCACAAAAACGGCGAATCAAACACGAGCGAGGTTATTGAGATTGAAGAATTAGATGCTGAAGGCAACAAAGTCATTGCTATAAATAAGTCTAAAAAGGTTATGGTGTTTACTTCTGACAAAGAAAATAGCCCTTTATTTTTGCTGGAAGGAAAAGAAATTACTACCAAAGAAATGAGCGAAATTAAGAGTCATTTAATAGAAAATATGTCGATTTTAAAAGGCGAAGAGGCCTTAAAAAAATACGGCGAAAGAGGGAAAAATGGTGTGATAGAGGTTACACTTAAAAAATAACTAGCATTACAAGCTCTATATTTCAAAAACGCATTTTTATTCAATGCGTTTTTTTTGTATCTTTAAATTATGAAACGCTTTTACAAGGCCATTGCAAAATTTAACAAATTGATTTTACCATCGTACTCAAAACGAAAGTTAGATTTAAGCAAAGCAACAAAATTACAGTTGGCCATTATTGGTTGGCGGGTTTTTATTACAAAAAAAGCTTTAAACAATTAGTTATGACAGATTATATTAAAATTTACTCAGGAAGTGAAATTGAAGTAAAGCATATGCAGTACTTATTAGATCAAAAAGCCATTGCTAGTTTAATAAAAAACGAGGTAGAATCTGGAAGATTGGCTGGGTTTGGCACATCTTACAACGCGGTAGATTTGTATGTTTTTAAAAAGGATGAAACAGCCGCTATAACAGTAATTAAGGGTTTTCAAAAAGAGAGCAACATATAAAAACCTTGTTTTTCTTTTTCTAAAACAAGAATAGTTTTATATTTGCACCCACAAAATGGCCTCGTGGCGCAACTGAATAGCGCACTTGATTACGGCTCAAGAGGTTACAGGTTTGAATCCTGTCGAGGTCACTAAAAAATCAACACATCGTTGAAAGAATTAAAAAAAGAGAGCATTTAGCTCTCTTTTTTATTTATTAAGGTTTAAAAATATCGCTACCGAACGATGCCGTGTGGTTTTCTACTCTTATCTAGAACGCGATACAATCTCGCACCAGCGAGAGGTGCTGATTCTAAGAGTAATGTTGTAGTAATTTTATTCTTTTTAAATGTATTTTTAAATGAGATAAAAACCGTTTACCTAATCCTTTTTGTTGCTTTTGGTAATAGACAACTGCTTCAATAATTTCTATTTCTGCCTCGTGCCTAATTATTAATTCGTATTTCAAGGCATTGTTTTTAATACGTTTTGTTCTACCTCTTCCCAAGTCAAAGATTTTCCTTCTCCTTTTAAATAATTTTCTCTACGCTTATCAATAATTTTATATTGCTCTTCGGTTAATGAAAGGTCATTTTGTTCTTTTTCTAAAAGCGTTCTAACTTTATCTAAAACAGATTCTTTTCTTGTATTTAAAAGCATTTCGATAAGTTCTAATTGTGTTATTCGTAAATCCATAACTATTGTAGTTTTATTATAACAAATATACAAATTTTAGGCCATTGATTGATTTTATTTAAAGGATGATATAAATTAATAATTTCGTGGAGACTTTCCAGATCATTTTTTTTGTATTTGTATGAGCTATAAAGGACGCAAATTTAGCTCTTTATTTGTAGGTAGGTAACATGGAACGCGATACAATCGCGCACCAGCGGGGGCAAATAATTCCGTTTAATATTCTAATGGTTCTCTGCTTGTGTGTCGAACTCTTAAAATACGAATTTCTTTTTCTTTTACTCGATAAGTTACTCTGTAACTGTACTTTTCAAAGGCTCGATGTTCATCATTATCATCTTTTTTAAATCTATCTAATGAATAAATTTCTGGATTTTTTGGTAATTGCTGTACCGTTTCTTTAATTGATTTTCTAACTTTATTTGCAGATTGTAAAGAGCGTTCTTTTAAATATTCGAAAACTTCTTCCATTTGTAAAATTGCTTCTTTATCCCAAACAATTTTCCTTACCATTTATCCATTATTTTTTCTGCTTCTTCTTGCGTGTAAAACTCTCCATTATCAATTCTTGCATTTGCTTCGTCAATTTCTTTATTATATTGCTCAATACTAATTCGTTCAGATGATTGCGTAACACTTCTTCTATATTTTAGCATACTTTTTTTGTGGAAATGCTAATGGTTTTGTTTTAGGAATGTTTTAGTTTTGGATTATTTAAATTTT
>CAMZLD010000095.1 GCA_947311635.1 uncultured Flavobacteriaceae bacterium | reverse complement strand
TTTTTAAATTTTATGTTATCTATCAATAATAATAATTTTCAAATAACTTTTTGTCGTATTGTTACAATCAAGTCTTTTATCTTTCGTCTAATAGTGAAACGGTCTTACGTCTTTAAACGGACACTACTATAGTTTTTTACAAATATTCCTTTTGAAAATATTCGTTTCTTAAATTCTATATAAATATTCTGTCTGACTATCAGCTCCTAACACATAAATCTAAGCGTTCTGGAGATATTAGGAATAACAATAAAGTTTACGATTTATAGTTTCTTCAATAACTTTTGAGCAGAATTGTAGTCTTCGGCGTCTTTTGGTAGTCGTTTTAAAATATTTTTACAAGCATCTAGTTTGCTTTGCTTTAACATACTTAAAGCATAATACCAAGTTGCTTTATTTTTAAAAATTGATTGCTCTGTAGAAATACTTTCTAGCAAATTATCTGCTTCTAAAAACTGATTTGTTTCTAATAAAGCAATGGCTTTATATAATTGTATTTCAATATTGGTTGGTTGCATTGCTAATACTTGGTCTAAATATTCTATGGCAGTAATATAATCTTTATTGTTAAATGCCTCTTCTGCGTTTTGCATCTTTGTGTTTGATGCTCCTCTAACAGTAAGTTCTATATTTTGATGGTTTGCAAACGCTTCATACGTTGGTGTTGTACCTTGATTAAAAACAAAAAGTCCAATAAGAGCCGCAATACTGGCGGCAATCATATATTTTCTAAAACGGTTTAGTTGAATAACTTTAGTTGGTTTTTTTTCTGAAACAAATTGTTCTTTCTGAAGTTGTTGTAAGGTGTTACGCAACTCTTTTTCTGCTTCTTTGTTTGAAATTCTTGAAGCTAAACTTTGTTCTATTTCTTGGTATAAATTTACTTCTGAAGCAAAGTCAGCATCATTTTTTAAACGTGATTCAAATGCTTTACGCTGTTCTGTACTTAATACTCCTTGTAAGTATTGGTCTATTTCTGTGTAGTGATTATCTTCCATTTTTAACTGCTTTGTAATTGATTAAATGTTGTAGAACTTCTTACAAGCTGTGTTAGTTTTCCTATGCATTGCGATTTCTTTTTACGTGCATAGCCATAAGTTACACCTAAAGATTGAGCCACTTTTTCCATCGATTTAATTGTAAATGCAAGTTTTAATAATTCTTGGCATTTAGCACCTAACTCTTTAAATTTTGACTCAAAAAGTAAACTTCTGCTTTCAAACAATTCGGTTTCAGAAGCTAACATTTCTTGCTGTTCACTTATAGATGTCAAATCATCCTCAATTGTTACCTCTCTTTTCCCTCTTTTTTTCAGAACATTTAACCAACGTCTTTTACACAATAAATAAAAATAGGCATCAAAAGGGCATGTTAGTATGAAATTTTTCTCTTTCGCTTGATGGTAAATAGCTACTAAAGTTTCTTGTATAACATCTTGCGCATCATCAGAATTACCGCTATTTTTTTGTACATAAGCTATTATTTTTCCAGAATACTTTCTATAAACTTCAGACAGTAAACGGCTGTCATTCCGAAGTAAGGCTTCTATATACTTATGATCTGTATGTGGTTTTTTATCCATATATATAAATAGGTGTAACTACGGCCAATTTAAAAAAAATAAAATTAAAAGGGTAACAAAATTAAAAAGAGGTTGATATATAAATGTAAGACAAAATAATTACAACGAAAACAAAATATTAAAACAATAATTAAAAACTAGAAATCATGAAAAAATTAATCACATTAATCGTATTAGGAATGTTTATCAACACAATCCAAGCTAAAACGCTAAATAATTTAAACATTACTAACAAAGTAAACATTGAAAACGATGATACTTTTATTAAAATCTACGAGTGGAAAGTTGTAGGACAAGGTTTTGAAGCATCAGGAACAGCAACTTCTTTAGAGGAAGCAAACAAAGCCATCTTATTAGTATCTAATTACGAAGTAATTTTAGAAAAAGTAATTACTAGTGCTTTTGTTTCTTCAAACGACTTAAAAACTTCAAAAACTTCAAAAATTTACTACTGGAGTGTAAAAGGAAGTGTTTTTGAAGCATCAGGAAGAAGCCTTTCTTTACAAGCAGCTCAAAAAATAATTAAAGCCATTAGTGGTAACAGTGTTCAACACGAAGTAATCATTGGACATAAATAAAAACAAAATTCATAATAAAATGGAAGCTGCCTTTTTAGGCAGCTTTTTTTTTGTAAATTTGATTTAATCATCTAACATTCGCTGTATGAATATACCTGCTAAAATATTACTAAGCTGCCTTGTTACAATTGGTTTTGAAATGAAAATCAATGCACAAAATATAGCTAACGATACCATTAAGCGTGTTGCAACCATAAGTTATGACTTGCAAGGAAGAAGTGTTTCTTTTAACCCAAATACGCCAGCATTACATCAAGTAGCAGGAGCACCACCAGCATTTTACACATATTATTGGGAGTTTGGAGATGGCTCTTATAGCTTTGAAGAAAAACCACAACACACCTACAAAACCCCAGGAGAATATTCAGCAAGACTTTCGGTAACTAATAACTATGATGACGGAAAACCACCAACAACAAGACCAAAACGTTTAACTATTGCTGACAATATTGCTACAGATGATGTAGCAGATGCAAGTACTGAAAATAATTCTTTATTAGAACAGCATAACGGTTTTCGATTGCAAAATAACAGAGAACCTTTAGTTAATGAAGAAATGGAATTTATTATTAGCTACGGAAACAAAAAACAAAACACCACAAACGGAAAATTATACCTCTTTTTTAACGAAAAAAAATACAAAGCAAAAAACTTTGAATTACTAGATGTACGTACTTATCACGACGAAAAAGAAGTGTCAGATAAAATGATGGCACAACATACTATTTCTAAAAATACCTTAATTCAATCTACAGGAATTGCAACCTTTGTAAACACCAAAAATATTGTTTTAGATTCTGTTGGTCATGATTTACCCTTAAGCCTAGAAGACGCCAACGCTTATTACCAAGATAGTAAAGTTTGGGAGTTTAACAACCTAGAGCCCAATGAACAACGCAATCTCTTTTTAACGTTCAAAACCACGCCAGAAATGCTAAAAGACACCACAGCGGTTATTACCATACGAAGCATTTTTGTACCAGAACGTGGCAATCAAGAACACCAAGTATTAAACAAAGAAATGGAAATTGTAACCTCACATGATCCAAATAAAATGGCGGTTTACAATTCTTTTTTAAATTACCGCTTAGTACGCTTTAAGCGATTAAAATACAAGGTGCGTTTTCAAAATAATGGTGAAGGACCAGCACGTTTAATAAAACTAAATGTTGATATTCCAGATATGCTAGACAAATCAAGTTTAGAATTGATAGATATGTACCCTAAAGTACCTATTTGTCCAGATGGACAAAAAACCAATAAAAGTTGCATTGATACTGTTTTTACAAAAAATCAAATATCCTTTCAGTTTAAAAACATTTACTTACCTGGCACTGCGCAAAAAGGCGTTAAAGATAAAGACTCAACCAAAGGCTTTGTAAAATATTCTTTAAAATTTGGCAAAAATTTTCATAAAAAACGCTCTACCAGTAAGACCGAAATTATTTTCGATAAAAACGATCCAATAATAACCAATACCTCTACATCGCGGTTTGTACCAGGTATTTCTATTGGTGCAAAAACAGGATATAATAGCTTTCCGAAGTTAGACAATTCTAAAAATTATTTTATTGGCGCAACAATTTCACCTTACAAATCTTACAAAAAATATTGGCAAGCAGAGCTAATGTTTGCAAAACACACCTACAATACTACAACTACAAACAGCACCTATTTGGGAGATTATGATACTGTAAATGGTATTGTCTATACAAACACCTCTGTAAACACAACAGAAAAACAAGCTGTTTCTAAAATTAACTTAGATATTGTACCAATTTCTTTTCGATATAATTTAAACAACATTTTTGGTTTAGGTGTCGGTGTACACAGTTCTGTGTCTATAAACACAGATATTGATGCTGATATTTTAACCACTGGCTTTGGTGATTTTAATGGTACTATAGCTGCACCTATTGCTCAATTAACATCAAGAGATACTAAGCAATATACCCAAGGTTTATCATTAAACAATTATGGGGTTTTTGGTGATATAACAGCTGGTGCTTCTAGAATTGGACCAAGTGTTGGCGCACGCTATATGGTAAATTTTAAAACACCAAATTCTCAAATTCATTTGTATGCTATTTGGAAATTTTAACCTAAAATTATTTCTGTTTCTCTTTTTTTTCGGAAGCTTTACTAAAGGGCTTTCTCAAGATTCTTTAACCTATTATAACAAGCAGTTACAACAAAAGTTTCAGCAAAAAAACAAAGCAGAAAGTCAAAAAATATTTCAAAAAAAATTAAAATATCTTCAACAAAAAAACAATTTAGAAGAATACACCTATGCTTTTTTCGATTTCTTTATGCTTCAACCAATTAAGTCGAGGACACCTATTTTAAAAAAAGGAATAGAAAACAAATGGAGAACCCCGAAAAGTAATGACGAACACATTGCAAAACTTCATGTAATTATTAACATAGCTTACCATTTTAAAAAATTTGGCAACATTAATATAGCCAATTTGTGGTATGAAAAAGCCATGGCATATTACCAGCAAAACAATGTATCACAATATGACATTGAAAGTTATTGCCTGCGCCCATTAGCAAATAATTATACGCGTTTGGGCGATTATGAAAATGCTATTGACAT
>CAMZLD010000094.1 GCA_947311635.1 uncultured Flavobacteriaceae bacterium | reverse complement strand
TAAAAAATCATTTCAAAGAGGATGAAATTGGTCATGCTGCTTGTGTTGGTCATTGCCATAGCAACAGTGCTTTTATGTATAATGATAAAACGTATTCGGCACATTCTAAAGAAGAGTTAGAGTTAATCTTGTCATCTCGAAAGGAGGACGTTGAGCGGAGTCGAAACGAAACCAAATGTAAAGAAAACTCTAACTCTTCTTTAGAATGTGCCGAATACGTTTTATCATTATACATAAAAGCACTGTTGCTATGGCAAT
The DNA here is from genome assembly GCA_947311635.1 of uncultured Flavobacteriaceae bacterium. Taxonomy (GTDB): domain Bacteria; phylum Bacteroidota; class Bacteroidia; order Flavobacteriales; family Flavobacteriaceae; genus CAMZLD01. The sequence continues at coordinate 6,143 of CAMZLD010000094.1, read as the reverse complement.
GACCAACACAAGCAGCATGACCAATTTCATCCTCTTTGAAATGATTTTTTAGATTTTTATATAAATTAGATTGCGATTTTGCGACCATACATGCCGTACCAGAACACACGTGTATTTTTTTATTTCTATTTTCTTCTCGTGTAAAATCGTAAAAAGATGATGTACCAACAACAACCGAATCATCAATTAAAAAGCGTTTTGCCAATGCTTGAAATTCTTCTTTCGAAGCATTTTGTTTAGATAAGGTTGCGATATTTTCAAATAGATTATCGTCTAATTCTTTACGTGATGATAAACTACGGATATTTTTATTTGCCATTGTGTTGATTTTACAGCACTAATTTATGAAATATTAGAAGAAAATAGGAGTGAAGACGGCTTAAATTTTAGCACACAAAAGGACAATATGTTTTCCATTTAAATTGGTTGTAAAAAACAAATAATTATTTCCGCCATCTTTAAGCTTTGTTTTTGCACGTATTTGTGCAACGCTCAACGGAAAATTACGTATTGTAATATTTGCTTTTCCACTTGGAATTAATTTTTTGAGTTGTTTTTTATCAAACGGAATACTTTTTTTTATTTCAAACCGTCTTCCTGGAAAATCAATTAAGGTGTTTGAAGTGTACAAATGCGAATGTTGGTGAATTTTGTCAATTGAAAGTTTTTTACTTATAATTTTAAAAGCACCAGCCTTTAAAATAGCAGCATTTGGCTCGAAAAGGTATTTTTTAGTTTCACCGTAATTTATAGTGGAAAAATGTTCTTCAGAAAGCATAAAGTTAAATGCTTCTTTCGTGTTTTTTTTAAAATTGATTGTTTTTATTGCAATTTCGTCTTTAAAGCCTTTTTCTAAAACCCAAAGTAGTTCTTTTACATCGTTTTCAACGGCAACAATATGAATTTTTTTGACGTTTTGTAATTCTTTTATACCAGCTTGTAAATCGAGTAGTGGAGACGTTTTAATTAAAATGTAATTACTTTTTGTAAAAAGGAAATCTAAATGTTTTGGAACATTTGGTAAGCAGTCTGTTAAAAAAAAGACTTTGTTTTTATGTTGATCTCTGCGTGAAGGATCAATGTAAATCCAATCATATTTTTTTTCTTTGGAAGTTAAATAAGCAATGCCATCTGTAGCGATTACTTTTATATTTGAAACTTTGAGTTGCTCAAAATTATGAGCCACTATTTTAGAGAGTGTTTGATCAATTTCGCAATGAGTAACATTCTGTATTTTTTTCGCAAAGAAAAAACTGTCTACACCAAAACCTCCAGAGAGGTCAATAAGTGATTTTCCATTGACTAATTCACTTTTGTATTTGGCAGTAATTTCTGAAGATGTTTGTGCAATATTAAGTTTGTTTGGATAGTAAATGCCAGGTGTTTTAAACCATGTAGGAAGCTTGGATTTGCATTTTTTTTTGGCTTCTATTTGGGCAACCAATGTTTTGTTGTCAAGCTTGTCAAAAATTGGTGCTTTAAGTAAAATCGACAGAACGTCAGTTGTTAAATTTTTAGCTATAAAATTTTGACAATCTGTATTTAGAATAATATTATTCAAAGTGTTTTAGAAGTTTTTTGTAAGTGATTTTACAATCTTATTTTCTGCTAAAAATTCTTTAAAAATCACTTTTAAAGCAGTGTAAGTGGGTACGGCAAAGACCATTCCGGTAATGCCAAAAAGTAAACCGCCAATAATAATAACTAAAAATATTTCTAATGGATGGGATTTTACACTTTTAGAAAAAATAATTGGCTGACTAAAGAAATTATCAATCAATTGAGCAATTAAATAACCAATCATTACATAGCTTGTTTTTGGTAAAATTACATGCTGAAAATCGCTTCCAATATTGCTAGACATACTTAAAAACAGCATTAATAAACCGCCAATTAAAGGACCAACATAAGGTATTAAATTTAACAATGCGCATAAAAAAGCAATGACAATCGCGTTCTGAATTCCGAAGATAAGTAGCACAATTGTATAGATAATAAAGAGTATTAAAATCTGAAAAACAAGTCCGATAAAGTATCTAGAAAGCAGGTCTTTAATTTTAGAAAAAGACTTTTTAAAAAGACTTTCTTTTCCGTTTGGCACCAAAGTTAACATGGCTTTGTTTAAAATTGAACTGTCTTTCATAAAGAAAAACGAAATAAATAATACAGAAAATAAACCAATACTTAAACTACCAACAGTGGCAATTACCGAGTTTAATAAATTAGGAATGGCTTTAAAATTAGCCATAAAATCAAAACTTTTTAATTGATCTATAACATTTATACCTCTTGAGGTTAAATAATCATTGATCTGCGCTATTAAATGCGCTATGTTTTGGTGTAATTCTTCTGTATTTAAAAGGGATAGGTTTTCACCTTGCTTAATAATTAGAGGTATAAACATACTCACAATACCCATTAGTACCGCAACAAGTAAGCTCATTGTTGTAATGACAGCCAAAGAATTAGGAAATTTCAACCTGCCTTTTAAAAAGCGTACTAAAGGTCTTGAAATTAGTGATACTACAGCTGCAATACCAATGTATACCAATACAGATTGAATTTTATATAAGAAAAATAAAAGCAGTAATACACCAATAATGATTAACAGCGCTTTTAATATTCCGTTAGTAATTTCTTTTGAATTCATAGCGGTAAAAATACGGATTTATTACGATTCCTTAATGCTTTGCTTTATTTTTGTTGTAATAGTCTAAAACATGTTTAGGAATTTCAATATCTGCCGCTAATTTTGAATCGCTTATAGGATATTCTGCAATTTGTTTTAAGGGTACAAGTCCTGCCCAAATTGGTAGTGATTCATCTTCTGGTTCATCGCTTACACCTACATCTCTAATTTTAGCTGAAGCCGTTTCAATGGTCATAGCAACTACTAAAGTACGATCAATTTCTTTTGGAAGCATTGGTCTTACACCGTTCCAACGTCCTTTCATCATGTGCTCCATAAAGCAAAATAAGGCAGTTTCTTTTGCTTTTGGGTCTGTAATTTCTTTGACACTACCAAAGAGTGTAGCAGAACGATAATTTACAGAATGGTGCAGGCCAGAGCGTGCCAAGACCAAGGCATCAAGATGCATTACAGTCATGCTCATTTGTGTAGCTTTTAAGAGCGCTTGTAGCATTCTATTGCCTTGTGAACCATGTAGGTAAATAAGATTGTCTTCTCTTCCATACGCCATTGGTAGCGAAATTGCTTGCCCTTCAAAAATATAACTTACAAAGCCAATAAAGCCAGCATCTAAAATGTTATTAATTTTAACTACATCATAATTTGCGCGTACGTGCCCTCTTTTTACTTGGTTAAGTGGTGATTTTGGATAGGTTTTCATGTTTGAAATATTTTTAAAAATTTTTTCGGAAGCGGACTTTCAACATAAATGTTCTCTTTTGTAATAGGATGTATAAATGCAATAGATAAAGCGTGTAAATAGAGTCCTTTTTTATGTAAAATTAAATTTTCTATACCGTACTCTTTATCGCCTAATATTGGGTTTTCTAAACTAGCCATGTGTTTCCGAAGTTGATGTCTTCTACCTGTTTTAGGCGTTAATTCTACTAAATTTAGATATTCAAATCGTTTAGAGATAACAGTTTTAAGTACATGAAAGGCAGATTGAGCATCTTTTTTATCAATGGGTAGCGTGATAAAGCCCTTAGGTTTCATTTTCTTAATTGTAATCGCAATATATTTTTTAGAGACAGCATTGTTTTCAAACAATTTGTTTAAAGCACGTATTGTTGTACTGGTTTTTCCTACGAGTAAAACACCTGTTGTTGGAAAATCTAAACGATGAGTAGGCTGAGGTTTAACTGCATCAATCTGCTTGCTTGCTTTTAGATTTTGCACCAACGCATTGGTAATTGTTTTAAACTTGTTACCGCTCACTTCAATCCCTGCTGGTTTGCTAATAACAGCCAGATAATCATCTTCAAAAAGCACATCTAAATCTAAATTAAATTTTTTTATTTGTAGTTTTTCTTTGGGTTTATATAGGTTAATTAATTCTCCACCACAAACATATGTAGCTGTAGTTGCAGTTTTGTTGTTTATCTTTATGAGTCCTTTTTTGATTGTTTTTTTTAAGGATGATTTTGTAGTACACATATAGAAAACACCAACTAAATATTCTTGAATACGAATTTGTTTTTTTTGTTTAGGTACTTTGTGATATTCCACACAAATCAATTCGTCATTCATAATTATTTAATATCCATATGCTTTATCATCTCCTCTAGGGTCTGCACCGCCTTCTAGGTTTCCGTTAGGTAAAATTAAAATGCCTTCTACTTTACCTATTACTGGTGCATTTTTCTGATCAATTTTATAACCAATAGCTGTAAGCTCATTAATGGTTTTTTTATTAAATTTATTAGGTTCCATCATGATAACATCTGGCAGCCATTGATGGTGAAAGCGTGGTTGGTTAATGGCTTCTTGCATACCCATTTTAAATTCGTGTACGTTTAAAATGGTTTGTAATACAGAAGTAATTATGGTAGAGCCTCCGGGAGTTCCAACAACCATCCAAAGTTTGCCTTCTTTCTCTACAATGGTTGGTGACATTGAGCTAAGCATTCTTTTTTCTGGCATAATTTCATTCGCTTTAGCACCAATTAAGCCAAACATATTGGGTACGCTTGGTTTGCTGCTAAAATCATCCATTTCATTGTTTAAAAAGAAACCCAGTTCTTCACAATAAAGTTTAGATCCATAAGCACCGTTAAGCGTTGTGGTTACAGAAACGGCATTTCCGAATTGATCTACAATAGAATAGTGGGTTGTTTCATTACTTTCAATTATTTCAATTTCACCGTAGGTTAAATCGCTTGATTTGGTTGCTTTTTCAAACGAAAAATTGCGCATACGATGTTTGGTGTAATTTTTACTAATAAGAGTATCTACTGGTACGGTAACAAAATCGCTATCTCCTAAATAATGACTTCTATCTGCGTAAGCTCTTCGTTCTGCCTCTGTAAGTACTTGAATAGTTTTTGTAGTGTTATGCCCAAATTTATGTAAATCATAAGGTTCTATGGCGTTCATAATTTGAGCCAAACAAATACCACCACTAGATGGTGGTGACATAGAGATAATGTTTAAATCATCATATTTAAAGGCAATTGGTTTTCTCCATTTTACTTGGTATTTTTTTAAATCTTCTAAGGTAATTATACCGCCGTATTGTTGTATAAACTGGACCAATTTTATGGCTGTTTCACCTTTGTAAAATTCTGCTTCTCCATTTTTTTTAATGCGCTCTAGTGTTGCTGCTAATGCTGGGTATTTAAGGGTGTCATTTGCTTTCCAATCTTTGCTAAAGTAGATTGGTTTTTTATTGGCTTTTAAAAATAAATCTTGATATTTATGTATTGTTTTTGCTTGTTTTTGACTTACAATTACTCCTCTTTTTGCTAAGTCAATAGCTGGCTGAATGATGTCTTTAAAGGGAAGCTTTCCAAATTTTTTATGTACAGCAAAAACACCAGCAACAGATCCTGGAACACCAACAGAGAATACACCTAAAGTGCTTTTATCTGGTATGACGTTTCCTTGGTTATCCAAATACATGTCTTTGTGGGCTGCAAGTGGGGCTTTTTCTCTAAAATCTAATGCTCCTACATTTCCGTTATGTTCTCTATATACCATAAATCCACCTCCACCTAAATTACCTGCAAATGGGTATGCTACTGCCAGCCCTAATTGTGTGGCCGCCATGGCATCAAAGGCATTACCTCCTTTTTTTAAAATTGCATTACCAATTTTAGAAGCTTCAATTCTTGCAGAGACAACCATGGCTTTAGAGGTGATTAAGCCTGTAATTTTTTCTTTTTTCACAGTTGATTTACAGTTGTATAAAAAAAGTGAGAGTATGCTTAAAGCGATTATTTTTTTCATGTTTGTAGGTTTATTTCTTGTGTTTTAAATCATTGTTGTCCGATTAAAACTTATAAAAACTCTAAAAAGTTATGTTTAATAGAGGTTCTAAGAGCTTTTTTAAATAGACACCTTGCTTTTTCTGTTTTTTTAATTTTATTTTATCTATCACTAACAATGATTTAAAACACAAGAAATAAACCTACAAACATGAAAAAAATAATCGCTTTAAGCATACTCTCACTTT
>CAMZLD010000093.1 GCA_947311635.1 uncultured Flavobacteriaceae bacterium | reverse complement strand
TTGTAAAGCACTTGGGAATCCTAAATTAAAAATTTTCCGAAGCATTAATTTATCTAAAACAAAAAGCTTAATATGTGTAACAAAAGGCTTCGATTTTTTATTTTTATCTAGTAAATACCAAAGGTACGCCAACATCATAAACCGAGAGACCAAAGTACCGATAGCCGCACCTATAATACCAAGTGCGGGTGCGCCAAATTTTCCGAAGATTAAAATGTAATTTAATACCACATTTACAACATTGGCCAATAATGTTGCATACATTGGGTATTTTGTCATTGATAAACCATCACTAAACTGCTTAAATGCCTGAAAAATAATTAATGGTATCAAAGAAAAAGCTACTAAATTTAAATACGGCATTGCAAGCGCTACTACCTCTTTTGGTTGTTTCATTAAAAACATTAAAGGTTTAGCTGTCAACACTAAGGCGAACAAGCCAATGGCTAACACCAAGCATAAAAACAAGCCATGCTTAAACGATGATTTTCCTTTTTTAAAATTCTTTTCGGCATCTGCTTCTGCCACCAAAGGCGTAATGGCTGTAGAAAACCCAATACCAATAGACATTGCAATAAATAAAAAGCTATTACCTAAAGAAACTGCTGCCAACTCTGCAGTACCCAACTGCCCTACCATGATATTGTCAACAAAACCCACAAAAGTATGCCCTAACATACCTAGAATAACTGGGGCTGCCAGTTTCCAATTGGTTTTAAACTCTGATGTGTAGTTTTTTAAAAATATCACAGACTTGTCCTTAAAAAATTAAGACTGCAAAGATACATAATTACACTTTGTGAAAGTGTGTTATTATTGAATTGTTAAAACTTCTTATAGCTATGTTTCTATTTTTTTAAATTAACTTATAATTGCATACATAAAATGTTTATTTTTGAATTTTTAAGAAAGAACCATGAAAAACAACGACGGATTTATAAAAGGACGTATTAAAAGTGTCTCATACGCAGCCAAAGGGTTTTGGTATTTACTAACCACAGAACACAGCATTATATCTCAAGTTATTATTGGGCTTGCAATGACTGTCTTCGGTTTTTTTATGCATATTTCTGCTACCGAATGGATGTTTCAAATCTTGGCTATTGGTATGATCATCACAGCAGAAGCGTTAAATACTGCTATTGAAGAAATTGCAGATTTTATTCACCCAGATTATCATGAAAAAATTGGTTTAATTAAAGATATTGGTGCTGGAGCAGCCTTTTTTGCTGCTATTTTTGCAATGCTAATTGGCGTTATTATTTATGTGCCAAAATGCATGGAATTATTCTTTTAATTTCAATACTTTTGTGAATCTAACTACACATGGCTAAAAAGAAAACAACAACAATTAAAAAAGCACCCAAAAAGCGCTTTGTAAAAACCAAAGCATTGCTTGCTAAAAGAGAAACTCAAACTGTTTTGGGTGCTTTTTTGGTTTTATTTGCATTGTTTCTATTTGGATCTTTTAGTTCGTTTTTCTCAAATTGGCAAATAGATCAAAGTCAGCTTGCACATTTTACAGACAAAAACATAAAGGTAAATAACCTTTTAGGAAAAATTGGCGCCTCATTGAGTCACTTTTTTATTTATAAAGGCTTTGGTATTGCAGCATACGTGTTACCGCTGTTGTTATTTTTTACGGGCTTATTTATTCTTTTAAAAATTTCAGTAAAAAAATTAAAAAAATCTTGGTTTTGGGGTATTTTAGGCATGATATGGATTGCTATCACCATTGGTTTAGTAATCAATAAAGAGTCTTTATTAGCAGGTACTATTGGTTTTGAAATGAATCAATTTTTACAAAGCTTTTTAGGAAAAACTGGTTTGTTTTTAACCTTATTATTTGGTTTGCTTTCCTATTTAGCCATACGTTTTAAATTAGCTCCAGAACATTTAAAACCATTTTTTCAGAAAAAAGAAAAAGACATAACAACTGTTTCAGAATCAATTTCTGAAGCTAAAAATGTTTCAGAAAAAAACATCATTTCTACTGATAAAACTTCTTTTGAGCTTTCTGTAGAAAATTTACAGCCAACCATTAAAAGTCATTCTGCTATAAAAGAAAAAACTGTAGAAAAACCTTTAGAAATTATTGTTCCGAAAGAAGAAAAACCTTCGGAAGAAATAAAAATAGCCGTCGAAAAAATAGTTGATGAAAAATCTGTTACTCAAAACTTATCTGATAAACTTGTAAAAGATTTTGGCGAATTTGACCCTACATTAGAATTGGGTAGTTTTAAATTTCCAACCTTAGATTTATTAAAAACTTACGACGAAACTATTTCTGTAAATCCAGAAGAGTTAGAAGCCAATAAAAATAGAATTGTTGAAACACTTAACAATTATAAAATAGGTATTTCTGAAATCAAAGCAACTGTTGGACCTACGGTAACCTTGTACGAAATTGTACCCAACGCAGGTATTCGAATTTCTAAAATTAAAAACCTAGAAGATGATATTGCATTATCACTTTCTGCTTTAGGTATTAGAATCATAGCACCTATTCCGGGTAAAGGCACAATAGGTATTGAAGTGCCAAACGCAAAACCTTCTATTGTTTCTATGCGTTCTGTAATAGCTTCAGAAAAATTTCAGAAATCAGACATGGAATTACCAATTGCTATTGGTAAAACCATTGCAAACGAAACCTTGGTTATTGACTTGGCAAAAATGCCTCATTTATTAATGGCAGGTGCCACAGGACAGGGTAAATCTGTTGGATTAAATGCCGTATTAACGTCTTTACTTTATAAAAGACATCCTGCAGAAGTAAAATTTGTTTTAGTAGATCCTAAAAAAGTAGAGCTTACCTTATTCAATAAAATTGAGCGACATTATTTGGCTAAGCTACCAGACTCTGAAGAAGCCATCATAACCGACACCAAAAAAGTTGTAAATACTTTAAACTCGTTGTGTATAGAAATGGATGCGCGTTATGACTTGCTTAAAAATGCCATGGTGCGTAATATTAAAGAGTACAATACCAAGTTTAAAGCCCGAAAGTTAAATCCAAATGACGGTCATGAGTATTTACCTTACATTGTGTTGGTGATTGATGAATTTGCCGATTTAATTATGACAGCAGGTAAAGAAGTAGAAACACCAATAGCACGTTTGGCTCAACTTGCAAGAGCCATTGGTATTCATTTAATTGTTGCAACCCAACGCCCATCTGTTAATGTTATTACAGGTATTATTAAAGCAAATTTTCCTGCTAGAATTGCTTTTAGGGTAACTTCTAAAATAGATTCTAGAACCATCTTAGATGGTCCTGGAGCCGATCAATTAATTGGTCGTGGAGATATGTTATACACTCAAGGTAATGACCTAATCCGTATACAATGTGCTTTTGTAGACACGCCAGAAGTAGAACGTATTACCGATTATATTGGCTCTCAAAAAGCATATGCAAGCGCACATTTACTTCCTGAATATGTAGGAGAAGAGAGTGGCACAAGTCTTGATATAGATATCAACGATAGAGATAAATTGTTTTTTGATGCTGCACTTGTAATTATTCATGCACAACAAGGTTCTGCATCTCTATTACAAAGAAAATTAAAGCTTGGCTACAATAGAGCAGGTAGAATTATAGATCAATTAGAAGCTGCTGGTATTGTAGGTCAGTTTGAAGGAAGCAAAGCACGACAAGTGTTAGTTCCAGATGAAATAGCTTTAAAACAACTATTAGATAATGAAAAAAATTAATACCATGAAAAAATTAATTATTTTAACACTTGTTGCTTTTGTAAGTCTTACTTCTTTTGCACAATCTTCAGTAAAAGCAAAAGCATTGCTTGATGAAGTTGCCAAAAAAGCAGCTTCTTACGACAATATGTATGTAGAATTTAGTCATAAATTTGATAACAAAGCTGCAGATATTCATCAAGAAACAAGAGGAAACGTTACATTAAAAGGAGATTTATATCATTTTAATTATATGGGAACCGAACAATTGTTTGATGGACACAAAGTGTACCTTATTATTCATGAAGACGAAGAAGTTATTGTAAAATCTAATGATTCTGATGAAGAAGAAGGTGTTTTATCTCCGTCTAAAATGTTTACTTTTTACAAAAAAGGATTTAATTATGAAATGGATGCTTTAAAAAACGTAAACGGTAGAAGCATTCAATATATTAAACTAAGTCCCATCGATAGCAATTCTGAAATTAAAGAAATACTGTTAGGTGTAGACACCAAAACAAAACACATTAAAAAACTAATTGAAACTGGAATTGATGGCAACAAAACAACATTGATTGTGACAACATTTAAAACAAACCAAACGGTATCTGAAAAGCTGTTTCAATTTAATCAAGAAAAATTTGAAGAAATGGATTACGACATTACAGAACCCAAATAACACCGTTATTGAAAAAACTTGATGCCTATATCATAAAAAGTTTTATCAAACCTTTTCTGGCTACTTTTTTCGTCATTCTCTTTGTAATGATTATTCTTACCTTATGGCAAGCATTAGAAAAAATATCTGGAAAAGGTATTGGTATTGTTTACATTCTTAAGTTTTTATATTACACCATACTCATTGTAATACCACTTACTTTACCCATTGCCGTTTTATTAGCATCTATCATGTCTTTAGGCACACTGTCAGAAAACTATGAGTTTGCTGCTATTAAATCTGCTGGTATTTCTTTTAAAAGATTTATTGCGCCACTTGTTGGTATTGCTTTATCATTAAGCCTTCTTAACTATGTTTTTTTAGATTATGTTTTTCCTTATGCAAATTTAAAACAACAAAATTTATTATTAAACATCCAAAAGAAACAACCGGCTTTAGCATTAATACCCGGAAGTTTCAATAATGAAATACCTGGTTATAGTATAAAATTTGACGAAAAGTATGGCGAGCAACAAAACCTTTTAAAAAATGTTATTATTTACAATTTAAAAGGAAATAAAGGCAATAAAACCATTATTAAAGCAGCAAGAGGTAAAATTAATGCAGATACAGAATCTGCAAGTAGATACATGACTTTTGAATTGTATGATGGCTATTATTACCAAGACCATATAAACAATAGAACCAGCTTTAAAAAGAGAAAAAGAGTGCCGTTTTCTAAAGCTGTTTTTGATAAATACATTGTCAATATTGATGTATCTTCTTTTAATGATGATGATTTAGAAAAAGAGAATAGAAAGGATAGTTATTTAATGCTTAGCCTTAATCAACTTCGAAAAAAATCAGATACACTCAGTATTGCTTATCGCGACTATTTAACCAATAAATCTAAAAACCTCTATATAAGATCACAAGCTAAAGAACTGTATGCCAAACCAGACTCACTATTAGCTAGTGAAATAAGCTACCCCATTTTAGATAATTTTAATATTAGAAATAAAATACAAGTGCTTACAACAAGTGTTAACAGTGCAAAACGAACCATTGATAACATCAAAAATACAAAGACAGGTTACCTTTGGAAAAGAGAAAATCTAAACAAATACGATATAGAGCCTCATAAAAGAATAGCCACAGCTTTTGCTCCCTTTATTTTATTTTTAATAGGTGCATCTTTAGGGTCATTGA
>CAMZLD010000092.1 GCA_947311635.1 uncultured Flavobacteriaceae bacterium | reverse complement strand
TAATAACTACATCTCTAGTTTCATACACAGCAGGTACAACTTCTAAACGTTGACCAGCTTCTTTTGTAGTAACTGTAAAAGTTTGGTTTTCATAAACTGCAGGTACAATTTCTGTTCTTGTAGAAGCTTCTTTAACAGTTACAACTACATCTTGAGTTTCGTATTTTGCAGGAACAACTTTTAATGATTGTCCACCAGTATTTGTAGTAATTACTACATCTCTCATTTCATATACTGCAGGTACAACTTCTAAACGTTGACCAGCTTCTTTTGTTGTAATAACAACATCTTGCATTTCATATTGCGCAGCTACTTTTTCTAAACGTTGACCACCTTCATTAACCGTAATAACTACATCTCTAGTTTCATACACAGCAGGTACAACTTCTAAACGTTGACCAGCTTCTTTTGTAGTAACTGTAAACGTTTGGTTTTCGTACACAGCAGGTACCACTTCTAAACGTTGTCCACCTTCATCTGTAGTAACTTCAATTTTTTGAGTTTCATACACAGCAGGTACAACTGCTAAGCTTTGACCACCTTCGTTTGTAGTTACAACTACATCTTGGTTTTCATACACAGCAGGTACCACTTCTAAACCTTGACCGCCAGTATTTGTAACAACAGTTTCAGTTACAACTTCTGTAGAACCTGGAACAAGCTCTAAACGTTGACCACCTTCACTTGTTGTAATAACAACATCTCTAGTTTCGTAAACAGCAGGCACAACTTCTAGACGTTGACCACCTTCATTTCTAACTACATCTACAGTTTCAGAGGTGTATTGAGCTGGAGAAACACTAATTTTTTTATAAGCTGGAGCTACTTGAATAGTCACATCTTCGTTTTTCCAAACATCAGGAGTTTTACAACGAACATAACATTTTCCAGGTACGGGGTTAGTTGGTAAGTCTTGAGCAAATGTTACGAAACCGAACATTAATAAAAGACTAGATAATAATACTTTTTTCATCTTTTTTCTTTTTTTTAATTTAAAGTAATTAAGTTATATTTATTTTTTTAGTAAACTTTTACACTGTGTAATAGAGAGTTAAATTGATACTAACTATTGAATTGTGCTTCATGTAAACTATAAACAAATGTAATGATATTTTTTGATATTTTTAACATTTTAATAAAAAGTTATTACAAGGCTGTGTATAAGCTTCTTACAATACCATCTGCTAGTCCTATTTTAGGAACAAATATTTTTTTTGCTTTACTCCATTTCATTGCAGAAAGATAAATCTTGGTTGCTGGGATAATTACGTCTGCTCTATCTGGGTTTAAACTTAGTTCAGAAATGCGTTCTTCATAACTTAATTCTTTAAGCAAATGGTAATGTGCATTTAAATAGATATAGGAAAGTGGTTGATCTACGCCTCTACCTGACATTTTAAATATTTTATTAATATTACCTCCAGATCCAATGGCGGCGAGTTTTGGCAAACCTTTTGTGTGCTGTTTAATCCATGTTTCCATAGCTGGCCATAATTCTTTTTTTGCAGACTTTTTATGTAGCAATCTTACAGTTCCTATTTTAAAAGATTTAGAATTGATTATTTTTCCTTCAGAAAATATAGTAAATTCGGTACTTCCTCCACCTACATCTATATATAGGTAAGAACGATCACTACTTATTAGGTTTGTTAAATCTGTTGAAAAAATTATAGCTGCTTCTGTTTTACCATCAATAATGTCAATTTTTATGTTTGTCTTTTTAAAAATTTCTGAAACAACTTTTTTTCCGTTAGATGCTTCTCGCATTGCAGAAGTGGCACAGGCTCTATATTTTTCTACGCCATGGACCTTCATTAAAAGGCTAAAGGCATTCATGGCATCAATGATGCGAATTTTATTGGCTTCTGAAATATGGCCTTCTAAAAAAGTGTCTGCACCCAAACGAATTGGTACTCGTACTAAAGCCGATTTTTTAAATTGTGGAGCTTCTTCTTTTCGAACAATAATATTAGATACTAATAACCGAATGGCATTTGAACCGATATCTATGGCAGCGTATTTATGTATTTTCAAAAGCTAATATTTATAAGGTTATACGGTGATGACTCGGAAATAAAGTAAGTGTAGTTTTTCCTTTTTTGATGCTTTTCCAATGCTTGGTATCAAATTCAATTGCAACAACACCTGCAGTTGGTACATTGTCTATGGTTTGGTTTCCGAATTTATTTACAAAATCATTGATACCGTGATTGTGACTAAATATCATGGCGGTATCAAAACCGTTGTCTAATGCTTTAATAGTTTTAACTAAATAGCCGTCACTAAAGCTGTAGAGTGATTTGTTGATTTTTAATTGACTTAAAGGGTATTTAAATGCTGTTGCAAAAATAATTGCAGTATGTAATGCTCTATTAGCGCCACTAGATACGAAAATATCTGGACGTTGTATTTTTTGTTTTAGTAAAGAGCCTATTAAATGTGCATCTGTTATGCCACGTTGTTTTAAGGGTCTATCAAAATCTTCAATACCTTCGTATTTCCAAGATGATTTTGCGTGTCGTACTATATAAAGTGTTTTCATTGTCAGCAAATATAAAGTTTAAGGGGCTAATCGTTCACGTTTCCAATCAAAATTTTCTTGTAAACTGTATTTTATTCTGTCGTGCATTCTATTTGGCCTTCCTTGCCAAAATTCAATGGATACTGGCTTTACTATGTAACCTCCCCAATGTTTGGGTCTTTGTATGGTTTTACCTTTGTATTGCTTTTCTAATTGTTTTAATTTTTCGTCTAATTGTTTTCTAGAAGAGATGACTTCACTTTGATTACTTGCAAGAGCTCCTAATTTGCTTCCGTCTGGGCGTGAATCAAAATAACCATCTGATAAATTTTCCGAAATTTTTTCAGCAATTCCTTTTATAATAATTTGTCGTTCTAATGACTGCCAAAAGAAGGAGAGGCAAACATTTGGGTTTAGGGTAATGGCTTTTCCTTTTTCGCTATTATAATTGGTGTAAAAGATAAAACCTTGCCATGTAAATTGTTTTAATAATACAATTCTATTCTTCGGAAAACCATCCAATCCTATGGTTGCTAAATTCATGGCATTAGTTTCTGAGCCAGATGGGTTGGCATCTGCTTCTAAAAACCAATTTCTAAATAATTCAATGGGATTTTCTGGGCAGTCTTTTTCTAAGAGTTCTTTTTTTTGATATACTTTTCTATAATTGCTTAAGTCTTTCATGTTTATTTTTTTCTAATAAGCCAAAGTCCAATAAAAGTAAACAATCCATTTATACCCAGCAACTCAAAACTAAATTTATAACCATTAAAAAGTTGTATAGAGAATTTATTTAAATAATAGCTAAATACAACTGAAAGTACACATATTAAAAGAACGTATTTTTCTTTTACGTTATGTTTTGTGAAAATTCCGAAGAAAAACAACCCAAGTAAAGGTCCGTAGGTGTAAGAAGCAATTGTAAATAGACCTGTAATAACATCTTTTTCTAGCACATAATTAAAAAGGACAACCACAAAAATTAAAATAACAGAAACAGCAATATGCACTTTTTTTCGTAAAGATTTTTGTTGCGATAGCTCTTTGTTTTCGATATCTAAAAAATCTACACAATAAGATGTTGTTAAAGATGTTAAAGCAGAATCTGCACTCGAATACGCAGCTGCAATAATACCTAAAATAAAAACCATTGCAAGCGGAATGCCTAAACCACTTTTTACAGCAATCATCGGAAACAGTAAATCTGTTCTTTTAGTACCATCTATCATGGGCATTTCTAAGCCAAATTTATTGGCATATATATAAAGGAGAGCCCCTAATGACAAAAAAACAAAATTTACAACTACTAGCATACTCACCATTGTAAGCATGTTTTTTTGAGCGTCTTTTAAGTTTTTACAAGTTAAATTCTTTTGCATCATATCTTGATCTACACCAGTCATAGCTACAGTAATAAAAATACCACCTAAAAAGGATTTAAGAAAGAAGGCTTTGTCTTTAAAATTATCTAGAAATAAGATTTTATTATAGTCTTTTAAGGCTTCTGAATTGTAAAATTCTGATAAAGACCAGCCCAATTTGTCATTGATAAAATAGATAGATAACAGTACCGCTGCAAGCATAAAAAATGTTTGCAATGTGTCTGTCCATACAATGGTTTTAATACCACCTCTATGGGTGTAAATCCAAATTAAAAGAATAGAAAAGATAACAGTAACTGTAAAAGGTATTTGCCATTGTTCAAAAATTAAATACTGCATGGCAAGTGCTACTAAAAAAATACGAAAAGCCGCACCAATTGTTCTGGATAACAAAAAGAAAAAAGCACCTATTTTATGAGATTTAGGACCTAACCTTGTATTTAAATATTGGTAAATAGAAGTGACATTATGTTTGTAATAGATGGGTAATAAAACATAGGCAATGATAAGCGTTCCAAATACATATCCAAAGACCATTTGCATATAGCCAAATTTTGCAGTTGCTACGGTGCCAGGTACCGAAATAAAAGTGACTCCAGAGAGTGTTGCACCAATCATTCCGAAGGCAACAATATACCATGGAGATTGTTTGTTTGCTTTAAAAAAAGCCTGATTACTATCTTCTTTTCCTGTAAGAAAGGATATTAAAAAGAGTACGGCAAAATAACCTAAAATTAAAAGTAAAATATGGGTGGGGTTCATAAATAAATGAGCTATATTTTAGTGTACGAATATAAGATATAAAATTGAAAACCTTTTATTCATTCTAAAATTGTAATTTTGCGCTCATGAATTTTTCTTCAAAATTATTAGAAGCAGCTGTAAATGAGGTTTCTCAACTACCAGGTATTGGTAAAAGAACCGCATTACGTCTGGTTTTGCATTTGTTAAAACGACCTAAAGAACAAACTTTGTACTTAACTGCGGCTTTAAATAGTTTGGTGACCAATATTAAGCAATGTAAAATTTGCTTTACCATGTCTGACGTAGAAATTTGTGAAATTTGCACAAATACTTCTAGAAACAAAGCAATTGTTTGTGTTGTAGAAGATGTACGTGATGTAATGGCTATCGAAAACACAGCCCAATTTAAAGGTTTGTATCATGTGCTGGGCGGAAAAATAGCACCTATAGAAGGTGTAGGGCCACATCATTTAACCATAGATTCTTTAATAGCGCGTATTGCAAAAGGCGAAGTAGAAGAAGTGATTTTTGCTTTGAGTTCTACTATAGAAGGAGATACTACTAATTTTTATATCTTTAAACAATTAGAAAAATTTAATATTAAAACGTCTACCATTGCACGTGGAATAGCCGTAGGTGATGAATTAGAATATGCAGATGAAATCACCTTAGGACGTAGCATTGTTAACAGAATACCTTTCGAAGAAAGTCTATAAATTTATGAAATTATCTATTGTAATTGTACACTATAAAGTACCTTATTTTTTAATGCAGTGTTTGCAGAGTGTAAAAGATGCATGTGTTTCAATTTCTTCTGAAGTTATTGTAGTTGATAACAACTCTCAAGATAAAACTTCGGAAATGCTATCTCATAATTTTCCTGAGGTTATCTTGATAGCTAATACAGAGAATGTCGGTTTTTCTAAAGCAAACAATCAAGGTGTTACGCTAGCAAAAGGAGATTATGTCGTTATTTTAAATCCAGATACGATAGTAGCAGAAGACACTTTTTTACAATTGCTGGAATTTGCTAAAAAACGAAAAAATCTAGGAGCTATTGGTGTAAAATTGATTGATGGACAAGGAAAATTTTTGCCAGAAAGTAAACGTGGTATACCAACGCCTTTAGTATCTTTTAATAGGTTATTTGGAATTTCTAGTAAGCAAACAGGTAAATATTACGCATCTCATTTACAAGAAAACGAAAGTGGTGTTGTAGAGATATTAGTAGGTGCCTTCATGTTTATGAAACGTAGTATTTACAATGAGGTAAAAGGGTTTGATGAGGCTTATTTTATGTACGGAGAAGATATTGATCTAAGTTATAAAATTTTAAAAAAAGGCTATCAAAATTATTATTATGCAGACACACAAGTTGTGCATTATAAAGGAGAAAGTACAGCAGGAAGTCTTAAATATTTACGCCATTTTTATGAAGCAATGAAAATTTTTTATAAAAAACATTTTAAATTAAATCTATTGTATGATTTTATAATGAATTTTGGCATTCGGTTTTGGTTTGTGTTGAAATATTTTCATCTTCAAAGAACCAAAGCAAAACCTAAAGCAGTGAAAAATTTCTTTTTTTATTCTAATAATGCAAAATTATTTAAAGAGTTACAAGTTGTTTATAAGTCAAATCAATCTACACAACAAGCTGTATTTAAAAAAGAGCAATTTTTAGAAAAAGAGGCTTTTTACTACGCGATAATTTTTGATAATAATTTTGTTTCAAATAAAGAATGCATACAGTTAATGCAGCAGTTAAAAGAAAGCAAAATAGCTTTTCGTTTTCTTCCGAAACACGCTAATTTTATTATAGGTAGTGATGGCTCACAAGCAAAAGGAGAAATCGTAACAATTTAAACATTATTTTCTCTTAGGCGTTTGTACCATTTAATGGCAATCATTAAAATAACAGACAAACTTACCAAACCAACTACACCATAAATCCAGTTTGTAGCACTTTTTAAGACAACAATAAAAACAATTGCAAATACTAAAATAGTTGCTACTTCATTCCAAATGCGTAATTTAATTGCAGAATGTTTTATAATATTTTGTTGAAGTTGATTAAAAATTCGATGGCAAATAAAATGGTAGATATAGAGTAAAAAAACAAAAGAAAGCTTCACCAACATCCAATCCATTTTTAAATATTGAGGATGCATGTAAAGCATTGTAAATGCAAAAAAACTAGCTAAAATTGAAGACGGCCAAGTTATAATAAACCAGAGGCGTTTGCTCATGATTTTGTATTGTTTTTGTAAAATCATTTTTGTTTGTTTGTCAAGATCTTCTGCTTCTACATGGTAAATAAATAGTCTAACTATATAAAACAAACCAGCAAACCATGTAATTACAAATATAATATGCAGTGATTTTAAATAAAGAAAATTCATTTAATTATTTTTTTTTAAATTCCATTTTTCAATCCAATCTACAACAGTTTCTACCCAATCTTTATTGGTGTTCATGCAACTAACATAAGTAAAAGTATGTCCACCAGCTTTTATAAAATCTTCTTTTCCTCTTATTTTGAGTTCTTCAAGTGTTTCAAGGCAATCTGTAACAAAAGAAGGAGCAATAACGGCAATCTTTTTCTTTCCTTGCTTCGGAAACTTTTTCAATTCAAAATCCGTATACGGTTTTAACCAAGGATCTTTCAGTAAGCGCGATTGAAAAGAATTACTATAACTACCTTCTTTTAACTGTAATTGTTTTACAATGCCTTTGGTTGTTTCAAAGCATTGATGACGATAGCAAGTTGCATGTGCTTTGGAAGCTTTATTACAACAAGAACCATCTATTTTACAATGCTTTTGTGTGATGTCTGATTTATGTATATGACGTTCTGGAATACCATGATAAGAAAATAAAACATGATCATACACATCATCTTTTAGCTGTTTTTTTATGGTGTTGCTCATGGCATTTATATAAGCTGGATTGTTATAAAAAGCGGGTAAAACGCTTGTATGAATCTTTGAAAACCATTTTAAATTAACTTCTTTTGCTTTTTCAACAACGGTTTCAAAAGAAGACATGGCGTAATGAGGGTATAGCGGAATGAGTAATACTTCTGTAACACCTTGATCTACTAGTTGTTTGTATCCATTTTTTATACTCATTCTGCCATATCGCATGGCTAAAGCGATAGGTATGCTGCATTTAGAGGCTACTTTTTTAGTAAATTTTTCAGAAATTACAATCAAAGGAGAGCCTTCTTGAGTCCAAATCTTTTTGTAAGCTTGTGCTGCTTTTTTTGGACGTGTTCTTAAAATAACACCTTTAATTAATAAAAAACGTTTCCAATATGGCATGTCAATAACACGTTTGTCCATTAAAAATTCATCTAAATAAGTGCGTACATCTTTTGTAGAAGTGCTTTTTGGGGATCCTAAATTTACAAGTAAAACGCCTTTCATATTTGTGTTAATTGATTGGTTATTTCGTACAAGGCAATAGCTAAGCTATGAATCACATTCATAGATGAGTTGCTACCAAACATTGGTATAGCAACACTTGCGTCTAATAGATTGGTGTTTTGAATACCATTTCTTTCGCTGCCAATAAGGATTGCAATTTTTTGATGTATTTTAAAATTGTATTGTTGCAAGTCAATACTTTTGTTGGTAATTTCTAAACCAATAATGATATTTTCTTCACGCTTTAATTCTTTAATTACATCATCAAAATTACTATAACGTTGATGTGTTACCTTGTTAAGTGTGTTTCTAGCGGTACTTTGAATTTTTTTATTTTCTAGGCTAGGGGAGTTGGTGTGGAGGTAAATTTTAGCAACACCAAAACTTTCAGCAATTCGAAAGCACATACCAATGTTTTCTGGGGTACGTATAGCATCACAAACAATTGTAATAGGGAAACTTTGCACGTTGTTTTTAATTTCAGTGTGTTTTAATTGTTTCATTATAAATTTTTAACATACTGCTTTGGAGTTGTTCCAAATTTCTTTTTAAAAGCTGCAATAAAGTGACTTGCGGTGCTATAGCCTATTTTACTACCAACTTCATTTACATTAAATTGGTTGCTTTCTAAAAGTTTTCTAGCATGTTCCATTTTATAATTGAACAAAAAACTATAAACAGTATCACCATAAATTTGCTTAAAACCTTCTTTAAGTTTTTTAATGTTTAAGCCTATTTCATTGGCAAGTGCTTGTAGAGTTGGCGGTTCTGCCATTTGGGTAATGATGATTTCTTTAGCCATTTTTATTTTTGTAACATATTGTTCATCTATTAAAAAAGGGCAGTACTCTTCATTTTCATTATCTTCATTATGAAAATGCATACTTAATAATTCATATACTTTTCCTTTAACATAAAGATCTTTAATGCCACTATTAATATTCACATTTAATAATTGTTGTAAAACAAATAAACTGGTAGGTACTATTGGCGCATTGTTATAGTATTTTTTTGTTTTATTTTCATCGCTTAAAAAATGAATAAACTTGGCATCTTTAGAAAAAAGTGAATGAAATTTCTCTATAGATATTAAAATTGAAACCAATGCTGTTTTTGGAAGTATTTGTAGATTAATAGGTAAATTTTGCATGGTGTTATAAAGCAAAATAGAATGTTTTTCTTGAACATCAAAAGTGTAACTACCATTATTGAAAAGAAATTTAGCATGACCTTTTACACAAAAATGCAACTGAATAAAAGAACTGTCTATTTTTTTTTCAAAAGTACGCATGCTATCATCTTCATTTTTAAAAAGATAGATAAAAAAACCATCTTCTAATATGATTTCTTCGAATGACCCTTTGGCGACGTTTTTCATTTTTTTAATAAAGATATTTAAGGATAAAATTCAAAATAAATAAATTAAATCTTACTTTTAAAACGCAAAAATACATATTTATTGACTAAAATTGTTAAAAAAACACTAAAAAGCAATGAACGACATTTATAGTTCTTCTAGCGACATTTTTCTACCCTTAAACCTATTATTTTTGTAAAACCTTTGCATTAAATAGATTTAAAAATGTATCCAACTATTAAAAGAAATACCTTTTATAATATAACGGTAAATTATAAAAAAGCAGCTGTAGAAACTAGAGGTAATTTTAGTTTAACTATTGCAAACCAAATGCTTTTGTTGGCAGATGCAAAGCAACAGAAGATTGATTTATTTGTGCTTTCTACATGTAATAGAACAGAGATCTATGGTTTTGCAAAACACCCGTATGAGCTGATAAATTTACTTTGTAAGTATTCAAATGGTACTGTTGAAACATTTTCTGAAATTGCTACAATTTATAAAGCTAAAGAAGCTGTTAATCATCTTTTTAGAATAAGCGCAGGCTTAGAAAGTCAGATATTAGGAGATTATGAAATCGTAGGTCAATTAAAGTTGGCTTTTAAGCAAGCTAAAAAAATTGGAACAACCAATACTTTTATAGAGCGTCTTTTTAGTTTGGTTTTGCGGGCTAGTAAAGAAGTTAAAAATCATACAAAATTAAGCTCTGGTACTACATCGGTTTCTTATGCCGCCATTCAATACATAAAAAAACATTGTACAGATTATGATACAAAAAATATTCTTGTTTATGGTTTGGGTAAAATGGGTATGCATACCTGCAAGAATTTAAAAGCCTATACCAATAATAATACTATTAAAATTATTAATCGTTCGGAAGATAAGGTTGAGCAGTTTGTTGAAAATCATCCAGACTTCACTAAAGCTTTGTATAAGGATTTAACATTAGAAATATCAAAAGCGTCAATTTTAATTGTTTCTACCAGTGCAGACAAGGTTATTATTACAGAAAAACACATAGATAAAAACAAAACGATGCTCATATTAGATTTATCTATGCCAGAAAACGTAGATCCAGCATTAAAAAACAATAAAAATATTACACTTGTAAATGTAGATGCGCTTTCTAAAGTTACAGACGAAACTTTAGATTATAGAAAGAAAGAAATTCCGAAGGCAGACCAAATTATAGAAAAATATATGCAAGAATTCTACGAATGGATAAATCATCGTAAATTTGTGCCAGCAGTTAGTGCATTAAAACATTCGCTAGAAACAATTCAGCATGATGCTATTGACTTTGCTAAAAAGAAAAACAAGACATTACATGTAGAAGACGCCGAGTTGGTTACTTCTAAAATGATTCAGAAAATTACAACAAAATTCGTACAGCATTTAAAAGAAAATGATATTTCTATGAATCAAAGTATAAATGTAATGCGTAGCGTTTTTGATGTAGATATAAAAGTATATGATACAGAAAATTAGAATAGGTACACGGGCAAGTGAATTGGCATTATGGCAAGCAAATACAGTAGCAGGGCAGCTTAACCACTTTGGCTTTGAAACAGAAATAATTACGATAAACTCTTTAGGAGATTTAGAGTTAGAAAAACCACTTTATGAATTGGGTGTTACAGGTGTTTTTACCAAAAGTTTAGACATTGCACTCTTGCAAGAGAAAATTGACATTGCAGTTCATTCGTTAAAAGACGTGCCTACAACACTTCCAGAAGGTATTGTTCAAGTAGCTGTATTAAAAAGAGGAAATCATAATGACGTTTTAGTATTAAAAGAAAACGAGCATTTTTTCTCAAACGAAAAAGCCATAATTGCAACAGGTAGCCTAAGAAGAAAAGCACAATGGTTACATAGATACCCAAACCATAGTATTGTTGGTTTGCGTGGCAATGTAAATACACGATTACAAAAACTAGCAGAAAGTCAATGGGACGGCGCCATATTTGCGGCAGCAGGACTAAGGCGTTTAAAATTACTGCCAAAGCAAGAAAAGCATATTAATTTAGATTGGATGGTACCTGCACCTGCACAAGGAGCAGTGATGATTGCAGCTTTAGAAAAAAATCAAGAAATTATTGCAGCTTGTGCTGAATTAAATGATGAAACAACGGCTTTGTGCGTACATATAGAAAGAGAATTTCTTAAACATCTAGAAGGTGGTTGTACTGCGCCAATTGGTGCGCTTGCAACAGTACGTGAGGAAGAGTTAAAATTTAAAGGCGCGCTTTTTAGTCATGACGGAAAACATAAAATAGAATTTACTAAAAAAGTACCTGTAAATAATGTGTCTGATTTAGGAGAGTTTGCAGCTCAATTTATTTTAGAACGCGGTGGTAAAAAACTCATGCGTAAAGAAATACATATAGACAAAGAAACACTCATTTTTTCAACAAAGCACTTGTCTATAGCGCAAACAAGTGTTTTATCTTCAAAAATTGGCGTAGATATGAGCGATTTTATAACCATACGTTATAATAGAATCAAGCCTCAAAGTGTAAAGAAAACAAAAGAAAATGTAGTCTTTACAAGTCAAAATGCGGTGCTGTCTTTACTACAAAGTGTCAGTGCAATTGAATTAGATTTTAAAAATATCTATTGCGTTGGTCGTCGTACAAAACGCTTAATAGAAAAGAAAATAGGAAAAGTAGCTCATGTAGAAAATACCGCAGAAGCTTTAGCAAGCTATTTGGTGAAAAATTTAAAAGAAAAACAAATTACTTTTTTCTGCGGAAATTTGAGCAGAACAGAACTTCCTCAGATTTTAGAAAATAACAACATCGAAGTAGAAAAAACAACGGTTTATAAAACGTTATTGACACCAAAAAAAATATTAGAAAAGCATAAAGGCATACTGTTTTTTAGTCCGTCTGCAATCGAAAGTTTTTTGCTTGAGAATGCACCATTAGAAATTCCGGTATTTTGTATAGGAGCTACTACCGCAAAAGAAGCTAAAAAACACTTTTCTAACGTTGTTACAGCAAAATTACCTACAGTAGAAAGTGTTTTAAATGAGGTTAATAGCTATTATAAAAACAATGCCATAGATGTTTAGAACAAGAAGACTTAGAAAAACAGAGAACATTAGAAGATTGGTAAGAGAAACCAAACTTTCGGTTGACGACCTTATATATCCATTATTTATAGAAGAAGGAGAAAATATTGAAACCGAAATAGTTTCCATGCCAGGAATCAAACGTTTTTCTTTGGATAAAATTTCGAAAGAGTTAGACGAAATAACAGCTTTAAAAATACCAGCCGTTTTACTCTTCGGAATACCAACAAATAAAGATGAAGAAGGTTCAGAAACATGGAATGATGAAGGAATTATTCAAAAAACCATTCGATTTATAAAGAAAAATTACCCAAGTTTATACGTCATTACAGATGTGTGTTTTTGTGAATATACAAGTCACGGTCACTGCGGAATTATCCATCATAACGATGTTGATAATGATGCCACTTTGGTAAATATAGCAAAGCAATCCATATCTCATGCCAAGGCAGGAGCAGACATGATTGCACCTTCTGGCATGATGGACGGAACTGTTGCAATGATTAGAGAATCTCTAGATAATACAGGGTTTGTAGATTTACCAATTATGGGCTATTCTGTTAAATATTCGTCTGCTTTTTATGGACCTTTTAGAGATGCAGCAGATTCAGCACCAACATTTGGTGATCGTAGAACCTATCAAATGGATCCAGCAAATAGAGACGAAGCCATGCGTGAAGCTACTTTTGACGATCAAGAAGGAGCAGATATTTTAATGGTAAAACCAGCACTTTCGTATTTAGATATTATTCGTGATTTAAAAAACACCTTTGATAGACCCATTGCTTGTTACAATGTAAGTGGAGAATACGCTATGGTAAAAGCAGCCGCAGAAAAAGGGTGGATTGATGGTGAAAAGGTGATGATGGAAAGCCTTTTATCTATGAAAAGAGCAGGAGCAGATATTATTATTACCTATTTTGCTAAGGAAGCAGCAAAAATACTTCAGAAAAGATAAAATGAAGACCTCACAGGTTTTTAAAACCTGTGAGGTCTATTTACCGATAGAAAATGAAACACAAAAAATCAGAAAAATTATATAAAAAAGGACTTGTAAACCTTGTAGGAGCAGTAAATTCTCCCGTAAGAGCCTTTGCTTCTGTTGGTGGAAATCCATTGTTTATCAAAAAAGCAAAAGGAAGCAAAATTACAGATGTAGATAATAATAAATACATAGATTTAGTGCTTTCTTATGGACCAATGATTTTAGGACATCGTCATAAAAAAGTACAAAAAGCCATAGAAAAATCGCTTCAAAACGGTTATACATTTGGAGCATCTACCAAAAATGAAATAAAACTGGCAAAAATTGTTTGTGATGCTTTTCCGAAGATGGATAAAGTACGATTTGTAAATTCAGGAACAGAAGCCGTCTTAAGTGCTTTACGTTTAGCAAGAGCGTTTACAGGCAAGGATAAAATTATCAAATTTGCAGGTTGTTATCATGGGCATTCAGATGCGTTATTGGTTGCAGCAGGTTCAGGCTTAGCAACATTGAGTATTCCAGGAAGTAAAGGAGTGCCCAATGATGCTGTAAAAAACACTCTAATAGCAGAATATAACAACCTTGAAAGTGTAAAGCAACACATTAAAAAACATACAGATATTGCAGCAATAATTATTGAACCAGTTGGTGGAAATATGGGCGTTGTACTTCCGAAGGATAATTTTTTAAAGCACTTAAGCGAGTTGGCAAAAGAAAACGGTATTCTATTAATTGCAGATGAGGTGATGACAGGTTTCCGTTCTAAATTTGGTGGTGCGCAAGAATTATTTA
This sequence comes from uncultured Flavobacteriaceae bacterium, assembly GCA_947311635.1. Lineage (GTDB taxonomy): Bacteria > Bacteroidota > Bacteroidia > Flavobacteriales > Flavobacteriaceae > CAMZLD01. The sequence goes on along the minus strand of CAMZLD010000092.1, from coordinate 3,073 downwards.
ACGTAACAGCAGATATTACTTGCCTTGGAAAAGTAATTGGTGGCGGTTTTCCTGTAGGTGCTTACGGAGCAAGAAACGAAATTATGGAAATGGTTTCGCCTTTAGGAGCCATGTATCAAGCAGGAACTTTGAGTGGAAATCCAATTGCAATGGCATCTGGAATTGCAACATTAACAGAATTAAAAAAACAAAATCCATATCAAAAATTTGATAGAATTGCATCTGAGATAGAAGGATTTTTATTGAAATCTGCAAAGAAATATAGCGTAGAAATTACAGTCAATAGATTCGGTTCTATGATAAATCCGTTTTTTACTTCGGATGAGGTTGTTGATTTTAAAACAGCGCAAACAAGTGATACCGAAAAATTTGGCGTGTTCTTTTGGGAAATGATTAACAACGGTGTTTTTTTACCACCATCACAGTTTGAAGCGTGGTTTTTATCATCAGCATTGACAAAAAAAGACACGCAAAAATTAGAAATAGCGATTGATAAAGCAATGGAAGCCGTTTCTATAATGTAATTGTAAATTTTAGACATCATTGGTTTTCAAAACCTTTGTGGTCTTAATAGATAAATATAACTTAAATGATAAAAAACGATTTATTTTTAAGAGCCTTAAAAGGCGAAACCGTTGAGCGTCCACCCGTTTGGATGATGCGACAAGCAGGAAGATTTTTGCCAGAATTTATAGCAATTCGTGAAAAATACGATTTTTTTACACGTTGTCGTACACCAGAACTGGCATCAGAAATTACTGTGCAACCTATCCGAAGATTCGGCATGGATACCGCCATTTTATTTTCAGATATCTTAGTCATTCCACAAGCAATGAATATTGAGGTAGAAATGAAACCTAATTTTGGGCCTTATTTGCCAAATCCAGTAAGAGATCAAAAAGGAGTTGATAATGTAATTGTTCCTGATGTATATGAAGAATTAAATTATGTGTTTCAAGCCGTAAAAGCAACCAAAGCATTGTTAAATAATGAAGTGCCTTTAATTGGTTTTGCAGGTTCTCCTTGGACCATTTTATGTTATGTGGTACAAGGTCAAGGAAGTAAGAATTTTGACAAAGCAAAAGAGTTTTGTTTTACAAATCCGATAGCGGCACATCAATTATTACAAAAAATTACCGACACTACAATTGCGTATTTAAAAGCAAAGGTAAAAGCAGGTGTAGATGCAGTGCAAATTTTTGATTCTTGGGGCGGTATGTTGTCGCCAGTTGATTATCAAGAATTTTCTTGGCAATATATCAATCAAATTATTGAAGCCTTAAAAGATGATGCACCCGTAATTGCCTTCGGAAAAGGCTGTTGGTTTGCGTTGCAAGAAATGGCAAAATCCAATGCGTCTGCTTTAGGAGTAGATTGGACGATAACACCTAAAAATGCACGTTATTTAACAGGAGGGAATATGACTTTACAAGGTAATTTTGATCCGTCTCGATTGCTTTCTCCACCTTCTGAAATTAAAAAAATGGTAAAAACCATGATAGATAACTTCGGAAAAGATAAATATATCGTCAATTTAGGACACGGAATTTTACCAAATACACCATTAGATAACGCAAAGGCATTTATTGATGCAGTAAAAGAATATGAATAACTTAATTCAAAAATACAACATTCCTGGACCACGATACACCAGTTATCCAACCGTTCCTTTTTGGGATGCAGCAGGAATTGCTTTGCAAGATTGGAAAAAATCAACTGTAAAAGCATTTAATGAGAGCAATGAAACAGAAGGAATTAGTTTGTACATTCATTTGCCTTTTTGCGAGAGTTTGTGCACGTTTTGTGCGTGTCATAAACGAATTACCAAACGTCATTCTGTTGAAGAACCGTACCTAGACACCGTATTAAAAGAATGGAATTTATATTGCGATTTGTTGCTAAAAAAACCAAAAATTAGAGAAATTCATTTAGGAGGCGGAACGCCAACATTTTTTTCTTCAGAAAATTTAAAAAAACTAATAGATGGTATTTTTAAAAGAGCAGACAAATTTAAAACGTTCGAATTAAGTTATGAAGGGCATCCAAATCATACTTCAGAAAAACAATTACAAACTTTGTATAATTTAGGATCTCGTAGAAATAGTTTCGGAATTCAAGATTACGATGCAAAAGTTCAAAAATCAATACATCGAGTGCAGAGTTTTGAGCAAGTAAAAAAGGTAAACGATTTATCTCGAAAAATTGGTTATACATCTATTAGTCACGATTTAATTTTCGGACTTCCTTTTCAAACGGAACAAACCATTAGAGATACTATTAAAAAAACAATCGCTTTAAAACCTGATAGAATTGCATATTATAGTTATGCACATGTGCCATGGATAAAAGGTGTTGGACAACGAGGTTTTGATGAAAATGATTTGCCAAAAGACCAAGAAAAGCGACATCTATACGAATTAGGAAAGCAACTATTTTTTGAGAATGGTTATTTTGAAATAGGAATGGATCACTTTGCATTACCAACAGATTCATTATATAAAGCAATGGAATCTAACAAATTACATCGTAATTTTATGGGTTATACCGCAGGAAAAACCAAATTGATGATTGGTTTAGGAATGTCATCAATAAGTGATTCTTGGTATGGATTTGCACAAAACGAAAAATCAGTAGAAACCTATCAAGAACGAGTAAACAACGGTGAAATCCCAATTTTTAGAGGACACCTGTTAACAGCAGAAGATTTAGTAATTAGAAAACACATTTTAGATTTGATGTGTCATTTAGAAACTAATTGGAATGATAAATTGAGCGCCCAAACAAAGAAAGAAATTACGCATCGGTTACACGAAATCATTGAAGATGGTTTAGTAGAGGTTACAAACCAAAAAGTTACCGTAAAAGAAGAAGGACGAATGTTTGTACGAAATATCTGTATGGCTTTTGATTTGCGCTTGCTGAATAAAAAACCAGAAACACGTATTTTTTCAATGACTATATAAATTATTATTTGTGTAGTATCCGTCTAAAGACGTAAGACCGTTTCACTATTAGACGAAAGATAAAAGACTTGATTGTAACTATACGATAAACAGTTATTTGAAAATTATTG
>CAMZLD010000091.1 GCA_947311635.1 uncultured Flavobacteriaceae bacterium | reverse complement strand
TTTTTTTGACGTATTAACTTGATTGACATGTTCTTATAATGAAATTAAGGAGCGACTAATTAATCCCGAGATTTTTAAACTTACACACTTTATGAGATAGTGCCGGTCTTTTTGTATTTAGCTAAATATGCTTTACATGCATCATCATATGGTAGTTCTTTTACAAAGTTTAGTATATTTTACCTTTAAATTGTTTCATATCCTTAATTTTAAAGGGTAAATATACAGAGTTTATGTTAATAAGCCCACAATTTGAATCTAAAAATCTGTATACCAATTAAATACATCTGTTTTTAAACCAACAGTGAACCACGTTGTATTGGCGCTATTAAAAGTTATTGTTGGTGTATCTATATTAAAATTTCTATAAGTAATGCCTCCAAAAAACTTTAAATTGGTTGTTGGATTTACTAGGTAACCAACTTGTAAATCAGCCACAAATATATTTGCTGTATTTCCTTGACCTATGGTGTTTCCAAAGTCTTGAATGCGATTGGAATAATCATTGTAAATATCTCCACCATAACTAGAGGTGCTTGTATCATAATCAAAACCTTTTTTTCCGAAGGTAAATTTTGCATTTCCATACCAACGCTCTTTCGTATATCTGGCAATTGCTAAAAATTCTTTAAAATTAGAACCCCATAAATGTGCCATAGATTGGTTGGCATGACCGTAATTTAAATCAACCTTATTATGAGAATACGTATAGGGCCTTACCACATTGTATTCTGCCTGCAGAAATAAATTTTTAATGTGAAAGGCATCATAATATTTAACACCCAATTGTACACCAAATTTATTTGCCCAATAACCATTCTTTTTGGTAATTTGAGAAACCGTTAATTCATCTAATAAAAATTGACTGTATAATGAAACTTTGGTATTCCATTTATATTTTGCGCTTAAACCTACCAAAGCATTTCCGCCTTTAGAACCTGTAGAAAATTCTATGGCTCTGTAAAAAATGATGGGATTTAAGTAATTAATATCAAAACCACGATTGTTACTATCGTCCCAAATAACAGATTCAAACAAGCCAATATTTAATTTTTTCGTTACATTGTAACTAAGATAATGCATGGCCATAAATTTTTGCTTATAAACACCATCTACCGTTACTTCTGGACGCAGATCTCTAAGCCACATCCATAAATTAGTATATTTTATTTTCCAAAAATTGGTGCTAATTTTAAAATGTGGATAAGGTGATGCTACATCACTCAAAAATAACGAACGATAACCATCACCGATAAAATTTTTGCCTTGTCCAAACTGAAAATTAAATCGCTTGTTTGGAGAATATGACAAATACGCCTCTGCAACAGGATAATCATAAGAATCTGTTTTAAATACTTTTGCAATACCTCTACCTGGTATTACTGCAGGGTTTCCGCCAGAAGGTTTTATAGACTCTGCATAACTATTAAAGTAATCTGCAAAACGCCCCTGACTTTCATAAATACTAGCAGAAAAATTAAATTTTTCACCCAATCCGCCATTAATAGCAATGGCTCTTGTGTTATTGTAAGTGTTTATTGATCCAGATTTGCCTACTTGTAAATCTACCATAGGGTTTAAAGTAAACCAATAGTCTTTGCCCTGTACATGCATCATGTGATCATTCCACCATTTTTTTACTAACCAAGTAGTAGTCTCTTTTAGCAAGGCTTTTTTTTCTGAAGTTAAATCAACATAATCTTCAACATCTGAATAAATATAAGGCTTTACTGCGGTATGCGAATTGGCTCTTTGATTGTAAAAACCATCTAAATATGCATATTTTTGATGCACCAAAGGTACGTTTAACTGGCTTTGATGCTCTGGAAAATGATTGGCAATAGCATCTCTTGAAAGTGATAAATTTGGGTCGAAATCTTCAATTTCTTTGGTGTTTTTAATAGGTATGGTTTCTACCAATGCTTCTGAAGGCATTTCCATCTCTAACGGAATTGGTATGGGCATCACAAAACGCATATCAACAGCATGATTGTTAAAAGTAGCAGGTTGTATTTTTTTTAATGCTGAAAAAGCACTTGAAACTTCTTTTTTAAAGGATTTATAGGGTGTATTGACATAAAGTACTTTAAAATCTCCGTTTTTTGAAACTAAAAATACTGCATTGACAATGCCTTTAAAATCATCTTGTACCATTGCTTCTGGTACCGTAATTTTTTGAATTACTTTTTCATAAACCTGTGTGTGAAAACATTTTTTTAAAGTTTCTATATCTTGATCTTGACATTCTTTAAATACTGGATATTTTTCTACCTGAGCATTTAAAGAAGTGAAAACTAAAATTGTAAAAAAGGTGATTGATAAAATTTTTTTCATTCTTGTATTTGCTTAACTTGATGGTCTGTCAACTTATACTTTTGACCACTTTCTTCACAGGTTGCAAAACCTTGATTATCAAAATGGAGTCTATGCCCATATTCGCTAACCCAACCTATTTGCTTAGAAGGATTTCCTACAACTAAGGCGTATGGTAATACTTCTTTGGTAACAACAGCTCCGGCACCTATGAATGCATATTCACCAATAGGGTTTCCACAGACAATGGTAGCATTAGCACCAATAGTAGCGCCTTTTTTCACCAAGGTTGTCTTGTATTCGTCTTTTCTATTAACAGCACTTCTAGGATTAATAACATTGGTAAATACCATAGAAGGTCCTAGAAAAACATCTTCTTCACAAATAACTCCTGTATAAATAGAGACATTGTTTTGCACTTTTACATTATTACCTAAAATAACATGGGGTGATACAACTACATTTTGCCCTATGTTACATTGTTCTCCTAGTTTTGCATTTGACATGATATGGCTAAAATGCCATATTTTTGTGCCATTGCCAATACTACAATCTTTGTCTATTACTGCTGTTTCATGAGCAAAGTAAGGTTTCATTTATATATTATATTTTTACGAAAGTACTAAAAAATTAAGATATGCATGATTTCTTTTTTCTATATTAAAAAACTCCCAAAATTGGGAGTTTTACAAAGTACTTATTCGCTTTTAACAATAATGGGTAAGGAGTAAATAACTGCTACTGGTTTTCCTTTCACTTTCCCTGGAGTCATTTTTGGTAATTTATTTACAACCCTCATGGCTTCTTTTTTAAGTTTACTATACCTACTATACATTTTTAAAATTTCTATATCGCCCGTTTTGGATATTTTAAAAATGACCCGAACCTTTATTTTTTTTGTTTTTGAATGTAAGTTATAGCCTATATCTGCATTGTACTTTCTTGCTACAAATTTTCTAATTTTACTTTCAAAACAAGCTCTCTTAGCTTCGTTAGACCCTTTACAACCAGGGAAAACAGGCACATCTTCAATAGATTTCATGGTGTGTTTTACAACAGGTTTTTGTGGCTTTGTTGGTATTGGTAAAATGGGGTTGGTTGTTTTCGTTTTATTTATTCTTTGTACTACCGGTGTTTTGGGAGGCACAATAGTTATTATATGCGGTTGAGGTTTTACTACTGGCGGAAGTGTAACATTTACTTTTGGCTTAGATACAGGTTTTACTACCTTTTTTACAAAACGCCAATTCGTAGGTGGTTCAATAAAAAAATCGGTTTTAGATGTATGTTGGTAATTAACAAAAACACTATACTTTTTTACTGTTTTATGTTCTAGTATTACATATGTCATAAATAAAGCGAAAATAAATCCTAATTGCAGAAAAATAGCAGAAAATTGATCTAACTGTTGTTGGTGTTTTTGCGTTTTCATATTTAAAAGTTTAAATGTTAAAGTTATGTTAACACAAGATGTATGCCACAAAAAAAGCGCAACCAAATGGTTGCGCTTTTTTAAATTCTTATAATATCTTTATTCTACTTGTAAAACAATAGAGCCAGTATAAGGTACATTTACAGGTCTTCCACGTTGTTTTCCTGGTTTCATGTGCGGCAAAGAACTTATTACTCGCATACCTTCTTTTTTAAGACGCTTATGAGGTGCTGCAATTCTAATATTTGAAATATCTCCTGTCTTAGATATTTTAAATTGATATCTAATTCTCACTTTTTTTCCAGAATCTAGACCTATTTCATTTGCTATGTCCGCATCAAATTTTCTACCTAAATGTTTTCTTACTTTCTCTTCAAAACATTTTTTTAACTGCGCTTTAGAACCTTTACATCCCGGAAAAACTGGCACATCTTCTATGACTCTAAAAGCTACATCTTCTATAATTTCTTCTACTTCTTCTACTTCTTCAATTTCTTCTACTTCAATCTTTTCGGTTTCGTCCGTTTCTGTAGTTTCAATGACAGTCTCTTCTACTTCTTTTTCATCTTCTACAATTTCTATCTTGTCTGGCGTAGGTGGCGGTGGTGCTTTTTGTTCTGGCTGTACAATTTCTTGTTCAATAATTTCTGGCACATCGTCTTCGTCTTCATGTTGATTTGCAATAGACACTACATCACCATATTTTGTTTCGTAGGTTTTACTTTCTAATGCAAGATAACTAACAAGTAGTGCTAACACTAAACCTAGTTGTATAAAAATTCTTGAGTAATTTTCTAAGTTTGCCTTCGGGCTTTTCTTTACTTCCATGGTACAAAATTTTATATGTTGCTAATTTAGCAAATTTTAATTGACTTAACCAAATTATTTATTCTTGAATTATTTTATATATGGTTTTATAAAATAAGAATGCAGTTACAACGCCTATTGCATTGGCTAACATATCATAATATTCAAAGGTTCTATAAGTAGTTAAGCTACCTTGTAAAACCTCAAGAATTATGCCATAAATTAGTATTAAAACTACAATTATAATTTTTGATTGCTTTACAAATTTATAGTGTTTGTGCACTAACAGCCAACTACTTGCTAAGGTAAAATAAGCTATTATATGCTCTGCTTTGTCTTGCCATGAAACTTTTAAGTCTGGCACGTAATTAGAAATTGACAATAAACTTAACAATGCAATGACTATAGTTAATAGTATTGCTATGGTTAAAATATTATGCGCCAATAAGTTCTTGATAGCTCTTAGCATCTAATAAATCATCAAATTGAGAAGGGTCTGAAAGTTTTATTTTAATCATCCAACCTTCTCCATAAGGGTCTTTGTTTACTAATTCTGGGGCATCTTCTAATGCTTCATTAAACGCTATAATTTCTCCGTTTACGGGCATAAAGAGATCTGATACTGTTTTAACAGCTTCTACAGAGCCAAACACTTCTCCTTGATCAACAGTTTCATCAAGGGTATCTACATCTACATAAACAATATCTCCTAATTCGCCTTGGGCAAATGCTGTAATTCCTAAAGTAGCGGTATCGCCTTCTAAACGAATCCATTCGTGGTCTTTAGTGTATTTTAAATTTTCTGGTATCATTTAATTATTTATATGTTAGTTTCCGAATTGATATCTAATATTGATTCCCGAAGCAATTGATTTTCGAGGAAAAGTGGTAGAGATGGCGTATCTCGAAGCATTCTGATTAAAATAAAAAGATGCTGTTAAATTTTTGGTCATGGCATAATCTGCTTGTACGTCTATTGAAAATAGTCTTTGCCCGCCTGTTACTTGGTCATTGTCTGTATCTACAGCTCTTATGACTGTTAAATTATCTCGTAATGAAATGTCTGCTCTTATATTTAAATCACCTTTAAAGGTGTTCTTTTTTCCACCAAAACGCATTTTCATTTTAAGGTCACGAATACGATATCCCAGTCCTATTTTATATTCTTTACCACTAATTTGGGTTAGTGTATTGTTATTAAAGTTTAAGTTAAGTGATCTATCTGTACGTATCTCTCCTTTAAAAGAAAACGAATTTTTTAATTTGACATCTACTTTTACAAGTGGGTTAAATTCTTCTATTAAATTGGCACTGGTAAAAAGCCTTTTGGTATAATAATTTCCAGATATATCAGTATCTGGCACACCTGCTATATTTTCTGTATACTGAAGGTTGTTACTAAAGCCTGCTATGACATAACTTGATCTATAACCATGAGAAATATTAAAACTTCTGAAATTCTTTTTAAACCATTTGCGTTTCATCAAACCTCGGTAGGTTAATTTCCAATTTGGGATTGGAAAGTCTCTAAATGGTTGCAGTTTAACTGTATTGGCTGTTTTTCCTGAGTATGCCGCTAAAAATGCAGGAAGCATTACATCTTGACTTGTTAAACCAAAATTATTAGTTGTTAAACCAGAATTTGTAAATAATCTATTTGAGATTTCTGTTCTGTAATTTTTAAATTTTTGAAATAAGGCGTCTTGATCTTCAAAAGCTGTTTTTATCATTCCGTAGGTAACACTAAAATTACCAACTTCAGAAATAGGCGAATCTTGGTTTAAAACACCGCTTATAACATCTATTTGTTGTGATAGTTGTTTCGTGTACAGTTTATTTCCTATGAGTTCTATATCTAAATTTTTAAAAGGTTTGATAGATACGTTGTAATCAAATTTGTTTAAATGTGTTTTGCTAAAGGTCTTATTATAATATGGATCTGCTGCTGTTGGCCTACCAATAATCCAATTATTAGAAACTGCATTTGTTAAAACATCATTGTACTGACCTCCAAAAACAAACCCTAAAGATGGGGCTAAATTTCCAGAGAAATTATCGCGCCCTAAAAAGCCAACTTCTGGTATGTAACCTGGTAATAAAGTACCGTTGTTTTCAGAATAACCAAGACGTACTTTTTTAACTGATGTTATGACATCATATACGATGGATTTAAATTTTTTCTTAGTTTTTTTAGTACGTCTTATGGGTGCTTGTTTGGGTTTTTTAGCTCCTTTTGGTAATTTTTTATTTGTTTTTCTCTTCTTTTTAGCTAACAATAATTTATCTAAGCCAATATTTTTATAAAACTTTGTAAGACTTAAATCTGCAGTAAAATTATGGGTGTTTGCATTCTGAATGGTATTACCTACAGGGTTTTCTATACTACTGGTAATGCTATTAAATTGTCTAGGACCTGCTTGCCAATCAAAATCAGCAGTATACGTATAATTAGCTTTTACAAAATTTAATAGCGGTAATTTATCTATTGGCAACTTATAGCTTCCATTTAAGGTTTGGTGATAATGGCTTTTTCTACCAATATTAAAGAAATTATCGTGCAATCTTACATCTTCTGTTGCATTAAACTCATCATATCTATTATTATTCGCTGCATTAAAAGTAAACTGAAGCGACTTGGTTAAGTCATAAGCCACATTATAATCCCAATCAAACAAATAATTACGTTGCTTTAATGTTGGTAAATCTGAAAGCCCAGAAACTAAGGTTCTAGAGAGTTGCTGATTGTAATTTCTTATAACGTTTGTATTAATGCCTATATTTGAAGGCATTAAATTAAGATTAAAATCTTTAATAAACTTAAATGCTTTCCCTTTTAAGAATTTTGCGTTTTTAAATGGCGTTATTACTTTTGGCTGAAATCCATAATTATATGCCGCTGATGCTCGCACATTTTGATCATGGTATTTTTTTACATTATAATCTCTGTGATAGGTTTCGTTATATGCATAGGAAACCGATACGTTTTCTACATCATAAAACCGTTGCTTTTTTTCTTGATTGGTACGCTCTTTTCGTACATTTAACAAACTTATACTTCTTCTTTTGGTATAATCTTGCCCTTCGTTTCTATTAGGACTATTGTTTAAGGTTGTTTGATCAAATTGAATGTCTTGGTATTGTGGATCGTATTTTGGATCTTTTATTTCTTCAGAGATACTGTAGTTAAGTGGTAATTTAATACCCCATTTTTTTGGTAATAATTGCCCCGCATTTACACTTGCAACAATATCATACAATTTAGCTTCGTCTTGTCTGCGCTCATTAACACCTTGTTCTATGCCTCCAAAACCAGGAGTCTCCATACGTCCTGTTGCAGAAAAATTAGCAAAATCGGCAAAATTTGCATCTGCTGTTACTACAGCTGCCCAACCACCTTCGTTATCAAAATCTGAAACACGCATTTCATTAAACCAAACTTCACCACTTTTATCTACCACAGCATTGTTTTTTACTCCCAACATGATGGTTTTAATGTTTGATAAATTCGGACTTCCTTTTACACGCACACTTCTTTGTGGAGGTGCTATTGGATTGTATTCTGGATACAATACATTAAAATTACCAGCAAAGGCAGGGTCTTCAAAACGGGCAAGTTTTAATTTAGCCATTTGCTCTAGTAATTCTTCAAATTGATTTTCATCTGGCCAAACTTCTGAAGGAGATAGTCTTCCAACACCTTGGGTTACTTTTAATGGAATTTCTATTTGGTAATAATTGTCATTTAAGTCGCTCCCTAACCTTACAATAGCACTAAAATCACCATCTACTAAATCTGTAAGTCCTGTAAAATTTTCTGCATGCGTAAACATTTCAAAGTTTTTAAACATACGCATATCAACACTTACATTCTTAAAAATAGCTCTTGTTTCTTGTGGTGCTAATTTGGTTAGTTTTATAGAAACAGATTGCTCGTTTTGTAACTGCGTTGTTGTACTTCCTCTTAACTCTTCTCTTTGAACTCCTGGTGGTAAAACATAATTAATAGGTGTTCTAATTTCGTTCTCTTGAATGTTTACAACACCCACTTCAAAAGCACTTAATTGCGATACATTTAATGGTGTTTGAAGAGGATTTGGGTTTGTTAATGTAGAAAATGGCAATGTTTGGGTATAGCGTCTCCAATCTCCTCGCACCAATTGTAACTCTCCAAAACGTAACACAACAGGCATTTTAAACTTGGTTAAAAACATACGCATAAAACGTATGGATTGAAAACTTGAAATTCCATTTATTGGTTCTCCTACAGCAATAGGAACTCTAAATTGTAACCAATGAGCTGTTTGATTTCCGCCGTCTTCTAGCGGAACATTTATATTTTTTTCATCTACAATGTAATTTTGACCAACAACTAAATCTGCTTTATCTAAAGATATTTCATATTGATAGTAACTTTCAATACTATTCATTGTTTGATCTCTATTAATATCTTCTACATCAGGATAACTTGAGCCAGAAAATTCTGGGTTTGTTGGCGTATTGCCTTCTGTATTATTATATGCTTTATACCTACTAATAATAGAGCCATTTGTGGTATCATAACTACCATCTCTAAAGTGTACATAATTATCTCCTGCTGGATCTGGATTGGCAGCAAACTGTGTAAAAATAGTGGCTTCTTCTGCATCATTTGCACCATCTAAACCTGCGTCTTGATGTGCTCTTGCCGCTTGATCATCTGCAAAGGCATATAAAAGCGATTGGTTTTTAGGAACAAAACCCCAAGGCGTGTCTGGTAATGTATACGTATTTGAGCTGGTTTTAATACCATCTTCTGGCAATCCATTTTCATACATTTTACGATTATCTCTTAAAACGTCTTCAGAAATGTTTCCTAAATTGATATACAATTTTCCTACTTGATTTGTAATATCATTTGGGTCTATTCCTGTAGGTAATCCTTCTGCATTGGTTATGGAATAATTTTGATATGGATCTTGAATCCAGAACTGTATATATTCTACATTGGCTTGTTGAAAGTCTGTTGTTGTTAATGCTCTTGTAATTCCTGCCCAACCTTCTTCAGGAAGGTTAGAATTGTTAGCATAACTAGTACTATTATTATAAGGTCCTCTTTCTGAAGGAAAATAAGCTAAATCTAACGTTCTTACAATACTTGTTTGGGTTACATCTAAATCAATTTCTGGAAATAATTCTGCAAAATTTACACGCCTTACTTCTGCTCTTGACAACTCAGTATCATCAACATTATCTGGTTTTAGAGATGAATTTCCGTAGAATAATTGATCAATGGTATACCAAGCAAGTTTAGAACGTTTTTCTCCATAGGTTAAAGCAATTGGATCGTTGTCATTCCCGAAATTTAAACCGGAAGAACTTAAACTTTGATTTAAGGGTGTACTTGCCAAATACCATTGCGCAACCCCTTTAATATCTATTGGTGTTTGCGAACCTTCAAAATCATCAATATAAGAGGTTGCTTTGCCGTTTAGATCAATTTGTTTTGGTGTATTGGGCAGTAAATATGCAAAGTCTCCTCGGATTGAAAAATTTGATACTGCATCTGTATCTATATTAGGTAAATGATTCACCCATTTTGTTAATTTGGGCACTTGGCTTGTAAAGGTTGTGTTGAAGCCAAAAATGGTATTGTTTAATGGTTCTGAACCAAAAATAGCTTTTTGGGTAATTGGCTTTTCTCTTAAATTTAATAGACTGGCACCTATGGCAAAGTTTTCAGAAAATTGATGCTCAATATCTACACCTGTAAAACGTCTTGTTTGCAAATTAAATAATGAATTACTCTCTACAGAAATATTGATTGGCGCATTGGATGATATTAAACTAGGGTTAATGATTTGCAATCTACCTACTTGATAATTTACTACAAAATCTACACCTTCTACTAGTTGTCTTCCTCCAGAAGTAACTTTAACCGCACCTTGTGGTACATTAGGTCCTAAAAAAATACCGTTAGAATTTTCTGATCTATAATACCCTTTAATTAAATATTTATCTTTGTTTTGAAATTCTGTCTTAGCTTGTGTTTGTGTAAGACTATAGAGTTCGTCAAAAATATAAATTGCATCTGCTGGGCTTGTTAGTATCGTGCTTATGTGAGAACCAAAGGGTTCTACGACAGGAAAGATAATCAATCCTTTTTCAGAATTTACGGTAATGCCTTCAATATAATCAAAAAAACCATCTCCGTTTATAGTTGCAAATTGACTTTGGTCTAATTTATCTAAATCTAAAATATTTAATAACGTTCTATCTGCTATATTTGGCGTTGCAGCATTTTGAAGTCTATCTACAGGTTGGCCTGTTGTATCATCTTTATACAGCATCTCAAACCGAAAACCGTCTTGTTGCATTTGGTACGCACCTAAAGCATAAATATTTTTCATCATCAAATCCCATAGTGGAATATTGGTGTTTATAATTTCTGAACGTAATAATTTTACTACTAAGTTGTCTGGGGCTAATACACCATCACTAGAAAGCTCTCCCACTTTATAAACCGTTGGCTGCCCACTTACTGTATACTCATAAGCTACCGCTAATACTTCACTATCTGAAAGTCTTCTATTTAAAGAGATATAACCTAATTGTGGGTGTAAACGATATTCATTTGGTTGTAATTGTTTTGCGTTTTCTAACACCGAATAATCACGCCCTTGTTGCATTGCAAAAGCACCTAAAACTGTATTTACAGTTGCTACACTTCGTATCGGACCGCCATTAATTAATATGTTATTTGCACTTGCAGGATTTCCTATATCATTGGCGTTATTTGAAGGAAAAGGGCTTCCATTAGCTCCTGTTACAGCTGCTGGTCCAATATTTACTGGATTCCCTTCTGCTAAATCGGCAAGCGCCACAATACTTCTAAAATTAGAGGTTGTATTTGCATTTCTGTTGGTTACCCAAACTTCTATTTTTGTAATGTTAATTTCACTATTTATTAACGGAAAATTTTGAAGTGCATTATCATATTTATCTCTAAAAGCTCCCGATAAAAAAAAGTGCCTGTTGGCATCGTAATCTGTTGCTACTAATTCAAATTCATTAATGGTAGAACCGCCTTCTGCTGCTACAGATCTTGTCTGAGATTTTTGTTCAGAAAAAACACTTGTTACTTTAGTTTTACCAAATTGTAATTGGGTTTTTACTCCAAATAAGTTTTGTGCACCTGTTACTAAAGAGTTTTTAACTGGCATACTTACATTACCTACTTCTATTTTTTGTAAGATATCATCTTCTGTAGGTGTGTATTCTAACTTTATTAGATTCTGAAAATTAAAAGTAGATTGTGTGTCGTAATTGGTAGTCACTTTTAATCGTGTGCCTATTTTTGCTACCAAACTAGCGCTTACTTCTTGATTAAAATCAAAAGTAGTACTTCTTCTATTTTGTTCTGAAAGTAATGGATTGTCTACATTTTGAAACAACATTCCTAATCGAATATCAATGGCTCCTTGTGCGTCTACTTCTATTTCATTTCCTCCAAAAATAGATTCAAACAATCCAGATTTGATATAGTACTTGGGTAATAAGTTTTTTTGAGCATTCTTACTACTTTGTGTTCTGCCACCAACTGCATTTAATTTTTCTTTATAGTATTCTAGCATATCTTTTTTAAGTCGGTATGCTTTATATTGTTCTGGCGTCATGTAGACGGGTCTAGAAATATAATAATCGCCTATTTTTTCTACAATAATATATTCACCTGTTTCTTCATCAAAAAATATTTCTTTTTCAGAAGGATTGTTTAAAAACAAACTTCCGGTTTGATCATTGGTGAAGGTGTAAGGTAAATTAGGTATCGAATCTGTGGGTGTATTTGCGGGCTCTTGTGCTTGCAAATTTTGCAAAGCAAAGAATGAAAATACAATGTAAATAATCCTAATTAACTTTTTCAAAGTTTATAGTTGTTTTAATGCTTGTTTTATTAATTTTTCTACGAGGATGGTTCTGTCACTTTTTAATATTCCATCTACTACTTTTTCTGCTTGTCTTTTTGCAAAACCTAATGTCTCTAAAGCAGATAACGCTTCATCTTTATTAGTATTGTTTAGGGTTGCAGTTTCTTCACTTAACCCAAAGGTTTTAATGATTTTATCTTTCAGGTCAATAATTACTTTTTGTGCTGTTTTTGCTCCAATTCC
This sequence comes from uncultured Flavobacteriaceae bacterium, assembly GCA_947311635.1. Classification (GTDB taxonomy): domain Bacteria; phylum Bacteroidota; class Bacteroidia; order Flavobacteriales; family Flavobacteriaceae; genus CAMZLD01. The sequence continues at coordinate 25,401 of CAMZLD010000091.1, read as the reverse complement.
TTTAACAGATTGTACTGCTGCAACATTGCCAGAAGCAATGGCTTGCTGTATTTCTTCTGTAGACATTGTTGATAGCATTGTTCTAGCAGTGTTTACTCCAATTCCAGATACTGAAATTAACAGTTTATAAACTTCGCGTTCTAGTGTAGACATAAAACCATATAAAGTTTGCGAATCTTCTTTAACAGAAAGATACGTGTACAGAAATGCTTCTTCTGAAACTGGCAATTGGCTATAGGTGGTTAATGATATATGAATCCAGTACCCAATACCATTGGTTTCTACAATGACATGTGTTGGATTTTTTTCAATAAATTTCCCCTTAATATGTGTAATCATATAACAACAAAACTGTTAAGACTTCAAATGTACTAAATTCTTGATTAATTTTTACTTTTATTTTGTGCATCTATCACTGCTACAGCTGTCATGTTTACAATTTCATCAACACTAGCCCCTAATTGTAGAATATGCGCAGGTTTTTTAAGCCCTAACATAATTGGTCCAATAGACTCTGCATTGTATAATTCTTTCATTAATTTGTAAGTAATATTGGCAGCATCTAAACTTGGAAAAATAAGTACATTTACTTTCTTGTTTACCAATTTAGAAAACGGAAATTCTTTTTTTAACAAGGTTGTATTTAAGGCAAAATCAGCTTGAATCTCTCCATCAATAGAGACGTTTGGGTAATATTTATGAATATGTGCAATGGCATCTCTTACTTTTTTTGCATGTTCTGAGTTAGATGCCCCAAAATTTGAAAATGATAACATGGCTATATTTGGTTTCATACCAAACATTTTTACCAACAAAGAAGTTAATTGTGATATTCTTGCTAGTTCTTTAGCAGTAGGATCTATATTAATTGTGGTGTCTGCCAAAAACATAGGCCCTCTTTTGGTCAACATTAAATTTGTAGCGGCTATTCTTGACACTCCTTTTTCCATACCAACCAATTCTAATATTGGTTTTACAACAGTTGAGTAGTTTCTAGAATACCCAGTAATCAAAGCGTCTGCTTCGCCTTCATTGACCATCATGGCAGCAAAATAATTACGTTCTCGCATCCACTTTCTTGCTTCTAAGAGTTTTATTCCTTTTCGTTGCCTTGCTTTCCAATAGACATCTGCAAAGCGGTATCTTCTTTCTTTTTCTTTTGATGCTTTTGGATCAATAATAGGTACTTCTGCAGTAAAACCAATCTCTTTTTTTAATTCTAATATGGTTTCTTTATCTCCTAATAAAATTGGTTTTCCGATACGCTCATCATAAACAATTTGTGCTGCTTTTAATACATCTAAATGATCTGCTTCTGCAAAAACAACACGTTTCGGATTGCTTTTTGCCTTGTTATGAATCATTCTAACTATTTTGCTTTCATTACCAAGGCGCTCCATTAATTCGTCACGGTAAACATCCCAATTTTCTATAGGTTTTTGAGCTACGCCAGATTCCATTGCTGCTTTGGCAATGGCTGGTGGTATTTCATAAATTAAACGTGGATCGAATGGTTTTGGGATAATATATTCTTTTCCGAAGGCAATACTCACCTCATCATACACAATGTTAACTTGCTCTGGAACGCTTTTTTTAGCCAAATTAGCAATGGCCTTTACTGCTGCCATTTTCATAGCTTCGTTAATTTCTGTAGCGCGTACATCTAAAGCACCTCTAAAAATAAACGGAAAACCAAGCACATTGTTTACTTGATTTGGATGGTCTGATCTTCCTGTTGCCATAATAATATCATTACGTGTATCTATAGCTAATTGATATTCAATCTCTGGATCTGGATTTGCCATGGCAAAAACAATAGGGTTTTTAGCCATGTCTTTAAGCATTGTTGCCTTGACAATACCTCCTTTAGAAAGACCAATAAACACATCGGCATCTTTCATTGCTTCTGACAACGTATGAATATCTCTTGAAGTTGCAAATTCTCTTTTTTGAGAATTTAACGTCGTTCTGTCACTTCTTATCACCCCTTTACTGTCGCACATAACAATATTTTTAATGTTAGCACCTAATGCTACATATAAACGTGTACATGAAATTGCAGCTGCTCCTGCACCAGAAACAACAATATTAACATCTGCTATATTTTTATTTGCGATTTCTAAAGCATTTAACAAAGCTGCTGCTGAGATAATAGCAGTGCCGTGTTGGTCATCATGCATTACAGGGATGTCTAGCTCTTCTTTTAATCTTCGTTCAATTTCGAATGCCTCGGGAGCTTTAATATCTTCTAGGTTAATACCGCCAAATGTTGGTGCTATTGCTTTTACCGTTTCTACAAATTTATCTACATCTGTGGCGTCAATTTCAATATCAAAAACATCTATGCCTGCAAAAATCTTGAACAACAAACCTTTCCCTTCCATAACTGGCTTAGAGGCTTCTGGACCTATATTACCTAAACCTAAAACTGCAGTCCCATTAGTGATTACAGCAACTAAATTACCTTTTGAAGTGTATTTATAAACGTCTTCTTTATTTTCTGCAATTGCCAAACAAGGTATTGCAACGCCTGGAGAATATGCTAAAGACAAATCTCGTTGCGTAGCATATTTTTTTGTAGGAACTACTTCAATTTTACCAGGCTTCGGCTTTGCGTGGTACATTAATGCTTCTCTTCGTTTTCTTGACTGACTCATCTATTCTATCTTTTTTGAACTAACAAATGTACTGAATTCTCAAGAATAGATACCGCTAATTTTTAATAACCTTTTTTACTAAAATTGTGTGGTTAGATTGTTTTAGTTTAACAAAATAAACTCCCGAAGCCAATCTTTCTGTGTTAAGTGAAACCTCATTATTTTCTGCGGTATTTTTTTTATGAATTAACAATGCCCCATTGATATCATAAAGCTGAATTTCAATAGCCTTTGGCTCTGAAAGTTTAATATTTAAGGTATTGTTAAATGGAACAGGAAATACGGTTGCTAACTTTGAAATGTTTTGATCTTCTATATTTAATATGGAGCCATCAAAATAAGAAGCTGCTAAATTAAAAGCTTCTATTCCTATTTTTTCGCCAATAATACGCCCTGGTATATCATCTATTGGAGGGTGAATACCACCCCAAATTCTTGATAGACTACATTGATCTGAAGCATCTCTATAGGTTGCCCATTGTAGTGTTATGGTTTGTGATGGTCCTTCTTCAAAAACTAAAAATTCATTTTGTGGAGCTGCAAAAGTACCCATTCCTCCAGGAAAAAAAGGATCACCTGTTAATAAAGTTAAAACTTCTGCACCTGCTCTAGAAAATGTAGAGTGTCCAGAAACATATCCTGCAAATGGAGGTGTTACAAATGTTGGTCTTTGATATGGCCACCAATGCGACATTAATATCCAATCTACTCCTGCCACATCTACTAAGGGGTCGGCAATAAAATCTGGACCTTTCCAAGCTTTAACTTTCAGCATATTTACAAACTCATTTGAAGCACCTGCCAATGGATCACCTACAGTAACAAGCTCTATCAGTCCAGGAATTAAAGGTAATCCATGCGGATCATAACTTGGCAAAGATGCATCACTACTTTGTCCTTTACCTGCCATATAATGAAGTGCTGAAATTGGGCGCACGTAATCATAATACCCTTTTACGCCCCAAGTATCTACTGCAGAATCATGCATGGCTCCACCAAGGGCCAAATAGGCTTTTACATCCCATTCTAAATCACTCAAAACAGGACCTTGCCCTCCAAATTTCTTTACTAACAACGGATTATCATTAATGTAGTTTAATAAGGTAAACCAATGCCCTGGGGGTGTTTCAGAATTGGGTCCATCTGCCCAAAATTCTGCTAAGACACGTGCATAATCGGCTCTTTTAACAATTTGCTCTGTATATGGAGCGTTGGTATATGGGTTTAGGGCATAACCTGTTCCAATATCACCGCCATTGGTGAAATCGTAAAAGTTTTTAAATTCTGCAAAAGTTGTCGGAAAATTTTGAATATCGATATTCCCTATAGATTTTGGTGAAATATCTATCATTGTAGGGTCTGCAGGGTCTAAATGTGATGACCAAGAGGCTACTAAGGTAAAATACCATTTATATGGATCATCTATTCCATTCTGATTAGAGTTTTGAATATATGGTGGATCTGTTGGGTCATTATAAACATACCAATCAAAACCATTATTAATAATTTGTAAATCTGCTGGTTTTAAACAAAAAGGAGTTACTTTTCCCCATTCTGGTCCTAAAAAAGGTGGTGTATAGCCAGGCGTAGGATTTCCACTTTGATCTATAAACAAATCAAATTGTAATGGCTGCCAATGATTTGGGTCTATGGGATTGGTATCGGTATAAGAACCTAAAACTAATGGTGGGTTTACTGGAGTATAGTACTGGTTTTGATAGCCATTTAATTCTTCAGATCCGTCTTGATAACCAAACAATATCATTTCATTTGCCATATAATTTCCTAAAGCTGCATAAGATCCTGTGCTATAATCTGTTGATGTAAAATTAGCATCATAACCATACGAAGCAAATAATGCATTTAAAGATTGGTAGGTTGTAGCTGCTCCGGGTGAATTTTGAAAACGATGTCTTAAAAGACGAAACATTGCGTAACTCATCACTTCATGTACAGCGGCATCAATATTTGTTGGTGTTGCAATACCATTAAAATTACAAGTATAATTACCTACTGTTTTACCTAAGAAATAAGTTGATGCTGTAGTATCAAAAACGGCCCAAGCATCGTACATTAAAACAGCACCATGAAATAAATTTCTTGAATGATTGGTTGGTCTAGCATAATCAATACGAATTGCACTAAGCAATTGCTCATTCCAATCTCTAGCAACAGATTGTTGTGCCGAAAGTGAATTTATTGAAAGAAATAGTAAAAAAAGTATGCCAAAATACTTTGCAGAGAATAGTTTTTGAATCATATAAGACTGGTTTTTTTCAAAGTTAAAAATTATTTTTCTAAAAATAGAATATTTCGAGTCAAACCTTGAAATTTGGTTCTTTTAACTGCTGATTTTTGAAAGACTTTGTTAAAAACGTCTGTTGTAATTTCTTGCCAGTCTTTTTTTGTCATTTCCAATAAATCTGGATGCGGTAAAAAACGTACTTCTTGATGTGGTTCTGAAAAACGATTCCAAGGGCAAACGTCTTGACAAATATCACAACCAAACATCCAATCTTCAAATTTTCCTTTGACCGAATTGGGAAGCGCTTCTTTTAATTCGATTGTAAAATACGAAATACATTTACTGCCATCTACCGTATTATTCGGCAAAATTGCTTGCGTTGGACAAGCATCTATGCATTTGGTACAGGTACCGCAATGATCTGTTTTAAATTCGTGATCATAAGCAAGTTCTAAATCTATAATTAATTCGGCCAAAAAAAAGAAAGATCCTTTTTGTTTTGAAATCAACAAGGAATGCTTGCCCGTCCATCCTAAACCTGCTTTTTTTGCCCAAGAACGTTCTAAAACAGGCGCTGAATCTACAAATACACGTCCGTTAATTTCGCCAATAGTAGTTTCTATAAATTGATATAATTGCTTTAATTTATCTTTAATTACATAATGATAATCTTCGCCATAAGCATATTTTGCCAATTTATAAGTATCTTTATTTTGATGCTTTTCTGGGTAATAATTATAACTTAATGAAATAACCGATTTAGCTCCATCAACCAACAGCGTAGGGTCTAGGCGCTTGTCAAAATAGTTTTCCATGTACTGCATATTGCCATGAAAACCATTTGCAAGCCATTGTTCTAGATTGGTAGCTTCTGACTCTAAAAATCCTGCTTTCGAAATACCGCAATCTAAAAAACCTAAGCGTTTTGCCTGCTCTTTTATCAGTTTGCTGTAATGTTCTTTTGTTGCCATTTTCTGTTCAAAAATAGGACTATTCTATTAAAAAATAGTATTATTGTAGTGTATGAATATTAAAATTCTTTTCTTCGGAATTACACGTGACTTGGTAGCACAAAGTAGCATTAATTTTACCATTTCACCTAAAAGCACTGTAAAGGAACTAAAAGTAGCTTTGTTAAAAACATTTCCGAAACTAGAAAAATACGCCCAATTTTCTATTGCTGTAAACGAAAGCTACGCGTTAGAAACTGCTATTTTAAAAGAGAATGATGTGGTGGCAATTATTCCGCCAGTTAGTGGCGGTTAAGTCTCTATTTACCCTTTTACATATTTTTTAACGGCAACAAAAGTTCCGAAAGGAATAACAGAAGCTACTAAAACTCTCCAGAATTCTTTTTTCGTCCATTTTTGCTCAGACTTGATTAAAAAAGCCAGAATAATATAAAGAACAAACAAAAGACCATGAGGCATTCCTAACATTTTCACATACGTTGGATCTTCTTTAAAATGTTTGATTGGTGTTGCAATAAATAATAATAGCAAATAAGAAATACCTTCTAAAAAGGCAACAATTTTAAAGATAACAGTCATAAAATAATTTATTAGATTGTAGTTACAAAGATAACGTATGATTTCTTATTTTAGCACTAAATCTATTTCTATTTTGTTATCGTGTTTTTCAATATTAATTTCTAATCAGAAACTAGACCTACAAAGTTGTGTTAACTTTGTATCTGACGACGCTTGTGGTGCTATTGCTACTTTTATTGGAACGGTACGTAACAACACGCAACATAAAGATGTAAAACTTTTGGATTTTTCTACCTACAAGCCTATGGCTTTAAAAGAAATAGAAAAAATTGCTTTGCTTGCCTTAGAAAAATTTGACATCTATAAAATAGCTATTCATCATGCAGAAGGTGCTTTACAAATTGGTGAGCTGCCTGTTATTATTGCCGTTTCTTCTGCACATAGAAAAGCTTCTTTTGAAGCCTGCCAATTTGCTATTGATACTTTAAAAAAAACGGTGCCTATCTGGAAAAAAGAACATTTTACAGACGGTGAAGTTTGGGTCAATGCAACACCTTAGATCAATACACTAAAACAGGTTCGTTATTAACACATGTTACAGAAGTTGGCTGATCAACAACCGAACAATCAGAGGTAATGCCCCATGTTTCTTTATAAGCTTGCTCCGTTGCAGTATAATCTGCTACTAAGGCTAAAAAAGCTGCTACATCAATAGTAGATGGATAGGCTATATATCCTTGTGGTCCACACACGCTTTAGAACCGTAGGCGACAAAATTCCAATCTGCAGCATCTATACAGTCAATACCCACAAGCATTTCTTCAAAAGTAACTTTTTTGGCTTTCAAAGCATTGTAGGCATCTTCTCTTTCATGCAAATCTGTCGTACTACAAGACGAAAAAATTGCCAAAATAAAAAAACAGGAAACCATGAAATTTTTCATACAAAACCTTTTTTTATAGATGCGCTATTCGTAAAAAAGTTGCTTAAACAATCTGCATTTTTTTAAGCAAAAAAGATGCGTTCATGTTTTGACATATTCCTTTTTTTAAGGTATAATCAAAAAGCAATTCATCATTTTTAATTTGCGCATCAAAATAATAATTTTTTACTTCGTTTAAATCTTTTGAAATTTCACACAGACTTAAATCGTGGGTTGCAATAATTCCTGTAGAATGTGATCCTACTAACTTTTGCACAAACTTTTTAGAGCCAATAGCTTTGTCTGTGCTATTGGTTCCTTTTAAAATTTCATCTAAAATGATAAAATAATCTTCGCTTTTAATTTGGTCTACAATAAATTTTAAACGTTTTAATTCTGAAAAGAAATACGATTCGTCATTACTTAAAGAGTCTGTTGTGCGCATGCTTGTAATAAGCTTTGTAGGCGAATACAAACAAGCAGAAGCACAAATTGGCAAGCCCATATTTGCCATAACAATACTTAAAGAAATGGTACGTAAAAAAGTACTTTTCCCTGCCATATTAGCACCTGTAATAATAAAAAACTGTTCTTTTTCAATCGAAAAATCATTTGCAACGCGCTTTGCTGAATGTAATAACGGATGTCCTAAATTTGTTGCCTCTAAAATGTTTTTAGTGTTTGTGATTTCAGGATAATTAAAATCTACTTGATTAAAAGCCATATTAGCCAACGAATTTTGTGCATCAAAATAAGCAATCACGTCAAACCAGTTTTTAACTTTCGTTGCATAATTAGACATCCATTTTTCAATTTTATAGCTTTGCTGAATATCCCACAACAAGAAGCCATTGCCTAATAAACCAAATAACATATTGTTACGTTGATCAAGAGCATCTAAATACTTAGAAAATTGCTTAAAGATTTGTGAAGCTTTTTGGGTTTCGGTTTTTATATTTTGCTGTTTTTCAATCAAGAACGCAGCTGTAAATTTTTGGGTTTCTATCTGTTCTAACAATTTATAATATTGCCTAAAAGTAGCTTTGGCTTTATTTGCATCTTTATATAAATCATTAATTTTTGTAAGATGCCTACCCGTAATTAACAAACCAATAGTGAGCCAAATAAGAAGTTGAAAAAAAGTTATTTTTCCGAAGAATAGCAAAGCAAAGACAACCAAAGATGCTACGGAAAAAATATTGGCAAAAATAGCGATCCTTTTAGAGGTAAATGCTTTATGGTTGCTAATCCAATCAACAATACTGTTTGCAGATGTTTCTACTGCAGACAAGCTAGCAATGGCTTCGTATTGTTGGCGCCATTTGGGTATTTGCGTCAATGCTTTTATGGCTTCTTGTTTTTTTGGAATGTCTTGAATGTGATTGGAAAGTAATTGCTTTGCTAAAGTATGCATTCCTGCTTGGGTAGCAGTTCTATTTAAAAACTGAAAAAAAGAACCTTTTCCAAACAAATCAATATCATGACTGTAATAATGTTGAGGATTGACAAATTGATTTCCTGTTTTTAATGCTGTAACATCTCCTTGAAGCGCTAATAATTCTCGTTGGTTTATGTTTAACAACTTGATTGCTTTGGCTTTTTTATAAAGTAAATTTTCGTGCCTAGAAACTAGTAACAAAAATACCACCAATGCACTAAGAGCAGTTAAAAGTACAAGTTTTATGTTTCCGAAGAAAAAATAAATGGCAAACGGAATTGCCAAAAAAGCAATCAACCGCAGTAAACTAGACAGGTTTAATTGTTTTTGAAAATTAGCAATGGCTTGCTTTGACTGACTTGCTTGTGTTTGGTAAAATGTAATGGGTTGTTGCATGTCTTTTTATAGGTAATTTTCAATGCCATTTTGAAGGCTTAGAATTGTTGCTTTTAAAAATTTTTCTTTGGCTAACAAGGTTGCTTGATAGCTAGAAATTCCTTTATTACAAACTATAACTAGCGTTTCTTCTTCGTCTATATGTGACTGCTCTAACCAATCTTGAAAGTTTGAAAACGGAACTTTTTCTGAAACTTGAAAAGGCAACACTGTTTGTGTGTCTTCTATTACTGAAATAATTCTAATAGGTTTTTCGGTTTTGGTTTGCATTAATGATTGTAATTCTTCCGAAGTTATTAAAAGGGTGGCTTCTTGAACTTGGCAAGTGAGGTCATCATAATTTTCTTCTTCAAAGATGAGCGCAATTTGTTTTTTTGTGTGTTTTGATTTTATTTTTATCTTTAATTGAGAATTTTCTAGGCTATTGTAAATAAGCAATTCATCTAACAGTGGTTTGCCTATTTTGGTTAGAATTTTAACGGTTTCGTTTGCTTGCATCAAGGCTATAATGCCTACGATTGCATTTAGGGTTCCTGCTGCTTCACAATTAGGAATGTTGGTTGCCATCTCTGGAAATACATCTCGTAGATTAGCACTTCTTTTTCTTTGTTCTAAAGCCACATTAAAACTAGCAACATAACCATCAAATTTGTATAAAGAACCATAAACTAATGGCTTGTCTTGCAAAACACAAGCGTCATTTAATAAATATTTAATGGGCAAGCTATCGGTACAATCTAATACAATATCTACGTTTTCTATTAGCTCAAACACCGTCTCTTTGGCAACAGCTTTGTTGGTAGTTGATACACTTGTAAATGGTGCTAACTGCTGTATATGTTTTGCCAGAACCATGGCTTTTGGTTTTTCTAAATCATTGATGGTATAAAAAACTTGTCGGTGTAAGTTACTTTCATTTACGATATCAAAATCTACTAAATGTAATGTGCCAACACCGCTAGCTGCTAGATAAACAGCTGCAGCACTTCCTAGTCCACCACAACCAACTATTAACACACTTGCTTGCATTAATTTTTGCTGAGCTGCTTCACCAAATTCTGGCAAGGTAAGTTGGCGTTTAAAATAGGCTTGGTATGTTGGCTTTGTTTCCATTAATTGTACCCAAAATTAAGGTTTAAAGTATAATGCCAGAAAAATAACTGCTAATACAAGCAATACTTTACCTATGGTGAGTTGTTTTTTATCTTTTACATCGGTTCCTTTTGCAATAAAGTCGAAATCAACACTATTAAATAGAACTAAGGCACTGCCTACAATAAAGCATATAACACTGAGTGATAACATAATTAGTTTTTGTTTGTTTTTAATTTTTTAATATACATTTTGTATTGAAGATTGTTAAAACCATAAACGGTTTCTTGTTGTTGCCAAATTAAAAGCGTTTGTAACAATGCTTTCTCATCTTTGATTCCTTGGTTTTGTAATGTTCTAATTTTGTTTTCTATTTCATTTAAACCATTTTCTAAAGGATAGCGTTTTAATTGCTGTTGCATGGCTTTATAAAAATACTTAAACTTGTGACTTCTTCCAAAATTGAATGCCGCTATTTCTTTTTTATTATTGCTAACAAAAACATGCCAACATTCTGTCACAAATGTAAAATCATGCTTGGTAATTTTTATTTTGTTTTCATACAAATCTAAAAAGTCATTGGGTGAAAAATCAGACAAGATTTGCAATGTTTTTCTTCCTTTTTCTTTTCCTACAGAAACTAAATAATAGTTTATTTTTTTTACAAAATGTGCTAACAACAAGCTGCAAATTGCCATTAAATTGACTTGGCTATGTAAATTATGATCAAACCACAAAACAATTTCATCATATGCATAAACATCTTCTAAGCGAACTACTTCTTTAATGGTGTTATCAAAATAATCTAACTTGTTAACATTAAATTCAGATTCATAAAAAGCGTAACGTTTTTTCCAAAATTCATCTGAAGCTACTTTTGTTGCTAAAGGACCTTCGCAAAACATTTCTCTTAAAACCAACACATCACCTTGAAGTGTTGTTTTAGAAAAAATAGTAGCGGCACTATCACCATTTAAAATGTGCAAAACTTTAGCCATTAATTTCTTTTTGAGCAGCTCGATATTCTTCTGGCGTATTGACGTTTCTAATAAAAGCATCATCGACTTCAACAATTTTTACTTCGGAATTGATGAGTACTTTTCTAGGGCATGCATAACCTTGAGATAAAAATTGTAAAAAAACAGGATATGCTTTTGGCTCATAAATGGTAATTAAAGGTTCCATGAATTTTTTACCTTTTCCTTTGATTGCCGTTGCTATTTTAGAAGGATCTCTTTGACTTAGCAGCAGTTTTATTAAGGACTCATTTATAAAGGGCAAATCGGTTGCTAGCACCAACCATGCTGTATTTGGATTTTTTTGAAATGCAGAACAGATACCTCCAAAAGGCCCTAAACCAATAAAAGTATCACTAATATGTTTTTCTGAAGTGCTTGTTTGAACCGAAATAAAGGTTTTTAAGCCTAGCTTCTCTAATAATTCTTGTACGTAATTTACTTGTGGTTTTCCAAAGTAATGCAACTGTGTTTTGTCTTTTTGCATGCGTGTACTTTTTCCGCCTGCAAGTACCAAACCATTTATTTTAGGAATATTTTGGTGAATTATTTTACCAATATGATTTGCAATTTGCTGAATATCTTCTAACGCATAACACGGAATTTCTTTAAGCTTCGGAAATTTTTCTAGCAAAAAATCAAAGTATTTTGAATCTTTGTTTGCCTTGATAACAAACTGAATATTGGTCAATTGATCTAATCTTTTTAAAACAGAAGCTTCTTTTTGATTATCTAGTACTAGAATTTGCTGTTCTCCTTGGTAGTGATTACCGTTTATAAGCAATAAATCGTATGGTGAAAAAGTAATTTTAGATGTGTACGGATTTAGTACGGATTGCTTTATAGTTTCAACATTTCCTGATTGATGAAAGGTATAGGTTTCTAAAAATGATGAAGTGTCAACATTAGAATGACTTGCATCTAAATAGGCGATTTTTGCTGTTTTATGATGCTTTTCTGCTATTTTGTGACATAAATCTGCAATAATTGCACATTTTACACCTAAAATAGCAATTTCTTGCGTAGCGTAATAATCGTTATTTCTACGGCTTAATGCAGTATGTTTTTGATGTTTAGCCATTTACAAGTTCTTAATTTTCTTTTGTGAAGCAAGAATACCTTGTACTATTGCTGAGCTCAAACCTTCATGTTCCATTTTATTCAATCCCGTAATTGTAATGCCTTGAGGTGTTGTTACTTTGTCTATTTCACTTTCGGGATGATTCCCTTCCATAAGCACCAAAGATGCAGCGCCTTTCATTGTTTGTGCAGAAATCTTTTGAGCAATTTCTGAACTAAATCCTATTTCAATTCCTCCTTGCATTGCTGCACGAGTATAACGAAGTGCAAAAGCGATTCCACTTGCGGCAAGTACTGTTGCAGAAGCCATTAACGAATCTTCTATCATAATTACTTCACCTAGGTTTTTAAACATTTTTTTTACATAATTAATTGCCAAATTATCTGTACTGTTAGTAGATATACAGGTCATAGATTCTTTTATTGCAACAGCTGTATTTGGCATTGCTCTAAAAATATTTTTGTTTTTAGGAAAAAACGATTGTAAGGTCTCAATATTAATTCCTGTTACAGTCGAAATTATAATTTGATTATTTATTTTAGAAACTATTTCATTTAAAATTATTTCTGTTTTATGAGGTTTTACACATAGTAATATAATCTCACTTTTGGCAACAGCTTCTTTATTGTTATTTGTAATATGTACACCAATATTTTTAAATTTTTCTAAAGCAGATATAGAACGTCTTGTAATGGTTAATTGTTCTGGAGGTAAACCAGATTCTATTAAGCCGTTTGCTATTGCGCTACCTAGATTTCCACCGCCAATAATTGTAATTTTCTTCATATCAATTCACTTTTATATCAGATTTTCCACCTGTTTTTTTAATCAATTTAACTTCTTTAATAATCATTTTTTGAGAAATGCTCTTGCACATATCATAAACTGTCAATGCAGTAACAGTTGCTCCTGTTAGTGCTTCCATTTCTACACCCGTTTTTCCTTCTATTTCTACCGAACAAAAAATTTCTATTTCTTCTTTATTGATGATTTTAATATCAATATCAACACCATTTATCATTAACGGATGACACATTGGTATCAATTCCGAAGTTTTTTTTACCGCTTGAATACCAGCAATAATAGCTATTTGAAAAACAGGTCCTTTTTTGGTTGTTAGTTCGTCATTTTTAAAATGCGAAATGATTTCGGCACCCAAAAACATAGTTGCAACAGCTGTTGCTTTACGTTTGGTGATTTTTTTATCACCAACATTCACCACTTTTGGTTGGTTCTTTTTATTTATGTGTGAAAAGTTACTCACGTTATTTAGTTTTTAATTATTTTCTTCAAGATTCCTGCGAAGTCGGAATGACAAATCATTATACTTTAACTTACAAAACTAAACATTCAAAATTAAAAACTCCGATAGGTTATAATCGGGAAAATTTCGCCTTTTTTAAATGTATTTCTGCCCATTGGTAATTCTAAAAAAACATCGGCATCTACCAAACTTGCCAAATCTCCAGAGCCATTACCGCCAATTGGATGTGCGTATAAAACGCCGTTTTTATTTTCTAATTTTGAATGTAAAAAATAAACTAAATCTGGTTTAAAGGTAACGTCTTTAGCAAGAACCGCAACATTTTTATTTGTGTAATCTAATCCAACCGATTTTTGATACCAAGGATAAAAATATTTTAAACAACTTACAAATGTAGATATTGGATTGCCTGGAAATGCGAATACAACAGTATTATTCTCTTTATTTTGATTTACATTTTGCTCACTCACACCTAAAGACTCAATTTGCCCAAACCAAAATGGTTTTCCGGGTCTTTGTGCCACACGATGAAAGCATTTTTTAACGCCCAATTCATCTAGAACTTCTGGAATAAAATCATACTTTCCTTTACTTACTGCGCCACTAAAAAGCAAGACATCATACGTTTTTAAAAACCCTTCTATCTTTTGTTTTAAAATGTTTTTATTATCTGTAATATGTGCTGTTTCGGCATTAATGTTTATCCTTTGTAATAGCGAAACCAATGTATGTACATTGCTTCTACGTATTTGATAATCTTTTGGTGTTTGGTTTACTGCCACCAATTCATCACCTGTAGAGACAATCATCACTTTTGGGTTTTTGGCAACTTGTACTTTGGCTTTGCCTACGGTTGCCAACACACCAATTTCGGCAGCAGAAATAACATTGTTTTTTGCGATAATCAAATCGCCTTTTTTTCTGTCTTTTCCTTTTTTATGAATATTTTTAAAATGCGTGGTTTCGTTTATGTTAACCGTTGCTTTGTCATCATTCATCGTAACTTCTTCATACGGAATCACAACATCTGTATTGATAGGAAGCATTGCGCCTGTCATTGTTTCAATACAATGTGCTGTATTTTGAAGTGTTAATTGTGTGCTTCCTGCTGCTTGTATACCTTCTATATTAAATGTTCGTTGTCCGTTTTTAAAAGCGTTATAAGAAACTGCTATTCCGTCCATAGAAACACGATTAAATGGCGGAAAATCTCTATCTGAAAAAATAGCTTCTTTTAATATTCTTCCTAATGATTCTTTAAAATCTATGGTTTCAATACCAAAATCAAGAGTTTGATTTAGGATTGTTTCTAAGGCTTTATGTGTGGTTGTTAGTTTGATGTTTTTTGCATTTATAGTTAAAAAATAGTTCTCGACTACGCTCGAACTGACATTATTAATAAAATTTATCCTCCAATGGTTGACATGCTTTCAGACACATCAGAATTTCGTTGTTTTTCGGCTACAAATCCGTCTTTCGGTTTCTTTGCTACAAGCGATAAAAATAATGCTTTTAAATCATCATTACTTGCACCGTTTCTTATAAAATCACGGATATTAAAAACGCCATCATCAAACAAACAGTTTTTAAATAGCCCTGTTGCGGTGATTCTAATACGGTTACAATCACCACAAATGGTACGTGTAAATGCAGGAATGATTCCGAAGGTACCAACATAATTTGCAATTTTAAAATTACGCGATGTTGATGACTTTTTATCGATTAATTTTTCAACATTTTTAAAATTATCATTAATCTCTTTAATTATTCTGTTGTAATTCCACACTTCTTTCACCGCTTTTTGCCCCACGCCATTAAAGGGCATCTCTTCTATAAACCGAACGGCTATATTTTTGTGTTTTGTCAAGGTAACAAAATCAATAATTTCGTTTGTATTTATACCAGATTGCACAACAATGTTTAGTTTTAAATTGATAGCACTTTTTTCTAAAGTTTCTAAGGTTTTATAAACCTCATCAAAAACATCTCTGCGTGTAATTTCTGCGAATTTTTGCTTGTCTAAACTATCAATACTTAAATTAATTGCTTTTACTTTTAGTTGCTCAATTTTATGGATGTGGTTACTAATTAACGCTCCGTTGGTTGTAATGTTAATCTCGTCTAGCAAATCATTAAAATCTAACATTTCTAAAAAGTCAATAAAGCCTTTTCTTACAAAAGGTTCACCTCCTGTTAAGCGTACTTTATTGACACCTAGTTCACTCAAAACGCGTGTAATTCTGTACATTTCTTTAAAGGTCAACAACTCTTTACGGTCAACAATATCAATACCATGTGCTGGCATACAGTATTGGCAACGCAGATTACAACGGTCTGTTACTGCCAATCGCAAATAAGAAATTTGGCGTCCAAAACTGTCTATTAATTGTTGTTCCACTAATTTGAGATTTTAGTTGCAATATATTCCAAAATTTTAGTTGTAGCACCAATATTTTGAGTTATATATGTTTTCGTTATTTTTCCTTTTTCTTGGCGATAATTGACATCAAAAAACAAATTTTGTAATTGATTATCAAACTCTTTTTGAGATTTTATAACTATACATCCACCAAGGTTTACCAAATCTACGGCTTCTTTAAATTTATCATGTTTTGGTCCTATTAAAATAGGAACTCCAAAAGTTGCAGGTTCTAATACATTGTGCAATCCTGTTTCAAAACCGCCACCAACATAAGCAATATTAGCATAACTATATATTTTGGTTAAAATACCAATACTATCAATAATAAAAACTTGAGCATCTTGTATGTCTTGTTTTTCTTTTTCTGAAAACAAGACAGTTTTTTTATTTATAGATTGTTGTAGTGCTTTTACTGCTTTCGGATGAATATTATGAGGTGCAATAATTATTTTTTCTGCTGTTGACATTTTAGAATTAATATAATCTACTAAGTATTTTTCATCTTCTTTCCAAGTACTTCCTGCAACTAAAGTTGGTTGGTTTTGTTTAAATTCTTCAATAAAATCAAGAGAATTATTTTGGTTTGTTATTTCAAAAACGCGATCAAAACGGGTGTCTCCACTAATGGTAATGTTTTTAAAATCAATAGCTTGCAAAAGTTTTTTAGAATTTGTATCTTGAACAAAAAAGTGTGAAAATGTTTGTAGTGATTTTCGCATCCATTTTCCGAAGGGTTTGAAAAACTGTTGGTCTTTTCTAAAAATTCCTGAAACTAAAATGGTTTCGATATTATTTCGATTTAATTCTTTTAAAAAGTTTGGCCAAAACTCATACTTCACAAAAATTGCCATTTCTGGATGTACTAATTCTATGAATTTTTTAGCATTTGATTTGGTATCTAAAGGTAAATAGCAAACAACATCGGCAACTATATAGTTTTTTCGAACTTCATAACCTGAAGGAGAGAAAAATGTTAATACAATTTTATGGTTTTTATAGATTGCTTTTAGTTTTTCGATAATTGGTCTTCCTTGCTCAAACTCTCCTAGCGAAGCGCAATGTATCCAAATGGTTTTATCTTTTTTTGAGATATTATCTGAAAGTGTTTGAAAGGTTGATTTTCTTCCGGTTACAAATAATTGTATCTTCTTATTAAACAGCGCAATTACTTTAAGAAATACTTGTGCAAGAATAGTTAATATGTTGTATAAAAAATTCATGAATTACAAAGGTAACAAAACAACACAAAAAAACTCCCAAACTTTTGTTTGGGAGTTTTTATTATAAATCTTGATTTCTTAAGCTTCAAATGGCTCAATAGAAACGTATGATCTGTTATCTCTTTTCTTTTGAAATTTTACAATTCCATCTACTTTAGCATGTAAAGTATGGTCTTTCCCCATGTAAACGTTGGTTCCTGGGTAATGTGTTGTTCCTCTTTGACGGATGATAATGTTTCCTGCTATTGCAGCTTGTCCACCAAAAATTTTAACTCCTAAACGTTTCGATTCTGATTCTCTACCATTTTTCGAACTACCAACACCTTTTTTATGTGCCATAATTTTATAGTTTTAATATTATTATTCTAATCCTTTATCGTGAGCGTCTTGCCACTCTTTTAATTCATCCCATTTTCCATCAGCAGCCATTTTTGCTTGTTTAGGCCATGAACCTGGGTTGTGCATTTTATATCTTGGTCCGGCAGCCGTTAAAATTTCTTGTAATTTGCTAACTTCTGTATTTGCTAACTCTTCAAAAGTAAAAATACCTGCATTGTTAAAGTGTTCTGCAATTTTAGGTCCAATTCCTTCTACTTTCTTTAGATCATCTGCTTTTGGTGTAGTTTTTTTAGTTGCTGTTTTCTTAGCGACTACTTTTTCTACTTTATTAGCTTCTTTCTTTTTTGTTGCTGTTTTTTCAACTTCCGCTTTAGGAGCTTCCTTTTTAGGAGCTTCTTTTGCTTTTGGTGCTGCTTTCGTAGAAGTTTTTGCTCCTGTTGCTACAACACTCTCTATTTGGATTTGGGTAAACGACTGACGGTGTCCGTTTTTTACACGATATCCTTTTCTTCGTTTTTTCTTGAAAACGATTACTTTATCACCTTTTAGGTGACTTAAAATTTTGGCAGTCACTGCTGCTCCTTTTATAGCTGGGGCGCCAATAGTTACTTTTCCGTCGTCCAAAAGAAGAACTTTGTCAAATGTTACTTTTGACCCTTCTTCTTGTTGTAAACGATGAACAAATACCTTTTGATCTTTTGCTACTTTAAACTGCTGCCCTGCTATCTCTACAATTGCGTACATAATGTTTATTGTTTTTCGCTTAATTAAAAATGAGTGCAAATATATTGTTTTTTTTACTAAAAACAATATTCTTGACCGCTTTCCTTAAAAAAGAATTGCTTTTTACGAAAACCAGTTGGTCCAAGGTATTTTTACGAGTATTAGTATGAGTGCTATTCCGTAGAAAAGGAATATTGTATTGAATTTTTCTTTGCTGGTTGTTTTTTTCTTATGTCTAGAAAAGCCTATCGTTATTAATATAATTGCAAAAATCATTGTTAAAGGATGTTCTACAGAAAGTAGTCTAACGTCTGCGTTTTTCATGGCTTCTCCCATTCCGGAAGCTTTCATACTTTTATAAACTGGGCTCATAAAATACCACGCTAAGCCAATTAATAACTGTAAATGTGAAACTATGAGTGCGAATAATGAAATTCTTAAGTCTGTTTCTTGAAAGTCTTTTTTTGTTAACATTCCTTTTAATGCGTTTACAACTGCAAAAATCACAATTGCTAATACAATATATGCCCAATACGAATGTATGGTTTTAAATATCTCCATAAGTTGTTGTTTTAGATTGTTGACAAATGTAGTGATTTTTTAACCAAAAAAACCCCGCAAAATTGCGGGGTTTTAGAAATTTATCAAAAATTTTAGTTGCTATTGCAAAACGTATTCTGACCCTACTTTTATTACATCCATAGTCCAAACTGCACTAGATCCATTATATATATTATAAGATACAATATACTTTTGTCCTTCTGCATCTGCTGGGAAGTTATTTAACAAAATTGTGTTTATTTTAGCTAAACGAGCTTCAACAGTTTCATCATCACTACCTACTCTTACATCAAAATTATTATACCTATCATTTCCAATCAAAGCATAATCATCATTTGTTAAAGTATACTTAATGGTATTGTCTTTTTCCCAAACAGTACCATTATGACCAAATTTGATTGTGTTTGGTATTGTATTCCATTGAGCTCCATCATATGTGTAAGAAGTTATTACGTCTTCAAATTGTCTAAGCATAGCTGCGTCTATATAGGTATAAGTGTAAAGAATATTCTTAATATCTCCTGCTTGAGCATAGGTGTTTTCTGGTAATGTACCTAGATATACACCAATTTTAAACGCTGCATCATCAAAATTACTAAAATTAGGGTATCTCTGTCCCATTGCTGTATAATCTGCACTAACTAATTCTTGTGGTGCTAACCATTCATCTGTATATACAAATTTTGCTACAACATTATTAATACCACCATTATAGTATTTGTAAGTTAATTCAACCAAATCTCCACGTACTGCATCAGGATACTTAATCTTTAAAAATGCTTTGGCTTCTTCTGTATGATTTCTTCCAAAATTTGGAAATGAATTTCCTAATAAAACAGTATAATCATCGTTTGTTACTTCGTAAGCAACTTCATTAATTACAGAATTAAGTCTATCGTAAGCAAAGGTTACAATAGCAGATGATCCTTTACCCCAAACTGGGTATTTGTCTGCTAAAACAGCTGGAATTAACATTTCTGCTTGTGCATAAGACATAAAGGCTTCGTTCGTTTCTACATCTGCATCACCTGTTCTTTCGTAGTCGGCAGTTTCCATTGTAAAAACAATGTCACCAATAATAGCTTCTTCTTGAGCGTCTATTTCTGTATAGATCTCTTCCATTGGGTTACAGCTAGTAAATACTAAAGCTATAACGGTTAATAAATAAAATACTTTTTTCATCTTACTTTGTGTTTATTATTAAAATTTAATTTTTGTTGAAACATTAAATGATCTTCCTCTACCAAACCAAACTAATGCAGTAGCTGCATTAGAGCCTGTTCCGTTTAAGGCATCAGAAACATACTCAGTATCAAAAACATTATTTAACCTACCTGTAACAGAAGCATCTAAACTTCCTATTTTAAAACCATGTTTTAAACTTACATCGAATAAGCCATAACTTGGAGCTTTCCAAGTATCACTAGGTCTTGTTGGCGTAACAGCAGGGTCTCCTGTAAATACAATATTTGCACTTCCTAAAATATCAAAATCTGCATATAAGTTATCGTAGTAATTATAATCAATAGAAAAACTAGATTTTTCTAAAAATTTATAATTCATCCCTAAAGCTGCAGTTGTTTGAGCTGCATCTGAAACTTTTAAACCTTTGATTAACAAATCTATTGTTGCAATTTCATTTTGAGCATTGTCAAATATTTTTGTACCAGTAATGTCATTATCCCAAGACCAATCTCCAACGGAAAGCATTCCGTTAAACTTTAGTTTATCAGAAGCTTTGAATGTAAAATCAAATTCTACACCTTGATGCAAAGCATTTACTCCTAAAATATTTGCCGTAAAATCATTTCCATCTGCATCTCTTAAGCCTCTAGTAAATGTTCTATCTTTCCATGTTGTTCTGTATAAGTTAATGTTTGCTGCTAATTTTTCTCCTCTTAACCCATAACCAATCTCTGTACTAAATATTTTTTGATTTTCTGCTTGATCATTTATATGTTCATTATCAAATCTTTGAAAAACTGCTCCAAATTCTGGGGCTTTTTCAAAATAACCAACATTAACAAAAACATTATGAATATCACTCAAGTTATAATTTGCACCACCTTTAGTACCGTAACCAATAAAATTATATTTATCTGTGGTTTGTATTGGGTCACTATCTAAATAATTAAAATAATCTACTCTTTGGTAAGAAGTGTTAGAGAATGAGGCAGAAATAAAGGCTGCTAATTTTTCTTTGTCATATTCTGCTTGCATAAAAAATCCTTGCCAACCTACATTGCCATCATTATTATAAGCAAATTTATCACCAACATTTAAAGCAACATTAGGGTTGTTTACGTCACTATTATCTAAGAAATAATCTCCTCCTAACAAATCTGTTACTTCTCTAAAGTGAGAGCCTGTATATGATCTTAAATCAAGACCCGCTAAAAAATCAACATTTTCTGTTAACGCTGTTTTATAAGTTGATAAAGCACCATACCAATTATGATCATTCCTTGATGCTCTTAGAATAGCTTCTGAACCTAAAGCTCCATTAGCTCTATTTATTGAAACAATATTATCTAAATCTATTGGTTGGTCAAAACCACCAATTCTATTATTAAACAAACCTCTGTTAGAGCCAGCTGTACCGCCACCTCCACCAGTACCCCAAGATACATAAAGTGCAGTAGACAATAAAGATTTGTCCGAAATTGTCCATTCGTGATTTAATGAAGTCTGAGATTTATGATAAAAGTTATCTTCTACATGAACAACTTGACCATTTTTATAACCCCAATCAGGATTAAATCTTATTCCACTTTCAGAATTTCTATAAGTAGATATTAAACTTCTGTTTTGTCTTTGCCCGTGTCTTTGTGGTGCTCCAAATGAAGTTATAGATAATTTATGAGCGTCATTAATTTGATTTGATATGTTTATAAAATAATTATACCCTACAAACTGTGTTCCATCAACATAACCGTCTCCTTGTGTTTTTGCAGCAGAAACAGTTACAGCAAAACCATTATCTAGTAACCCTGTTGACAAAGTTGCTCCGTATTTTAAATAACCATCGGTTCCTACAGTAGCTCTTACACTTCCGCCTTTATTAACATCTGTTGTTTTAGACAAAATGTTGATTGTTCCACCAATTGACGGTACAGCCACTTTAGATGCCCCTAAACCTCTTTGTACTTGCATTGCAGAGGTTACATCTGACAATCCAGCCCAGTTAGACCAATATACACGTCCGTTCTCCATATCATTTACGGGAACTCCATTTATCATTACAGCAACATTTTCTGAATTAAACCCTCTTAAGTTTAATCTTCCATCACCAAAACCTCCACCAGATTTTGTTGCATAAACTCCAGGAGTTGATTTTAATATTTCAGGAAATTCTTGCGTTCCTAATTTATCTTCTATCACAGCAGCTTTTACTGTGGAAACAGCTACAGGTGTTTTTCTGTCAATCGCAAAAGATGTAGCAGTTAAAACAATATCACTTATTGCTTCACCATCAGCATCTAACAAAATAGAACCAATGTTTAATTGTCCGTTTTTAAGTGTAAACGGAATTGTTTTTTTTGTATAACCTACAAAAGAAACTTGTAAATTACCTGTATTACTTGGTACGTCTACAGAAAAGTTACCATCAAAATCTGTTGACGCTCCTTTGGTTGTTCCCATTACAATAACATCTGCACCTGGCAACGGACCATCAACATCCATTACAGTACCTGTAATTGTTCCTTGTGAAAACATGGCAGATGTTACGATAAACATGGCTACCAAAAATAAATTTTTTAAGTGTTTCATTATTAAAAATTAAAGTTTATAAATATTTTGCAAAAATGCTATTAAAATTTTATTCTTAGTTTAATTTAATGTTAAGAGTTAACATAATATTAAGAATATTCAAAAATAATAAAAAGGGGCAATCCTAAAACGCTGTTAACTTATTATATGTTAACATATTATTAACAAAAATGCTGTTTTGTCTATTTAGATAGGTAAATTGTTATCTTCTTGAAAAGGAACTTCTTCTAGTGGGTAAGTAATAGCGTCTATTGCCTTTTTAACTGGCTTGATATATTCTAAATATTGCTTTTTTATACTATCATTTAAAGGTTTTGCTTCTGGTAATTTTTCTTTAAAAGGATCTACTTGCTTGCCATTTTTCCAAAAACGATAGCACACATGTGGACCACCAGAATTACCTGTCATTCCTATCCATCCAATAACATCTCCTTGTTTCACAAAATCACCTTTTTTTACAGCTTGCTTTTTCATGTGCAAGTATTGGGTTGTATAAGTACCGTTATGTTTAATTTTTACAAACTTCCCATTACCGCCTCTACGTGTTGATTCAACTACAGTACCATTTGCTGTTGCAAGTATGGGCGTGCCTAATGGAGCTGCAAAGTCGGTTCCTAGATGTGGTCGTTTTTTATATCCATAATATTTTATTCTTCTGTTTGGGTTGTATCTTGAAGAAATTCTACTAAATTTTAAGGGTGCTTTTAAAAACTTTTTCCGAAGTGTTTTTGCATGATCATCAAAATAATCTGGAATACCTTTTATAGAATCTGCAATGTAATTAAAGGCGTAAAATGGCTCTTTATTGTGCTCAAAATAAACGGCTTTTATCTCTCCAATCCCTGCGGGAAGAGTATCGTTAATATAACGCTGTTCGTAAATGATTTTAAACTTGTCTTGCTTTTGTAAATGAAAAAAATCAATGGTCCATGCGTATATATCTGACAGCTCATGTGCTAATATATAATTAAGCCCTTGTTTGTCTATGGCTTCTGAAAGTGACGTCTGAATAACACCAGAAGCTGTTTTAACAACTGTCTGTACTTCTTTTTTATTGACAGACGCTTGTACTATAGTATCTTTAAAATCTATGACTACAAAATCAATAATGTTTTTTTGATAAATAAATACTTGTGCTTTTTGTAAAGAATCTTTACTTGCAAGAATGGTGTAGGGTTTTCCTGCTCTTAGTCTTCTTACATCAAAAGTGTCTTTAATAGCTGTAACAATCTTGTTTATTTGCGCATAGCTTACATGATTTCTGTCTAAAATCTCTCCAAAGTTTTCGCCAGATCTAATTGTGTCTTTTATGACATTAAAATCATCTAACAAATAACCAAATTCTGTATTTGTTTTTTTCGGAAGAAAACTATCTGGTATAATGGGTTTTTTTTCTTCTTTACAAGATAGGGTAATTAATAGTAGAAAAAAGGGGATTATTCTTTTCAAGATTACATTTCTTTAATAGTGTAAATTATTTCGAAATGTAAAATTACAATTTAATTTTAATAAATTATGTTAAAAGGGTTTGCTAATCCTTTATAGCCTACAAGTTTTGCATTTAAAGAGCCTACTGCTAGAGAAGCTTTAATTTTTAAAGGTATTTTATTTTCATCATCAGACACCCAAACTGTTAAACTTTCTTGTTCTTTAAAAACTCTACCTGCTTGTACATAAGGTCTAAATCTTAAAGTTTTTACTTTTCCGAACTTGGTTTTTATCGTCTCTCTCCCTAAAAGTTTTAGTTTAAAGTCAAACATTTCTCCATCAAAAAAAAGTTTCATTTTAACAGCATCACCGTTTTTGTAGTTACTAAAATCTTGCCCTCTTAAATAATATAATGACGACAACATATCTTGGATATCTTTTATTTTATAAGACTTTTTTGTATTATTCTTGTGATCTATAACTAAAGCTGTTTTTGATTCATGATCAAAATGAATTTCTTTATTTTTCTTATAACCTCCTTCATCTATTTTTCTAATAAATTTATAAGGCTTCAAGTTTTCTTTATAAAAATAGGTTTGATAATTATCTTTTACTGCAAAAAACCATTTAATCATTCCGGTAGTCTTCCCTTTTCCTATAACATGATATGCTGCTTTTCCTTGGTTTGTGGTTTCGTTTACAGAGAGAGTAGCTTCTCCTGCTTTTAAAAACCCACTATAACTAAGGTCGAATTTAAGCCATTCTCCTTGCTTAAAAGCATTTTTATTTGCTTGCGAAAAAGCACTAACACTAATTAGTAGTATGAAAATATATAATAATCTTTTTATCATTTTAATTTGAGTTTGTATTGTACTTATCACATTACAATTACTGTTCCAAAAAAATAACAATTCTTTTTTTGGAAACTTTAAGTGTTTTCTAAGAAATTGTTTTATACCCTTCTAAATTGGTAATTCCCCAGTTTTTAAGTTCATCTTCGTTCCAAAGAAAAGGGAAAAATATTCTTCGTTGGTATTTTGGATGCATGTATTTTTGCCAATTACTTCCTCCTGTGGCTTCAATATCACTATCGCCTAAATATTTATTGGCTGCATTATAATGTGCCATTACCCATTTTACATTTACGGTATGATCATAATGGCGCATTGCGTTGATCAAATTAACATCTTCTTGGGTTTCTTTAGGTAATTGCTTGAATTTTTTTGCGAGATTGATATCGTTGTAATCTTCCATAAAATCGATAAAATCTCCCATGTATTTTTTTTCAAAAAGTCTTAAAAGAATCGATTTTTCTCCTGTTTGATAGTTTTTTCCT